>NZ_CP147846.1:1203088-1503860 GCF_037327425.1 Rhodococcus sovatensis | reverse complement strand
GTCAAGAAGTCATGCGCGTCGTGATTGCAGGTTCTTCAGGGTTGATCGGTACCTCGCTCGTAGCGTCGCTGCGAGGCAAGGGCCATGAGGTGTCGAGGCTCGTACGCCGTGCGCCGGCGGGCCCCGACGAATTCCGATGGGATCCACCGAACGGCAGCATCGACGAAAAAGCGTTGCGCTCGGCCGATGCTGTGGTGAACCTGTGCGGAGTCGGAATCGGTGACAAACGATGGTCGGGTGCGTACAAGCAGCAGGTTCGCGACAGCCGCATCACTCCGACCGAGGTACTGGCCGACGCATGTGTGAAGTTCGGCGTTCCGACGCTCGTCAACGCCAGCGGCGTCAACTTCTACGGGGACACCGGTGACCGAGTCGTCGACGAATCGGACGGCGTCGGTGCAGGTTTCCTCGCTGAGGTGTGCCGCGATTGGGAAGGTGCGACGACGGCGGCGAGCGAGGCTGGAGTGCGCACAGTTCTATTGCGCAGCGGCGTCGTGTTGTCTCGTCGCGGCGGAATGATGGACAAGCTGCGCCCGCTGTACCTGCTGTGTCTCGGGGGCCGCCTCGGGAGTGGGCGTCAGTACTTCCCGTGGATCTCACTCGACGACGAGATCGGCGCGATAGTCCACGGGTTGGAAAACGACACCGTGCGCGGTCCCGTGAACATGGTGGGTCCGGCTCCGGTCACCTACGCACAGTTCAACAGTGCATTCGCTCGTGCAATCAAACGTCCTGCACCGTGGGTCGTACCTGGATTCGCTCTCAAGTTGGTCATCGGTGAGTTCGCCGAAGAAGCGGTTCTGACCGGGCCACGGGCGATACCCAAGGTCTTGGAAGACACCGGCTTCGCGTTCACGCATCACACCGTCGGTGAGGCACTGCGGGCGGTAGTCGGGAACTGACGTTGCCGAGCCGTGCAACGCCTGGCGTAACGTCGTCACCTATGGACACTGCTGGAATCTCTGCTCGGGAGAGTTCTGATCCGATCGACGTCCAGGAGATCGGTTCGATCGACTACCTGGAAGCTCTGGACCGTCAGCGAGAGCTCGCCGACATGCGCGCCGACGGCAGAGGCCGAGACACACTTCTACTTCTCGAGCATCCTTCCGTGTACACCGCTGGGCGACGCACGTCCCCCGAGGATCGCCCGACGGACGGAACACCGGTCATCGAGGTCGATCGTGGTGGCAAGATCACCTGGCACGGTCCCGGCCAACTTGTCGGATACCCCATCGTGAAGCTGGCGCAACCGATCGACGTGGTGCGCTATGTGCGGCGAATCGAGGAAGCGTTGATCGCGGTGTGCACCGATCTCGGCATCGACTGCGGTCGTATCGACGGCAGGTCGGGCGTATGGCTCGCCGCCGGTACGAAGAACGGCGCGACGGTCCCCGAACGCAAGATCGCAGCGATAGGCGTCCGCGTCCAGCGCGGAGTGACGCTGCACGGCTTCTCGTTGAACTGCAATTCTTCGACGTCCGGATTCGATGCAATCGTCCCGTGTGGGATCGCCGATGCAGGGGTCACCTCACTGTCGAGCGAGCTCGATCGCGATGTCACGGTCGCGGAGGTGATTCCGGCTGTCGTGTCCGCTGTCGAGGCCGCACTCGACGGCAGCCTCGAAGTCGCCGATCACCCGGTTGCGCGTGTGGACGTGGTAAAAGCAGCGAGTAGCCCGCAGTTCACGACGATGAAGTTCGGCGCGTAGCATCGAAATTGTGACTGTGGCCCCAAAAACACCCCCCGACGCTGCGCTCGCCCCACCCGGACGCAAACTACTTCGCCTCGAGATCCGAAACGCGGAGACCCCGATCGAACGCAAGCCCAGCTGGATCAAGACCAAGGCAAAGATGGGCCCCGAATACACCGAGCTCAAGGGTCTTGTGAAGCGCGAAGGCTTGCACACCGTGTGTGAGGAAGCTGGCTGCCCCAACATCTACGAATGCTGGGAAGACCGCGAGGCGACCTTCCTGATCGGCGGTGAGCAGTGCACCCGCCGCTGCGATTTCTGCCAGATCGACACGGGCAAACCCGAAGATCTCGACCGTGACGAGCCCCGTCGTGTTGCGGAGAGCGTTCAGGCTATGGGCTTGCGCTACTCCACCATCACCGGCGTGGCACGTGACGACCTCGAAGACGGCGGTGCGTGGCTCTATGCAGAGACCGTGCGGTACATCAAGAGGCTCAACCCGAACACTGGTGTCGAACTCCTGATCCCCGACTTCAACG
This sequence comes from Rhodococcus sovatensis, assembly GCF_037327425.1. NCBI lineage: Bacteria > Bacillati > Actinomycetota > Actinomycetes > Mycobacteriales > Nocardiaceae > Rhodococcus > Rhodococcus sovatensis. The sequence continues at coordinate 1,501,631 of NZ_CP147846.1, read as the reverse complement.
CCAAGCCGGATCAGCTTGCCGAGGTGTTCTCCTCTCGGCCCGAGGTACTCGCGCACAACGTCGAGACCGTTCCTCGGATCTTCAAGCGGATCCGACCCGCATTCCGCTACCAGCGTTCGATGGATGTCATAACCGCTGCGCGTGACGACGGCCTCGTCACCAAGTCCAACCTCATCCTCGGAATGGGCGAGACCCCGGAAGAGGTTCAGGAAGCGATCCGCGACCTGCACGAGGCAGGCTGCGACATCCTTACCATCACTCAGTACCTTCGTCCGTCTCCTCGCCATCATCCGGTCGAGCGCTGGGTCAAGCCCGAGGAGTTCGTCGAGCACTCCGACTACGCCACCGAGGTCGGTTTCGCAGGCGTGCTTGCCGGGCCGTTGGTCCGTTCGTCCTACCGAGCCGGTCGGCTGTACGCGCAGGCAATGGCGCATCACGGACGGGTGCTGCCGGAGAGCATGGCTCACTTGGTCGAAGGCGGCGAGGCGTCGCAGGAAGCCAGTTCCTTGATGGCTCGGTTGGCTGCTCGCTGAGTCACTTCCGGCGCGGTGCAGATCACGGTCGACACGGGCCGTATCCTGTGAAGCATGGCGAACGGCAGTAAAGCGGGCAAAGCAGGCAAAGCAGGCAAGCCCAGCAAAGAGGCAAAAGCAGCAGCAAAGGCTGCGCGCAAGAAGGCATCCAAGGAACGTCGCGGCCAGCTGTGGCAGGCGTTCCAGATGCAGCGGAAAGAAGACAAGCTGCTTCTCCCGCTGATGATCGGTGCCATCGTCGGGATCACGCTCGTTGCGTTCCTGATCGGCCTGATCTTCGGAGTCGAGTGGTTCTTGTTGCCCTTCGGTCTCTTGATCGGTGTGCTCGTCGCGTTCATCATCTTCGGACGCCGAGTGCAGAAGTCGGTGTACAAGAAGGCCGACGGCCAGGCAGGCGCCGCAGCCTGGGCACTGGACAACCTGCGCGGATCCTGGCGAGTGAGCAATGCCGTCGCCGGGACCACCCAGCTCGATGCGGTTCATCGTGTCATCGGCAAGCCCGGTGTGATCCTCATCGCCGAGGGCGCACCTCAGCGCGTGAAGGCTCTTCTCGCGCAGGAGAAGAAGAAGACTGCCAGGCTCGTCGGCGACACCCCGATCTACGACATCGTGATCGGAAACGGTGACAACCAGATCCCGCTGTCCGGTCTGCAGAAGTACCTGACCAAGCTGCCGAACAACATCGACACCAAGCGCATGGACACCATCGAATCGCGCCTGGCAGCACTGGGCACGAAGGGCGGTCCGGCAATGCCGAAGGGGCCGATCCCCGGTGGAGCAAAGATGAAGGGCGTTCAGCGCACCATCAGGCGTCGCTGATCGGTCGCAGGACGACGACCGGCGCGCGGGTCAGCGTCCGCGCACCATCGCGGTTCCCGTCGCCCGGTCGTGCATCCCGCGGCCATCCTGGTCCGAGATCACGGCCGGGACGACGAACATGAGAAAGAATGTGCGGACGAGCGCCCGGACGAATCCGACTCGCGCCTGGGCGTCGACCCGCGCCACCTGGATTCCGGCGATCAGCTGACCCGGCGTGAACGAAAAGACGGTAACGGTCCCGACTCCGAGTACGAACCACACGAGCAACGTGATGGTCGACATCGACATTTGAGTTCCGGTCACGCTGACGATCAATGCCGAAATTCCCATCGACATCAACCAGTCGACCACCAGCGCACCGGTGCGCCGGCCGAGACCGGCCAATGCGCCTGGACCGTTCGACGGCAGCCCTAGTCGCTCACCGGGAAAGTTCTGCTCCGTGCCGTCCTCCGGCAAGGCAGAGTTCGGTCCGGACAACCAGGAGCCTGTCATTCGTGCCATGGACACCAGGATAGGCGCCGACGTCCACCCGTCGCGAAGTCGTCACCGTAGTGTGTGCGGAAGAGCACGGCACATTCGTATCGCATCGCGAATCGGACATGCCGTCGCTCGACGGCTGTGTGCATAACGCACGACGTGTAACACGGGCGAAACACAGCCTTGACTGGCGGGCAACACCAAGTCCATAACGTGCAGGTCGACGGACTCAACAAAGGAGTAACAGCGTGGCTTTCACCACGGCCGAAGAGGTCATCAAGTTCATCGCCGACGAGAATATCGAATACGTGGATATCCGATTCACGGATCTCCCCGGCATTCAGCAGCACTTCTCGATCCCGGCGTCTGCGTTCACGCAGGATGTCTTCGAAGACGGCCTTGCATTCGACGGTTCGTCCGTCCGCGGGTTCCAGTCCATTCACGAGTCGGACATGATGCTCCTGCCCGACGTGACGACCGCGCAGGTCGACCCGTTCCGCGCCGCGAAGACCCTCAACGTCAACTTCTTCGTCCACGATCCGTTCACTCGCGAGTCCTACAGCCGCGACCCGCGCAACGTGGCTCGCAAGGCCGAGGAATACCTGGTGTCCACCGGCATTGCCGACACCGCGTTTTTCGGCGCCGAGGCCGAGTTCTACATCTTCGACTCGGTTCGCTACGACTCCGGCATCAACAGCGCGTTCTACGAGCTCGACTCCATCTCGGGTTCCTGGAACACCGGTGTCGAGGCCAACGCAGACGGCAGCCCCAACCTCGGCTACAAGGTCCGCCCCAAGGGTGGATACTTCCCCGTCGCACCGTACGACCACTACGTAGACCTGCGTGATGAGATCTCTACGAACCTGCAGAACGCAGGCTTCGAGCTCGAGCGTGGCCATCACGAGGTCGGCACCGGCGGACAGCAGGAGATCAACTACAAGTTCAACACGCTGCTTGCCGCTGCAGATGATCTGCAGCTGTTCAAGTACATCGTCAAGAACACAGCATGGAAGGCAGGCAAGTCCGCCACCTTCATGCCGAAGCCACTCTTCGGTGACAACGGCTCGGGCATGCACGTCCACCAGTCGCTGTGGAAGGACGGCAAGCCACTCTTCCACGACGAAGCCGGATACGCCGGACTGTCGGATCTGGCCCGCCACTACATCGGCGGCATCCTGCACCACGCACCGTCACTGTTGGCGTTCACCAACCCGACGATCAACTCGTACCACCGTCTGGTGCCGGGCTACGAGGCCCCCATCAACCTCGTCTACAGCCAGCGCAACCGCTCTGCGGCAGTGCGTATCCCGATCACCGGCAACAACCCGAAGGCCAAGCGCCTCGAATTCCGCGCGCCGGACAGCTCGGGCAACCCGTACCTGAACTTCGCTGCCCAGATGATGGCAGGCCTGGACGGAATCAAGAACAAGATCGAGCCGCAGGCTCCGGTCGACAAGGACCTCTACGAGTTGCCGCCCGAGGAGGCCAAGAACATTCCTCAGGCTCCGACCTCGCTCGACGCCGTGATCGATCGCCTCGAAGCCGACCACGAGTACCTCACCGAGGGTGGCGTCTTCACAACCGACCTCATCGAGACCTGGATCTCGCTCAAGCGCGAGCAGGAAATCGCTCCGGTCAACCTCCGTCCGCACCCGTACGAGTTCCAGCTCTACTACGACGTGTGATCGGTACATATCGCTGGTAGCTCCAGCAGTACCAACGAACGAGCCCATCCGAGCCGCAGTTTTCCACGCGGCACGGGTGGGCTCGTTCGTGCGTATCCCCACTTCGCTTGCATGTCGCACCGCAGCTATCTACGCGTATGGATGGACCATTCAAGCGATGGGGTGGCCGGTCGACCCACCGAAAGTTGTGTACAGCAGGCAACGAAATTCACGAAAAGGGGTTTACTTCTCCGCCAAGTCAGCCACTCTCAAGCTGTCGGTCTGCGCGCGCAGTCGGAAGCCGTACTCGGGAAGAGGGTGGGTTTACCCGCAATGGACGCACTCTGGAGCTTTGTCTCGGTCCGGCGACAACAGCTACTCACGGACTCTTATCTCCACGTGTCCGCGGTCGTGCAGTCGATCATCATCGCCACGATCTTCGCGATCGTCATCGGAATTCTCGTCTACCGCTCCCCCGCCGGCTCGGCGATTGCCACCGCGCTGGCCAGCACGATACTGACGATCCCTTCGTTCGCTCTGCTGGGCTTGCTGATTCCGATTCTCGGACTGGGCGTGGCCCCGACCATCACCGCATTGGTGCTGTACGCGCTACTTCCGATCATCCGAAACACCATCATCGGTCTCGCATCGGTGGACCCCGCCGTCACCGACGCAGCCAAGGGCATCGGCTTGAACCGGGTGAAGATCCTCACCAGGATCGAAATGCCGCTCGCATGGCCGTCGATTCTCGCCGGCATGCGCGTGAGTACCCAGATGATCTTCGGCATCCTCGCAATCGCCGCGTACGCGAAGGGCCCCGGACTCGGCAATCTCATCTTCTCCGGTCTGTCCAGGGTCGGCAGCCCCAACGCCGTCCCGCAGGCGCTCGTCGGCACCGTGCTCATCGTCGTCCTCGCTCTCATCGTCGACGGCATCCTCGTCCTCGTCGGCCGTCTCACAACCTCGAGGGGTATCCGTGACTGAACCTGTACGCAACCAGAACGTTTCCGGAGTCGACATCGTGCTCGACTCCGTCAGCAAACGCTATCCGGGGCAGAAGGACGCTGCGGTCGACAACGTGTCCCTGACGGTGCCCGCAGGCGAGACCGTGGTGTTCGTCGGTCCGTCGGGCTGTGGCAAGACGACCACGATGCGGATGATCAACCGGTTGATCGAACCCTCCTCGGGGAAGATCACGATCGGCGGCAAGGACGCACTGTCCATCGATCCCGACGAACTGCGGCGCGGAATCGGCTACTCGATCCAACAGGCAGGACTCTTCCCACACCTGACGATCGCAAAGAACGTCGGCACCGTTCCCGGACTGATCGGGTGGGACAAGAAGCGGATCGCCGCCCGCACCGACGAGATGCTCGACCTCGTCGGACTCGACCCCGATACCTACCGAAACCGCTATCCCCGGCAACTGTCCGGCGGACAGCAACAACGCGTCGGAGTTGCCCGCGCACTCGCGGCCGATCCCCCGGTTCTGCTCATGGACGAGCCCTTCGGCGCGGTCGACCCCATCACCCGCGGACTGCTGCAGGACGAGCTGATGCGGCTGCAGTCCGAACTCGGAAAGACCATCGTCTTCGTCACGCACGACTTCAACGAGGCCGTGAAGCTCGGTGATCGAATCGCGGTGCTGGGCGATCGATCCTCGATCATGCAGTACGACACTCCCGAAGCAATCCTTGCCAATCCAGCGAACGACACGGTGGCCGGCTTCGTGGGTGCGGACGCGTCGCTGAAGCAGTTGACGCTCACTAGGATTCGCGACGTCCGCCTGCTGCAGTGTCCTACTGCGAAGGAGAGCGATCCGGTGGACGAGATCCGCTCGAAGATCGCCTCGCGTAAGTGGCAGTGGGGTTTGATCCTCGACGATCGAAGCCGCCCGCTGCGGTGGGTCTCCCCCGGTCATCTTGCAACCGCGTCGACGCTCCGCGGGCTCGGAGTCCCCATCGGTGAGCTCGTGTCGATCCAGTCAACCTTGCAGGACGGTCTGGAAGCCCTTCTCGCCGAGAGCACCGCGTCCACCGTCGTCACCGGTAGTCGCGGCGAGTATGTCGGGCTGATCTCGATCGACACCCTCGTGGGACATCTCCAGAAGATGAGGGAAGCACACGCGCACGATCATGACGACAGCGACAGCGATTCCGACAAGGCGCCGGCATGACCACCTCCGAAAAGCCGTCGCCCACCGGGGTGCCCGACATCGAGACACCCGACATGGAGGCAGTGCCGGATCAGGGTGCATCCGAACGCGGCGCGGCCAAACGCGCCGAGCGGATGCGGTTACTGGTCCAGCCGGCCATTGTCGTAATTCTTGTTGCGGGCGTGCTGATCTGGGCGTTCAACCGTGAGCTCACCGCAACGCAGCAAGGCAGCATCAGCATGTCCAATATCGCGACGTTGACGTGGCAGCACGTACTGCTGACGGCCGCCGTCGTCGTAATCGTCGTGATCATTGCCGTTCCGCTGGGAACACTGCTGACCAGACCGGGTTACACCAGACTGGCGCCTGTCTTCGTCGGCATCGCCAATATCGGGGCCGCCGCACCAGCGATCGGTCTCCTCGTGCTGTTCTATCTTGCGACACGGCAAACCGGGTTCTGGATCGGTGTTCTTCCAATTGCGTTCTATTCGCTGCTACCGGTGCTGCGCAATACGATTCTCGGCTACCAAGAAGTGGACAGGAGCTTGATCGACGCAGGCCGCGGGCAGGGCATGTCGGCGATGACGGTGCTGCGGAAAGTCGAGTTCCCAATGGCGGTCCCGTACATCCTTGCCGGCTTGCGCACGTCGCTGGTGCTGGCAGTCGGAACGGCGACGCTGTGCTTTCTGGTCAGCGCCGGAGGGCTGGGAATTCTGATCGACACCGGCTACAAGCTACGAGACAACGTGACGTTGGTGGTCGGCGCTGTGCTGGCTGTGTCGCTCGCTCTGTTCATCGACTGGCTCGGCGCTCTCGCCGAGCAGTTCCTCGGACCGAAGGGGCTCCGATGAAAGCCCCTGCCCGACAGACGTTCGCCCGACGGCTGTTCGCCCTTGCCCTGTCGGCGGCGGTGCTCGCCGGATGCGGTCTCGAATCCGGCGGCGCAGTGCCACTGTCCGTCGGTCCTGGCAGCATCGAGCCCGTACCCGAACTCGACGGCGTTCGGATCACGGTAGGTTCGAAGGACTTCACCGAACAGATCACGCTCGGCTACATCATCGAGTTCGCGATGACAGCTGCTGGCGCAGACGTTCGAGATCTCACCAACATTCAGGGTTCCAACAGCACTCGGGACGCTCAACTCGACGGCCAGATCGATCTCACCTACGAGTACACCGGCACGGGATGGATCAACTACCTAGGCAACGAGACCCCGCTGCCGGACTCTCAGGAACAGTACGAGGCGGTCCGGGATGCCGATCTCGAGGCGAACGACATGGTGTGGGCAGTTCCGGCTCCCATGAACAACACCTACGCAATTGCGATGAATCGGCAGACGGCCGAACAGACCGGCGTGAAGACCCTGTCCGACTACGCACGTCTGGTGCAAACCGATCCTTCGGCAGCCACGACATGTGTGGAGACGGAGTTCAACGTCCGCCAGGACGGATACCCGGGGATGGCGGCGAAATACGAATTCGATCCGGCTGCGGTGCCTCGACAGATCTTGCAGACCGGAATCATCTACCAGGCCACAGCCGACGGAACACAGTGCAAGTTCGGCGAGGTCTTCACGACCGACGGCCGCATCATCGCCTTGGATCTCGTGTTGTTGGAAGACGATCGAGCGTTCTTCCCCAAGTACAACCCTGCGTTGATCATGAAGAAGGAGTTCGCCGACGCGCACCCCGAGGTCGCCGAGGTGATGGCACCGATCTCTGCGAGGCTCACCGACGAGGTCATGACCGAACTGAATCGACAAGTCGACGTCGAGGGCCGAGAACCGGCCGAGGTGGCACGCGACTGGATGGTCTCCGAAGGTTTCGTCACCGCCGAGTAACCGGGTCGGCAGGTCACGACCTGGCACGATTCACACCGTCGCGGTGCGCCGGCATATCTCGTCCCATGGCGATGGCGTGAGCCCGAGTTCTCTTTCGCTGAACGACGAGTCGAGGATGTAAGGCGACGTCCGTTGGTAGGACAACTCGTTCAGTTCGCGCACCATCGGCACGACGAGTCCGAGGCCACGAGTAAGAACGCGGGGAACAGTCATCACGCGGACAGGGGGCTTTCCGACCGACGCGAGCGTATCGCTGATGGCTTGCTCGAGTGTGCGCGGTGCGTTGGTCGGCGCATGCCAGATGCGACCCCACGTCTCCGGGCGATCGGCAACAGCGATCAGTGCCCGCGCTTCGTCGAGTACATCGGTGAACGAGTGCGGCTGATCCTTCGCGTCGACTACCCACGCGGTCTTGCCCTGCAGGGCGCCCGGCAGAACGCGGGTGACATGGCCGTTGGCACCGACACCGATGCCCACATAGTCCGAGGCCCGCACCTCGACCGCCCGAAGGGTTCCCGCGTCGTGCGCGTGCTTCAGATCGGCCCACATTCGAGCACGGAGAACACCCTTGTGGTCAGTGGCAGCGTCGGGCATCCCTTCGACCATGCGACCGCCGGAGACAGGTCCGTAGGGGTAGAGGCACCCGACGACGGCGAGGACGGCACCACTACGTTCCGCCGCGAGACGTAATGACCGTGCAATCGGTGGCCACACGTCCTCCCACGTCGTGTAGTCCGAGGGATTCGCGCAATTGTAAAGGGCTACAGCACCTTCAGTGAGTCGACTCAGAGCGGCGTCGTCGGAAGCGTCGAGGGCGACGGACTCGATCCGACGAGACGACGACTCGATTGTCGTTCCCCGTCGGGTGACGACAACCACCTCGGATCCACGATCGGCGAGCATGCGGGCAACGTTCGTGCCGACGGGACCCGCCCCGACGACAATGTGGCGATCGGACATGGCATAGGCCTTTCAAGAAGGGGTACGAGAGCACTGCTCTCGAAATGAGTATGCACCCCTTCGTGCGACGAGTCAAGAGCACTGCTCTCGGTTTACGCACGGCCGACGCCATCGGTCACATTCAGGCCCCGAAAGTCCTCTCCACCACAGCCTTTGCTCGACGCGTCACCCGCAGGTAGTTGTCGAGGAATTCACCCGCGTCCGCATTCTCCCAACCGGCGACCTTCGCCACTGCCGACAGCACGTGCCCCGGACGCGGCAGCTGATCGGTCGGCTTCCCGCGAACCAATACGAGGGCGTTGCGCGCCTTGGTGGCCAGAATCCATGCCTCGCGAAGCAGTTCGACGTCGGTCTCGCTCATCAGCTCGGCAGCGCCAATAGCGTCCAAGCTCTGCAGGGTCGAGGTGTTGTGCAAGGACAGAACATCGTGCGCGTGACGAAGCTGAATCAGCTGCACAGTCCACTCGATGTCGGCGAGACCACCGCGACCGAGCTTGGTGTGCGTCGCAGGATCGGCGCCTTTGGGCAACCGTTCGGAATCGATCCGAGCCTTGATGCGGCGAATTTCGCGGACCGATTCGACCGAGACACCGCCCTCGGGATAGCGCACCTTGTCCGCCATCAGCAGGAATCGAATTCCCAGGTCCTGGTCGCCCGCAACCTGATGCGCGCGCAGCAACGCCTGCACCTCCCATGCCTGAGCCCACTGCGCGTAGTACGCCTCGTAGGAGGCGAGGGTGCGAACGACCGGGCCGTTGCGTCCTTCCGGCCGTAAACCGGTGTCGACTTCGAGCGGTGGATCGGTACTCGGCGCGCCCAGCAGCTTCCGAATACGGTCGGCAATACCGTTGGCCCACTTGACTGCAACGCTGTCGTCGATGCCCTCGACCGGTTCGCAGACGAACAACACGTCGGCGTCGCTACCGTAGCCGAGTTCCCCTCCGCCGAGTCGGCCCATACCGATGACGGCCAAGGTCGCGGGTGCAGGTTCGCCGCGCTCGGCGACGCTGGAACGGATCGCGGCATCGAGTGCCGCATTGATGACCGCAGCCCACACCGAGGACAACGCACGACACACCTGGGGAACGTCCAGCATTCCGAGGATGTCGGCAGATGCAACCCGCGCCAGTTCGTGACGCCGAAGCGCGCGGGCAGCGTTGATGGCACGCACTGGATCCTCGTACCGTGCGGACGACGACAGGATCGCGCGGTACGTCTCCTCGGGCTCGACGTCGAGCAGCCTCGGGCCCGTGGGACCGTCCGCGAAGAGACGGATCACCTCGGGTGCCTTGATCAGCAAGTCGGGTACGTATGCCGACGATCCCAGAACGATCATCAGGCGCTGGGCGACTGCTCCTTCGTCGCGTAGCGTCCGCAGGAACCACGTCTGATCGACCGCCGCCTCGGACAGTCGTCGATAGTTGAGGAGACCGGCATCGGGATCCGGTGTGTCGGCCAGCCATTCGAGCAGCGTCGGAAGCAGCACCGCCTGAATCTGACCCCGGCGCGCACCACCACCGACGAGTGCGCGAAGGTGACCGAGCGCGTTCTGCGGAGTGGCGAAGCCGAGCGCCGCGAGCTGCCGAACAGCAGCATCAGGGGTGAGCCGGACCGTGTCGGAATCGAACCGAACCACAGAATCGAGCAATGGCCGGTAGAAGAGCTTCGCGTGAAGTCGGCGGATTCTCTGCGCGTTTCGCTTGATCTCGGCGTTCAGGACCCCGAGAGCATCCCGGTTGCCGTCGGGACGCATATGCGCAGCCCTGGCGAGCCATCGCAGAGCTTCTTCGTCGTCCGGCGGCGGGAGGGTATGGGTGCGCTTCATCCGCTGCAACTGCAGGCGGTGCTCGATGAGGCGGAGGAATTCGTACGAGGCCGTCAGATTCGCCGCGTCGTCGCGGCCGATGTATCCACCCGCGGTGAGTGCGGACAGTGCGTCGACAGTGCCGAGCACGCGGAGAGACTCATCGGTTCGACCGTGCACGAGTTGCAGTAACTGCACCGCGAATTCGACGTCACGCAAACTGCCGCGACCCAGTTTGATCTCTCGCTCACGCAGCTCGGTGGGAACCATCTCTTCGACACGGCGACGCATCGCACGGACCTCGGGGACGAAATCCTCACGCTGCGACGCGAGCCAGACCATCGGGTTGAGGGCCGCGACATAGTCGTGCCCGAGTTCCAGATCACCCGTCATCGGGCGAGCCTTCAGCAGCGCCTGGAATTCCCAGGTCTTGGCCCATCGCTTGTAGTACGCAATGTGGGAATCGAGGGTGCGAACCAGTTCGCCGCGTTTGCCTTCAGGGCGCAGAGCCGCGTCGACCTCGAAGAAGGCCGAGGATCCGATTCGCATCATCTCGCCCGCGATGCGGCTGGCAACCGAGTCCGCAGGCTCGGCAACGAACACGACGTCGACGTCGGAGACGTAGTTCAGCTCGCGCGCACCGCACTTGCCCATCGCGATGACCGCGAGACGCGTCGGGCACGGCTTGTCCGGACAGGCTGTTGCAACCGCGACAGCGAGCGCGGCCGTCAGGGCGGCGTCGGCCATGTCGGACAGCTGCGTTCCCACCAATTGATACGGCAGCACCGGCTCGTTCTCGACGGTGGCCGCGAGGTCGGCGGCGGCGAGCACCATCACCTGGTCGCGGTATGTCTTACGCAGCGCGACAACCGCTTCCGGACCGATGATTCCGGCGCGATACAGGTTCGGTGACGCATTCTCACCGGTCTCCGGTACCGCCTGAACCGCGTCGAGAAGTTCCTTGGTGAGTTGATCCTTGCTCGGCAGTTCGGCTCGTCCGTTATTGCCCGACTGTGTGCCCTCGGGGGTGCGAAGCTTCCGCCACGCTTGCGGGTCGGACACCAGATGGTCGGCCAGAGCGCTCGACGCCCCGCACAGACCGAACAGTCGACCGCGTAGGCCCTTGTCCGAACGCAACGCGGCATCGAGTTCGGCATAACCGTCGCCGAGCGCATCATCGAGACGAACGACGGTCCGCAACGCGAGGTCTGCGTTGGCCGCGCGCGACAACGACCACAGCAATTCGAGGCTGTCCTCGTCGACCCAGCCGAGTTTCTGCAGGTCGGCTGGCGCAGACGGCTCTACCAGGCCCAATCGACCGGCCCCGGGGATGACGGAACGTGACGTGGGTGGACGCACCATCAGCGAACACCTCGACTCTGGCGTGACACAGATTCACCTCGTAGCGGTGGGGATTGCCCTTCAGAACTCCCAAAAGGCTAGTACCGAACGAAGTAGAACCTAACGCATCCCCGGCTCCCGAAATTACGAGCCCGAAGTTTTCTAAAGACCCAAGTAGGCCTTGAGTTCGTACGGGGTGACGTGGCTGCGGTATTCCTCCCACTCGCGGCGCTTGTTGCGCAGGAAGAAGTCGAACACGTGCTCACCGAGCGCCTCGGCCACCAGTTCCGAGTTCTCCATCGCGTTGAGCGCCTGGTCCAGGTTTCCCGGAAGCTCCTTGTACCCCATCGCGCGGCGCTCGGCCGAGGTGAGCGCCCACACGTCCTCCTCCGCTTCCGGAGGCAATGCGTAGCCCTTCTCGATGCCGCGCAGACCCGCGGCGAGCAGTACGGAGAACGCCAGGTACGGGTTGCACGCGGAGTCAGGGCTACGGATCTCGACGCGACGAGACGACGCCTTGTTCGGGGTGTACATCGGTACCCGGATCAGAGCCGATCGGTTAGCCGGTCCCCACGAAGCCGCAGTAGGTGCCTCGCCCCCGCGCACGAGGCGCTTGTAGGAGTTGACCCACTGATTCGTCACGGCACTGATCTCGTTGGCATGCTCGAGAATGCCCGCGATGAACGACTTGCCAGTCTCCGAGAGCTGCATTGGATCGTCCGGATTGTGGAAGGCGTTGGCGTCGCCCTCGAACAGGCTCATGTGCGTGTGCATCGCCGATCCGGCCTGGTCGCTGAACGGCTTGGGCATGAACGTTGCGCGCACGCCTTCCTCGATCGCGACCTCCTTCACGACATAGCGGAACGTCATGATGTTGTCGGCCATCGACAGCGCGTCGGCGTACCGAAGGTCGATCTCCTGCTGTCCGGGCGCAGCCTCGTGGTGGCTGAACTCGACGGAAATGCCCATCGACTCGAGCGCGTCGATGGCGTGCCGGCGGAAGTTCGGGGCGGAGTCGTGCACTGCCTGGTCGAAGTAGCCACCGTTGTCGGCGGGCGTGGGCGGCGAACCGTCTTCCGGGCTGTCCTTGAGGAGGAAGAACTCGATCTCGGGATGCACGTAGCAACTGAACCCCAGATCGGCGGCCTTGCTGAGCTGACGACGCAGCACGTGGCGCGAGTCCGCCCAGGACGGCGAACCGTCCGGCATCGCGATATCGCAGAACATGCGCGCCGAGTGCTGGTGTCCCTTGCTGGTGGACCACGGCAGAATTTGGAAGGTCGACGGATCGGGCTTGGCTACGGTGTCGGCCTCGGATACGCGCGCGAAACCCTCGATCGCACTTCCGTCGAAACCGATCCCCTCGTCGAACGCGCCCTCGAGCTCCGCTGGTGCGATTGCGACCGATTTCAGGTAACCCAGAACATCGGTGAACCACAAGCGGACGAAGCGAATGTCACGCTCCTCGAGTGTCCGGAGCACGAATTCCTTTTGACGATCCATGTCCGCGAGACTAAGCAAACTGCGTTAAATCTGTGTTACATCGTGAATTCGGTCTCACTTCCGAGAACTCTCACCTGGGAAAACACCCGTGTGAAGTTGCTCAACAAACCAAATCGTTACCTGGCGGGACGAGATCGACGAGATAGTCGACCAACGGGTCGTCGATGCACTGCTCACCGGAGAACGCGACCGTGTGCTGTGTTCCGTCGAATGTAATCAGGTCTGCGTCCAGCTGACGCGCCAGCTCGACACCGGCCTGATAGGGCGTCGCCGGGTCGAAGGTCGTCGACACCACCACCAGCTTGGGCAGTCCGCTCACTGCGATCGTATGAGGATTGCCGGTATTGGGAACGGGCCAGAACGCGCACAGGTCGAGAGGCGCATTGCCGGTCCCACGACCGTCGTCGAGGAACGGCGCCGCCTCACGGTAGCGTCGGTCTGCCTCGCCGGCCTCGGCACGATCGGTCGTCGGTGGATCGTCGACACAACGGATCGCATTGAAGGCATCGTCGAGGTTCGAGTAGGTGCCGTCGTCGAGACGGCCGGTGTAGAGATCTGCGAGTCGAAGCAGAGTGTCTCCTCGGCCCTCGGTCAACTCGGTGAGACCGACACCGAGTACTCGCCACAGGCTCTGCGAGTACAGCGCCTGCTGCACTCCCGTCAGCGCGTCGTCGTAACTCAGGCCACGGGGGTCGGTGGTCTCCGCTGGCCGATCGATCAACGGATCGACGAGCTCCCGGAATCGCACGGTGGCGGTCGTCGGGTCGTCGCCGAGTGCACAGGCGTCCGACTCGCTGCAGGACTCGGCGAACTCGTCGAACGCCGCCTGGAACGCGGCACCCTGATCGACGGCCTCGTCGACCGGAGTCTGCTCGGGGTCGAGCGCCCCGTCGAGGACCATCGCACGCACGTTGGCGGGGAAGGTCTCGGCGTAGGTGGTGCCGATGCGGGTGCCGTAGGAGTATCCGACGTAGGTGAGCGTGCTGTCTCCGAGCACCGATCGGATGACATCCATGTCCCGGACGACCTCTCGGGTCCCGACATGTTCGAGAACCTCGGTTCCGTTGCGGCTCGCACACTTGGCGGCGTAGTCCTGCTGCTCCGCCTCCTTCGCGGCGATGCCTTCCGGCGAGACGTCGACGTCCGGCTCACGACGCTCGGTGTCGACTTCCTCGGTCGTCAGGCATCGCACGGCTGGGGTCGACGCCCCTATGCCTCGCGGATCGAATCCGATGCGGTCGAACCGCTCGGCGACGGCAGACCCATCTGCTTGCGTCGCCGTGTAGAGGCCGGACACACCTGGGCCACCCGGGTTGAACAGAACCGAACCGATCTTGTCGCCGGACGCCTGTACGCGCGAGATCGCGATCTGGGCGGTGTCGCCGGCGGGATCGTCGTAGTCGAGGGGAACGGTGATCTTTGCGCATTGGACCGAGCTGCCGAGAACGGTGCCGTCGGTGTCGTACGACTCGCACGAATCCCAGACCGGTTCCTGAGTGTAGAAGTCCGCGAGCCCTTCCGGCACGACGCCTGCCCCCGGTTCGAAAGAACTGCTCGGTTCCGGTTGGGGTACGCCCTGAGATGTCTCGCCGGTACCGCACCCAGCCGACAACATCAGCACTGCGGCGACGAGCGCGCCGGTGCGGGCTTTCGACTTCGACTCGAAACGGATCGACCTCATAACCAACGATCGTGCCAGAACCAGACGGCGTCGGATTCTTACGGGAAGCAAACCCGCTCCCACCGCATTAGGCTTCGGTGCGTGCAGGTTCTGCGAGTCGCCCTTGCCCAGATCAACCCCACAGTCGGCGATCTCGTCGGGAATGCCGCGTTGATCGTGTCGTGGGCGTCCCGTGCGGCGCAGGAAGGCGCCCACGTGGTGCTGTTCCCCGAAATGGCGACAACCGGGTACCCCGTCGAAGATTTGGCCCTTCGACCATCGTTCGCTGTGGCATCCAGGGAGGCGCTCGGCGATCTCGCCGTCGATCTGGACCGAGCCGGCTGTGGCGACCTCGCCGTCGTCGTCGGCTACCTCGACCGCGACCGGACGGGCTCGCGCAACAGTGCAGCGGTGCTGTTCAGGGGCGAGGTCGTGTCCCGATACGACAAGCACGCGCTCCCCACCTATCGGGTGTTCGACGAGCTCAGATATTTCGCACCCGGGTCTCGCCTGAGCATCACCGAGGTCAACGGCTTCCGGCTGGGGCTGGTTGTGTGCGAGGACATCTGGCAACCGGGAGGGCCGGTTCCCGCCTACACCGCCGCCGGTGTCGATGCCTTGCTGTGCCTCAATGCCAGCCCGTACGAGCAGGGCAAGAGCGCTGTTCGACGATCTGTCGTGGAGCGTCGTGCGGCCGAGTCCGGCGTGCCGATCGTGTACGCGAATCTCGTCGGTGCGCAGGACGAACTGGTCTTCGACGGCGGCAGCATGGTCGTCGCGGCAGACGGGACCTTGCTCGGCCGGTCACCCGAGTTCACCGAACACCTGCTGTGCCTCGACATCGACATGCCCGAGGCCCGTCGCGAGGACACGGCGTCGATCGACGGCTGGACGGTGCACCGCCGCACCCTGCCGGACCTGCTAATACGTGGGTACGACCGTTTGGAGGGATCGGTTGCGCCGTTGATGTCCGACGAGGAACAGGTGTGGAGTGCACTCGTGACAGGTCTGCGGGACTACGTTCACAAGAACGGGTTCGCGACGGTGATTCTCGGCCTGTCCGGTGGAATAGATTCTGCTGTCGTCGCCTCCATCGCCGTCGACGCACTCGGCAGCGATGCGGTCTACGCGGTGTCGATGCCGTCGCAGTACTCCTCGGATCATTCGCGAAGCGATGCAGCCGAAATGGCGCAGAGAACCGGAATTCACTACCGCAGCGAGCCGATCGCGGACATGGTGGGCGTGTTCGTCGGGCAGCTGACTCTGGCCGGCCTCGCCGAAGAGAACATCCAAGCCAGATGTCGGGGCATGACACTGATGGCCCTGTCCAACGCAGCCGGACATCTCGTCCTGGCGACGGGCAACAAATCCGAACTGGCAGTGGGGTATTCGACGATATACGGGGATGCAGTCGGTGGGTTCGCTCCGATCAAGGACGTCCCGAAGTCACTCGTCTGGGATCTGGCTCGGTGGCGAAACAAGGCTTCCGTCGAGCGCGGTGAGGTCCCGCCCATACCCGAGGGCAGCATCGACAAGCCACCCTCGGCCGAGCTGCGCCCCGGCCAACTCGACACCGACTCCCTACCCGATTACGAAGAACTCGACGCCGTGCTGTTTCGCTACGTGGACTGCGACCAAGGTCTGACCGACATCGTCTCGGCCGGGTACGAGCGCACCCGCGTCGCCGAGATCATCGGCAAGGTCGACGCTGCGGAGTACAAGAGGCGGCAATACCCTATCGGGACCAAGATCACCTCTCGGGCGTTCGGGCGAGACCGCCGGATGCCGATCACCAACCGCTGGAGACAGGCACCCACCGAGGTGTGACGTATTGCACGTCTCAGTCTCTTCGTCGGCCGCTTCTGCAGGTGGCACACTGGCGGATGTCATCAACCCCATCCCGGGTACCCGCCGAGCGGGCCTCGAGGAACCGAAAGGGACAAAGATGTCCGACAACACGATTTACGGAGCCTCCGATTCATCGGTATCCGGCCTGACCCGTAAGACCCGCACACACCATCTGGCGCAGATGAAAGCCGAGGGTGAGCGGTGGGCGATGCTCACGGCGTACGACTACTCGAGCGCGCGCATCTTCGAAGAGGCCGGCATCCCGGTCCTTCTCGTCGGCGACTCTGCTGCCAATGTGGTGTACGGCTACGACACCACGGTTCCCATCACGATCGACGAGTTGCTTCCGCTCGTCCGAGGTGTGGTTCGCGGAGCTCCCAACGCCCTCGTCGTCGCCGACCTTCCGTTCGGCACTTACGAGGCGTCGCCGCAGCAGGCCCTGGCGACGGCGATGCGCTTCATGAAGGAAGGCCTGGCCAACGCGGTCAAGCTCGAAGGCGGTGAGCGCGTAGCCGATCAGATCGCGGCGATCACGGCCGCTGGCATACCGGTGATGGCCCATATCGGCTTCACCCCACAGAGCGTCAACGGCCTCGGCGGGTTCCGCGTACAGGGACGCGGTGATGGCTCCGAACAGCTGATCGCCGATGCGATTGCAGTCCAGGAGGCGGGCGCATTCTCCGTCGTCATGGAGATGGTCCCCGCCGACGTCGCGGGTCAGGTCAGCCGCAAGCTCACCATCCCGACGGTGGGCATCGGCGCGGGCAACGAGACCGACGCTCAAGTACTCGTGTGGCAGGACATGGCCGGCTACACCAATGGCAAGACGGCCAAGTTCGTCAAAAAGTTCGGGAACGTCGGGGACGAGCTCCGCAGCGCGGCATCGAGCTACCTCGCCGAGGTGCGCAGCGGGGTATTTCCAGGCCCCGAACACAGTTACTGATCACCGATTCGCTGATTTGTGAGACCGACTACGGCTCCGCCGTAGTGGCGCGGTTGAGTGCACTCCCGTGCGCTCAACCGCGCCACTGGCTCGGAGCGTCAGTGGTCCGCACCCTCTGGCACACTCGGTGCCATGAACTCAGGTCTGAGCACCAGCAGCTATCGCCGAGCAGCAGTGTCCCTCGCAGGAGCGGCCGCCGTTCTCCTGACTGTCGGCGCATGCGGTACCGATTCGACGAGCACCGGATCTTCGTCATCCTTGACCCCGACCACAACTGCCGCGCCGACAACCGAGCCGGCGGTGGCCGGCGGCGTCACAGAGCAGCAGAGCCAGCAATTGTGCACCGACCTGAGCGAGCAGCTCCAGGAGTGGCGCATCCAGGGCCCGACGCTGGGCCGTGGTGGCCTCAACATCGTCGTGCAGACGTGGGCGGCTCAGAGCGGAGTGATCAACCTTCAGGTCGTGCAGAACCGCGCCATCGTCGACGACATCACCATCGCAACGTGCCCCGACGTACGGGAAGAAGCAATGCGCTCACTCGACATCCCCGATCTCGCCTCGGGACTGGTCGGGTTCTGACGGTGGCCGATACACACGTGCGGGAGCTTTATCCACCGATCGAGCCGCACGACGCCGGTCATCTCGACGTCGGTGAGGGCCAACGGATCTACTGGGAAATCAGTGGAAATCCCGCCGGAGCTCCGGTCGTGTTCGTGCACGGCGGACCGGGCGGTGGAACTGGCCCCGCCCAGCGTCGATATTTCGATCCGGACAAGTACCGGATCATCCTGTTCGATCAACGCGGCTGCGGACGATCGACCCCGCACATCGCGGACGGTGCCGATCTGACGGTGAACACCACCGATCGACTGGTAGCCGATATGGAGAAGCTTCGCGAACACGTCGGCGTCGACCGCTGGCTGGTGTTCGGCGGGTCGTGGGGCTCGACCCTGTCACTGGTGTACGCGCAGGCCCACCGCGAGCGCGTCACCGGCCTGATCCTGCGCGGAATCTTCCTGCTGCGTCGAAGTGAAATCGACTGGTATTACAACGGCGGCGCCGGACACATCTTCCCCGAGCAGTGGGACCGATTCCTGGCGCCGGTTCCTGAGAGCGAACGCGTGGGCGACCTCGTCGAGGCCTATCACCGACTTCTTCGGTCGGACGATCGTGCCGTTGCCACCGACGCCGCAATTGCGTGGTCCTCGTGGGAGGCAGCGACAAGCTACCTTCTCCCCCGGCCGGACCAGATCGAGGAGAACGAGGATCCCCGGTTCGCGTTGGCATTCGCGGGAATCGAGAACCACTACTTCCGGAACAGCGGCTTCCTCGAGAAAAATCAGCTCCTTGCCGACGCCCACCTGCTCGCCGGAATCCCGGGGGTCATCGTGCAAGGCCGGTACGACGTGGTGTGCCCGGCAACGAGTGCATGGGAACTCCACAAAGCCTGGCCCGACGCGACACTGACGATCGTGGACGATGCCGGGCACTCAGCAGCCGAACCCGGCATCATCCATCACCTCGTCGAGGCGACCGATCGATTCGCGTCACCGCCGGAGTCGTAAGCGAATTCGATACGCCGGGAGGTGGTGTCGGCGACGGTCAACCTCACTGTCACCTTCTCGCCTTCCGGCGGATCGCCGGTGCACTTTCCGATGACGATGGGCGTGTCGACGAATACTTCCGCAGCGCGTTTTCCGTCCGATCCACGAAGCACACGACCCGAAAACTGCTCCCCCACGCGATTCTCGAGGATCGATGCCTCGGTCAGGTCGATGCACGCTCGATCGACCTTCGATGCCGTCGAATCGGATCCGCGCATCGCGGCGGGCAGGTCTGGCAATGCCGTTCTGGCCCATTCGGGTACGTCGCGGGCGGCAACGACGGCGAGGCAGACTTCGGTTGCGAAGCGGTCCGACAGTCTTCGCAAGGGCGCGGTGACGTGGGCGTACGGCGCCCCGATTCCCGAATGCTCGGTCAGTTCCGGCGCTTCGCCGTCGAACGCCGCGTAGTCCGCGCCCCGCAGCAAGCTCGTGGCCTGTGTCATCATCGCCAGTGTCTCGGGTGCGTCACTGGGTAGCGACGCCAGGACCGCGCCCGCCGATGCACCGTCGGGCCAGTCGATTCCGAGCATCGACGCAGTCTTCTTCAACGTCGACACAGCACCGGCCGGTGCGGGAGGGAGGGTCCGCAGCAGCCCGACGCCTGCGTCGAGCATGATTCGGGCTGCACACATTCCGGTCAGCAACGACACCTCGGCGTTCCACGAATCGACCGCGGTCCGCCCCTGCAACTCGATGCGCCAGGAATCACCGTCACGGACGACATCCTGCTCGGGAAGTGCGATATCGATCGCTCCTCGGCGCCGCGCGGCACGCGCCCGCAGTTCGCCGAACTCACCGAGCGCAGCAATGGACGGATGTGGAGTCCCGGCATCGAAGTCCGCCTGCACTTGCGCATAGTGGAGTCGCGCGACGGACCGTACGCTCGCCCGCTTCACCGTCCAGGAGACTGCCTCGCCGGATTCGTCGACTTCGATTCGCCAGAGAGCCGCCGGACGAATTGTGTCGGGGAGCAAACTCGCTGACCCCTCCGACAGCACGCGAGGATGCAGCGTGACGGACTCGTCGGGCAAATAGAAGGTCTGACCTCTCGCCCTCGTCTCGGTATCGAGCGCTCCACCGGGCGTGACGACAGCTCCCACGTCTGCAATGGCGTAGTGAATCACAAACCCTGTCGACGACTTCTCGACGTGCACAGCCTGATCCAGATCCATCGAGCCGGGGGGATCGATGGTCACCAACTCGATGTCGGTGCGATCCTCTCGATCCGACGCACACCGGTCCACCGCCGATTCGGCTTCTGCCAGCGCCTCTGCAGAGAATGTGTCACGAAGGTCGAATTCGGAGCGGATGGAGTCGAAATCGAACGATGGAGCCGACAGTCGCGCCAGGACGACCACCGTCAGTTGTTCCAGTCGTCGTCGGCCTTGTCGGCTGCCTTGTTTCGCTCGGCCGCGATCTGAATCGCACGCTCGGCGCTCTCACGATCCGGATACGGACCCATGCGATCGAGTGCGCCCGATTCTTTGCCCTGCGAGACCGTCTTGCTCCGTACGTCGTAGTACCAGGCTTCGTCGTCTGTGCTCATGGATTCCAGTCTGCCCGAAAACCCTCACCGAGACCGGCCATTCACGCACTGGTCATTCCGCAGGCTCCACTCCCCAGCCACGCACTGGTCATTCCGCAGGCTCCACTCCCCATCCACGCACTGGTCATTCCGCAGGCTCCACTCCCCTGGGTGCGAACGAGTCGGCATGTAAGCCGGATCCTGTGGACCACGCACGCCCGAGAGCGCACGCAGAACGACGACCATCCATCTGGGCACACCGTTGCCGGGTACCTCGAGCAGTCAACCCGCAGGCTCGGGCGAGCAGCCCTCGAACACCTGCGCAGCCGGACCTTTCGAAAAAGGTTCGGCCTTCGACCTTGCTCCGGGCGGGGTTTACCTAGCCACCCCAGTCGCCTGGGGTGCTGGTGCGCTCTTACCGCACCGTTTCACCCTGACCTGCATTGCACTTTCCGAAGAAAATGCAGTGCAGGCGGTCTGTTTTCTGTGGCACTGTCCCGCGAGTCACCTCGGGTTGCCGTTAGCAACCGCCCTGCTCTGTGGAGTCCGGACTTTCCTCGGCTCGGAGCTTGCCGGAATCGCTCCGCCAGTTCTCCGCGCCGCAGCCGCCCAACCGACTCGTTCGCAGGATCGAACTCTACTGGTTCCGAGCCGCGAACTACAGTTCACGTCATGGATCACGTCGTTCTGCTTCGCGGAATCAACGTCGGCGGCATCAACATCAAGATGGCCGACCTCCGCGCTGCACTCACGGCCGCAGGCTTCGAGAATGTCAGCACTGTTCTCGCCACCGGCAACGTTCAGCTCACCTCGCCGCAGAAGGGTGACGCTCTGAAGAAATCTGTCGAAGCGACACTCGCGGCCGCCTTCGGGTACGAGGCGTGGGTCATCGTGCTCGACCGTCCGCAGCTACGCGACATCGTCGACAGCTATCCGTTCGATCCCGATCACGACGGCTGGCACCCGTACGTCATCTTCGGTAACGATGCCGACCATCTCGCGGAGTTGACAGCGGTCGGCGACACTTTGGATCCGACGGTCGAACGCGTGTCATCGGGCGCAGGCGTGGTCTATTGGGAGGTGGTCAGGGGCAGCACCACCGACAGCGCGATCGGCAAGTTGACAGCCAAAGCGAAGTACAAGCCCACCATCACGACCCGGAATCTACGGACACTCGTCAAGATGCTCGCGTGAGCGGTGTCGCGGAACCGATCATCGCTGCAGCGTTGGTCGCCGCGGTTCTGATTTTCGCCATCGCCGCGCCCCGAGGTCTCCCCGAAATCGTCGTCGCGCTACCGGCCGCAGTAGCGGCCGTGCTTCTCGGTCTCGTTACCGTGCCGGACGCACGTGAGCAGGTAGTCGAACTTCTCCCGACGGTGGTGTTCCTGGCATTCATCCTCGTGCTGGCGCATCTGGCCGATGCCCTCGGGGTGTTCACCTGGATCGCGTCGGTAATGAGCAGATCGGCACAGGGAAGCCCACACCGTCTGCTGACGTCGGTCTTCGCGGCGGCAGCGGTCACCACTGCGGTCCTGAGCCTCGACGCGACCGTCGTGCTCCTGACCCCGGCAGTGATCGGCGCTGCGCGAGCCCTCCGCATGTCGCCGCGCCCGCACAGCTACGCCACCGCACACCTGTCCAATTCGGCGTCGACGCTGTTGCCGGTGTCGAACCTGACGAACTTGCTCGCCTTCACCGCGACCGGGCTGACGTTCGTTCACTTCGCGGCATTGATGGCGCTGCCGTGGATCGTGTCGATTCTGATCGAGTTCGCGGTGTTCTGGCTGTTCTTCCGACGAGATCTCGTCCGCACCGAACCTGCGATCGCGGACCAGCCTGCTCCCGAGAAGCCGGTGGCCACCCCCACTGTGCCTCTCGCCGTGCTCGGCGTGACCCTGCTCGGTTTCGCAGTTGCCGGGCTCTTCGGTGTCGAGCCGTTCTGGGTGGCTGCTGTCGGTTCGCTCGCGCTGGCCGTACCTGCGCTCGAGCAAGGTTTCACGGTGCCGAAGCGAATCCTCTGGGCAGGCGACCTGAAGTTCTGCGGATTCGTGCTCCTGCTGGGCATCGTCGTCGAGGGAGTGACCTCGGGGCCAATCGGCGAATGGCTGAGCGGAGTACTGCCTACCGAGGCCTCGTTCACCGGCCTGCTCGCTACGGCAGCGATCGCCGCGCTCGCATCGAACGTCGTCAACAATCTACCGGCGACCCTCATGCTGCTGGCCGCGTTCGGCTCGTCAGCCCCACCGGGACTGCTGCTGGCGATGGTCATCGGAGTGAACCTCGGCCCCAACCTGACCTATGTCGGATCGCTTGCGATCATGCTGTGGCGCAGGGTCGGTACCGCGAACGGTGAACCCGCCTCGATCGGTACGTTCACCGTTCTCGGTCTGATCACCACCCCGCTGACGATCCTCGGATCGGTTGCGGCACTGTGGATCGCGTTAGGCGTTCAGATATGAGGTGTCGTTGACCAGACGCACTGACGCGCCTCCGTCGGGATAGAACTCGGCGATGCTCAGCGAGGCCAGATCGAGATGCAGGCGGTAGAGCAGCGACGGGCCGACATCCAAGGCAAGCTGAAGAAGCAACTTGATCGGCGTCACGTGACTGACTACGACGACGGTCGATCCGGCATACGACGCGACGAGCTTGTCACGAGCGATCGTCACACGCTCGCGGACCGTGTCGAAGCTCTCGCCGCCCGGCGCGGACACCGACGTGTCGCCGCGCCACTGTCGATGCACGTCCGGATGGCTGTCCATCGCCTCGGAGAACGTGAGCCCTTCCCAAGCGCCGAAATCGGTCTCGGTGAGCTCGTCCAGTGTCGAAACCTCGAGTCCGGTCTTGCCGGCCAGTGCGCCTGCAGTCTGCTGCGCGCGACCGAGAGGCGAGGAGATGATCGCCGAAATGTCGTCTCGCGAAGCCAGATACGCTGCCGCGGCTGCGGCCTGCCGCTCCCCCAGCTCGGTCAACGATGGGTTGCCTCGTCCCGAGTAGCGCCGTTCCACGGACAAGGGCGTCTGCCCGTGGCGAAGCAACAGCAACCGCGTCGGTTCGCCCACTGCGCCGGTCCATCCCGGGGCCGCAGGTTTTTTCTCGGCCTCGCGCGGCGGTTCCAACACGGCCCCGTCAGCGGCCGCATCCATCGCCTCGTTCGCCAGCCGATCGGCGTGCGAGTTCTGCGCACGCGGAATCCACTGGAACGTGACGCGGTCGAACCCCCGGACCAGACCGGCGGCCTCCCGATTGAGCGGGATCATGTCCGGGTGCTTGACCTTCCAACGACCCGACATCTGTTCGACGACGAGTTTGGAATCCATTCGAACCTCGACCTCACGTGCGCCGACGTCGCCCGCTGCTGTCAAACCTGCAATGAGGCCGCGGTATTCGGCGACATTGTTGGTCGCCACTCCGAGCGCCAGACGACGTTCGGCGAGCACCTCCGACCGATCGGCCGAGAACACGACGGCGCCGTAGCCTGCGGGGCCCGGATTGCCTCGCGAACCGCCATCCGCCTCGACGACGACCCGTTGCGGTGAACTCACAGACCGGAGTCCTTGGTGCGCACGAGAATCGCGTTGCACTCGGAGCATCGCAGGAGCTCGTCCGCAGGCTTGGCCGCAATACGAGAGATTTCGCCGCGATCGAGTTCGATACGGCACGCGCCGCATCGCCGAGCCTGCAGCAATGCTGCACCGCGTCCGGTGAGCCCGCGCTGCTTCTCGTAGATTCCGAGCAGATCTTCGGGGAACGACGCGGCCAATTCGGTTCGACGCGCCGTCGCACGCTGCTCCGCGGCATCGACGTCGGCCACTGCGTCGTCACGGCGCCGGCCGGCGTCGACGAGCTCGTCCTCGATCTGAGTCAGCTGAGCACCCGCGTGGTTGTAATCGGTTTCCGACGCCTCACGCCGCTCCATGACCTCGAGCAGTTCCTCTTCGAGGATGCCCTGACGCCGTTCGAGGCTCGACAGCTCGTGCTGCAGCTCGGACATCTGCTTTGCTGCGACGGTCCCGCTGTCGAGGAGCTTCCTGTCGCGGTCCTCGCGTTGCCGGACGGCGTCGACCTCGCCTTCGAGCTTCTTGATGTCACGGTCGAGATCGTCCATCGCGATCTGGACGGTGACGGCGCTGTCCTTGCGGGCGATTCGCTCTGCCTCGAGCTTCTCGAATTCGACCTGCTCGGGAAGACTACGGCGACGGTGTGCGATCTGCGTCAGCTCGGTGTCCACTGCGGCCAGTTCGAGAAGTGAGGCCTGCACTCGGGGGTCGACATTCACGCGTGATGACTCCTGCGACTATGGAAGTTGATTCGATCTACACTACCGGCTCAGTGCGCCCCGACGGTCCATGGATCGGTGCGGAGGTCACTCACCCTGCTCCTCCACCCCGGCACAGTCCCGAACTCGGCATCGACAACTCCGCGTGCTTGCTCGCACCACGGCCATTCCGACGCCCAATGCGCGACGTCGACGACGGCAGGTCCGCCCGCTCTCAGGTGCTCGTCTACCGGGTGGTGCCGCAGGTCGGAGGTGACGAACACGTCTGCACCCAGGCGTGCGACGGCATCCAGGAACGAATCACCCGCACCGCCGCACACGGCGACGGTAGAGACGATGGAGTCGGGGTCACCTGCTGCCCGCACGCCCCACACCGTCGGAGGGAGCGCCGCCCGGACGCGTTCGGTGAAGGCCCGGAGCGTCGTCGGGACTTCGAGGCTTCCTACCCGTCCGAGACCGGTCGACGTCGGCAACCGCGCCTCCTCGAAGATGTCGAACGCCGGCTCCTCGTACGGATGTGCACTTCGTAACGACGCGAGCACAGCGAGTCGTACGGACGCGGGAGCCACCACTTCGATGCGATCCTCCTCGACGTGCTCGAGTGCACCGACCGATCCGATGGCCGGGTCTGCCCCCTGTTCGGGCTGGAATTGCCCCACCCCGCGGACACTCCAACTGCAGTTGCTGTAGTTGCCGATCCAGCCGGCTCCCGCCCTGAACAGCGCACCCCTGACCGCGTCGCTGTGGGAACCCGGAACCAGCACCACCCACTTGTCGATCGGTGGAGCATCGATCGTCTCGATGGGGCGCGTGTCGGTCACCCCGAGCAGATCCGCCAAAGCGTCGGATACTCCGGGGTCGGCGCTGTCGGCGTTGGTGTGGGCGGTGAACAGCGCACACCCGGCTTTGACGAGGCGGTGGATCAAAGCCCCCTTCGGAGTGTTCGCAGCGACGGAGTCGACACCTCTGAGCAGTAGTGGGTGATGCGCGACGAGAAGGTCCGCTCCCCACTCGATGGCTTCGTCGACGATGTCTGCGGTGGCATCCACGGCATACAGCACCTTGCTCACCTCGTCCGCGGGGTCGCCGGTGACCAGGCCCACCGAGTCCCAGCTCTCGGCAAGCGTCGGCGGGTATGCGGCATCGAGAACGGTGACGACATCGGCCAGAGTCACACGGACTGTCACAATCGGCTCCTAGAGAACATCGGCTAGTGCGTCGACGAGTATGTCGACCTGATCGGCATGTCGAACGGCGACGCGGAGGTGATCCGGTGCCAAGCCGGGGAACGTGTCACATCGGCGCACGGCGATGCCCTTCGCCCTCAGACGCAGGCGAACGCTGTCCGCGTCGGGCATTGCCAACAGCAGGAACGGCGCATGGGCCGGGGTATGAACTGCGATTCCGAGACCTTCCAGTCGTCGAATCATGTCCTCGCGGTCGGCCGAGATCGTCTGAGCCTTCTCCGCGGCGAGCCGAACGGCCTCCGGTTCACTGCAGGCGAGGATGGCCTCGATCTGCAGGCTGCCGACCGGCCAGTGTGCACGCCCTGTCGTCAGCCGCGCCAAGACGTCCGGGTGCCCGAGGGCATACCCACACCGCAGCCCGGCCAGCGCCCAGGTCTTGGTGAGGCTTCGTAGAACGAGAACGTCGGCAAACGATGTCGTCGCGACGGACTCGGCCTCCGCCGGAACCGCGTCGGCAAAAGCTTCGTCGACGACAACGATGCGGCCCTGCCGACGCAGGGAGAGCACTGCCTCACGATCGTGCAGCACCGACGTCGGATTGGTCGGGTTACCAAGGACGACCATGTCGGCTCGGGCCGGTACCAGGTCCAAATCGAGTCGGAACGGTGGAGGCAGCACGACCTGCTCAACAGCTATACCAGCTTCGCGCAGCGCCAGTTCCGGTTCGGTGAACGACGGATGGATCACGGCTGCGCATTCAGGGCCGAGCCTCGGCAACAGGGCGAAGCCCTCGGCGCCACCCGACAGCAGCAGCACCTCGTCCGGAGTACGCCCGTGCCGTCGCGCGACCATTTCACGCGCGCGGACGTCGGCCGCGGCGCTCGGATACGCACCGAGCGATGTGAGCGCGTCGGCCAGTCTCTCGCGGAGCCACCCCGGAGGTGCAGAACCTTGCACGTTGACCGCGAAATCGAC
The DNA here is from genome assembly GCF_037327425.1 of Rhodococcus sovatensis. Lineage (NCBI taxonomy): Bacteria > Bacillati > Actinomycetota > Actinomycetes > Mycobacteriales > Nocardiaceae > Rhodococcus > Rhodococcus sovatensis. Next base: position 1,474,514 of record NZ_CP147846.1, on the reverse strand, counting down.
GAGTCCTTCGCCTACATCTGCGTCACCGTGATGGCGGAGAAGCGACATCGAGTCCAATTCCAACGGATCCTTTCGTTGCCGATGAGCGTAGTCCCGACCGTCGGCGATATGGTTTTGTCATGACAAACCTCGACGCATCCTCACTCTCACGCGCCAAGGTAGTGCTGTTCGACCTGGACGGAACGCTCACCGATTCGGCTCCGGGCATCCTCGCCGGCTTTCGTCACGCATTGGCGTCGGTCGGCGCACCTGCACCGACAGAAAAGCAGTTGGCGTTGGTAATCGGTCCGCCGTTGATCGACACACTCCGGGGGTCGATGGGATTGTCCGAGGACGCCGCCGATGCGGCGCTGCAGGCGTACTTCGAGCGATACGACACCGTGGGATGGGCTGAGAACACCGTCTACGCCGGGATCGAGCAGGTGCTCGCGGAGCTGAAGGACCGGGGAGTTCGACTCGGCGTCGCCACCTCCAAATCGGAGCGATTCGCACACCGAATCCTCGATCATTTCGGGCTGTCGCACTATTTCGAGTTCATCGGCGGCGCCAGCAACGACGGTGAACGACGCGCCAAGCCCGACGTGATCGCCCACTCGCTCCGCAATCTCGGAATCGTCCCGAAAGAGGTCGGCGTCGGAGGTACAGAAGGCGTCCTGATGGTCGGTGACCGAGACCATGACGTCCACGGTGCTGCACGCTTCGGCATTCCGGCGATCTACGTCGACTGGGGTTACGGCATCGCTGGCGAGAACGACGACGCTGCGTTCACCGTGACGAACATGGACGAACTGTCGAAGGTGCTCAGTGACAACACCGAATAGGCCCGATGCCTCGGTTCACGTCACGTTCGTCTGCACCGGCAACATTTGCCGCTCCCCGATGGCCGAGAAGATCTTCGCCGCGTACATCCGGGAGGCGGGTCTTGGATCCGCCGTGCGGACCACGAGCGCAGGTATCGACGGCTGGCACGAGGGCGAAGGCGCCGACCCGCGGACGGTAGCCGAACTCGAGGCGCACGGATACGAGTCGGATCACGAGGCCGCTCAGGTCGGCGCGGATCACCTGGCCGCCGATCTCGTGGTTGCCCTCGACACCGGCCACGCCCGGCAACTACTTCAGTTGGGCGTACCCGCCGAACGGATCGCGCTGTTGCGATCGTTCGACGACGATGCCGAGGAAGAATCGGTCGCTGATCCGTACTACTCCTCGGACGACGCGTTCGCCGAGGTGCGCGAGCAGGTCGAGGCAGCGATGCCGGGACTGGTCCGTTGGGCCGAGGAGCGCGTGTCCGACGAGGCGTCGTAGATCTCGTTTCGCTCAGCCGCTACCGTAGATGTCGTGCGAAGGCTCAGATTTCTGCTGCGACCGGGATGGTTCGCGTTGGCGGCCGTCGTCGCACTGTTCGCATACCTGTGCTTCACGGTGCTCGCGCCATGGCAGCTGGGAAAGAACACGTCGACGTCGCACCGCAACGAGCTGATCAACGAATCGGTGAACGCCGAGCCGGTGGCCATCGACCAGTTGCTGTCCGGGCCCGGGTTTGCGGACGACGACGAGTGGCGTCGCGTTGTAGCAACAGGCTCGTACGACACCGGCAACGAAGTTCTCGTCCGCCTCCGCAGCATTCGCGAGCAACCCGCGTACGAGGTGATCACACCGTTTCGACTCGACAGCGGCCCGACGGTTCTCGTCAACCGCGGCTATGTGCTGCCGGTGCAGGGAACTGCGCCTCCGTCGATAGAGCCGGCGCCGACAGGCGTGGTGACGCTCGACGCGCGGATTCGCATAGCCGAGGGCACGTCGCGGGATCCGATCGAGGAAGCCGGCCACATTCAGGTCTACAACATCAATCCCGATCAAATCGGGACTGCAGTCGGGGTGGACGTCGTCCAGGGTTATCTTCAGCTCGACGAGGACCAGCCAGGCGGACTCGGACTGATCGAACTCCCCCAGACCGACTCTGGGCCCTATCTGTCGTACGGCTTGCAGTGGCTCGCGTTCGGCATCATGGCTCCGCTCGGATTGGCCTACTTCGTACGGGCGGAATGGCGAGAGCGTCGCAAGACGACCAACCAGGACTTGGCCGATCTGGATTCCGAAGTCGCTACTTCCGACGCTTCCGTTCCCGCTGCCGTACGCCCACACGCCGATTCGGCCGTCGAAGAACCCGAATTCACGTTGCCCACGCGCAAGGAACGCAAGTCGAAGGCCAAGGCCAAAGCCGGATCAGCGCCGCTCACGGACAAGGACGTGCGCCTTGCCGACCGTTACGGCAAGAATCGCTGATACTGCCGTCGCCGCAACCTGCACCAGAACCGACAACGTCGCGGCACGATCGAGATCATCCGGTGTCGGTGCCCGACCAGCCCCCAGCGTGGGACGAATCTCGACACCATGAGCGTATTGAGTTCTGCCGCCGAGGCTGACTCCGAGGGCGCCGGCCGCCGTCGCCTCCGCAACACCTGCATTCGGACTCGGGTGCCGGGACGCGTCGAGGCGCCATGCACGCAACGACTGGCTTGGACGCCCACCGACGGCGGGTGACACCACTGCGGTGACAGCGCCTGTGAGCCGAGCCGGGGCGAGGTTGACCACGTCGTCGAGCCGAGCGGCGAACCAGCCGAATCGCAAGTACCTCGGCGACCGATAGCCGATCATCGCGTCGAGAGTATTGACAGCCCGATATCCCAGGATGCCGGGGACCCCTGCCATCGCACCCCAGAACATGACGCCGACGGTGGCATCGGAGGTGTTCTCGGCGATCGATTCGAGCGATGCCCGCGCCAAACCGTCGATGTCGAGCACACTCGGATCGCGGCCGCACAGTGACGGAAGAAGCGTGCGCGCGGACTCGACCTCCCGATTGCGCAGGTGCGCGGCCATCTGCGCCCCCGTGCGAGCCAGCGAGGTCCCACCGAGTGCAACCCAAGCTGCGGACGCTGTGACCACAGTGTCGAGGACTGGGCTGCGGCGTCCAGCAACGGTCGAGGCTGCAACGGTCGAGGCTGCGGCACCCATCGTCGTCACTGCACCGACCAGAACAAGGGTGTGCAGTGCGCCCGCCCACCTACTGTCGCGATAGGTCCGCTGTTCCAGCGTCCCTGCGACACGGCCGAATCCGGCGACCGGATGGTATTCCCTAGGGTCGCCGAGCATTCGGTCCAGACAGAGCCCGAGCACGAGGCCTGCGGCGCGACTGTGAAACCGCGTCCAGCGGAAGTTCATGTACCGACGGTAGCGAACAACCAGCGAAACTCCTGCCGCCGCCCGTCCGATGCTCAGGCCCAGCGCGACCGATAGGCGCCCGAGATCTGCCTGTTGTCGAAATCGAGGTCGTGGCCGGAATGAAGCATGGCAGCTGCCATGCCGAGAAAGCCGACCGTTGCCATCAGAAGCATCGTCATGGTGTCCCCCAGGATCGCCGTTCGCCCACTACGCGGGCGTTGATGATCTTGATTGTTGCCGAGGCGTAGACGAATGGACATGCAGATGAGGGCGCCATCACATGTGTCGACAGTCACCGAGAGATTCGCGGCTAGGATCGACCACATGACCGGAGATGGCACGTTCGACGCAGGCAGCACCACCGCAACGACCTCGAGCGGGCGACCGAGCTGGGTGAACAAGACGATCATCGGCGCGGTCGCACTGGTCGCACTGGTGATCGCGTACCTGATTCTCGCGGCATTCCTGCCCCGGTGGTGGAGCATTCGAGTCGCCAATCTGTCCGATCAGGCCTTCAGCAAGGGCATCTTCTGGGGGCTCGTGTTCGGCACCGTGTGCACACTTGTCCCTCTCCTGCTTTTCACCGCGGCATGGCGCGTCCGCAAGAAGCGCGGCGGGAAGGTGACGGCCATTGTCTCGATCGTGCTGGCCGTCGCTGTCGCTGCGCCGAACCTGTTGACACTCTCGATCGTTCTCGGCAGCAACAACGCCGCGCACGCAGGCGAAAGGACGCTCGACACCGAGGCGCCTGGCTTCCGTGGAGCCACCGCACTCGGTGCCGTCATCGCGGTCGCGTTGTTCACGGCTCTCGTCTACCTCGTCGTCCGTGCCCGCAGGCGTCGTGCACAGAAGAAGATCGCAGCCTCGAATCCTGCACCCCAGGTGTGACGTCAGTACGTACGCGGAATCCCGATCACCTTGGTTGCATCGACAGTCAAACCTAGTCGCGAATCCAGACCCAGCGCAGGAACTTCCGGGGCATCGTTCGGGTCTGCGGCGACCGCGCCCACAACGTCCGCACCTGCGATGGCGAAGTTGGAGATCGATCGACGAACATGATTGGCGGAGGTCGCGATGACGACGGAGTCCGCTCCGATCGACTCGACGATCGGCACGCTGAACAGCGCGTTCTGCACCGTCGAATTGGCCTTGTTCTCCACATGAATTCGCTCGGCGGCAACACCGTTGTCGACGAGCCACTCGCGCATCGCGTCCGCCTCGGCGATTCCGCTCTGCGGATTTCCGCCGGTGACGACGACGGGCGATTCCGGTGAAGCCGATGCCGCTGCCGCTGCGCTCTCGAGCCGATCGACCAACTCGTCCTGCATCGAACCATCCCCGTGGAGACCGAACCCGAGCGCGACTATTGCAGTTCGCGGACCGTCGAGCGCCGGGGCGAAGTCCACGGTCGACTCGGCCGAGGTGGCAATGATGCTCAACGCTCGCACAACGGTGTCGTGCAGCGTCGGATCGAGTTCGGCGAGCCGGGCGAGTGCAGCGTCCGAGCCGTCCACGTCTTCGGCAGCATTGCGATAGAACGCCTGCAACGCAACAACATTTGCGTCCGACGGCGAGGCGAGCGCCAGCGCGTCGAGCGAGGCGAGTCCGAGGTCGTAGTTGCCCTTGACGAGGTTGTCCTGCGCAGCGTTGTACAGGGCAGGCGTCGCGGGTTCGGCAATCGACGCGATGAGTGCGCCCGGATCGATCGGGAGCGGCACCGGTTGCGCAGTGGCAACACCACCGCAAGCGAACACGACGACCGCCGAGGCGGCTATCGAGATACCGACGCGTTCTCTGGACAAGCTGATTCGCACAGCGCGTCCTTCCTGCAGACGACGTAGAGGTCGCCTAGAGGTTAGCTCGAGTGTGACCACTGCGGCTAATGTTGCTGAAGTGGAGGAAGTTACACCGTTGTAATTCCCCTACGCCGAAAAGCGCGTTGCAGCAACGGAAATCGCCACTCAGGGCACTACGGGAGCCTTGCCGCCGTCGTAGGGTTCGATCACGATCTGCGCGTCCGGCGCGAACGTCAAATAGACAGGCCCAGCCTCTTCCGCCACGGTCACGACGACCGACAACCCTTCTTGCCCCACCGCCTCGATGAGACCACGTTGGTCCCCTGCCTCGTCGACGAGGGCGTAATCCCCCACCACGACGAGCAGTTCCTCGGCTGAGAGTGTGCGTCGGCCACCGAAATCTTCCACAGTCATGGCTCCACCGTAGGCGACCGGTCCGGTCACCACAGTTGCGAGCGATTGATGATCACGTCGAGAAGCAACACGCAGCCGATAACCGCGAACACGATCCGAACCAGGGTCGGACCGAATCTCGTGAGGACTCGAACCACACGCCGGTAGCGACGACGGGCAGCGCGGCTACGGCCCATGGACATGACGAGCACCACCAGCGGCGGCGCCAAGGCGAGCGCACAGTAGGCGACCACGATCACCGGCCATGTCGGCGGAAGCGGACTGTACGAAGACAACATGGCGAGACCTGCGAGATAGGGAACGGCGGTCGGTGCCTGCACGATTCCGACAGCGAACCCTGTCACCGCGAGCAACGACGGACTTCTTCTGAACTTCGCCGTCCATGCGGGCGGTGGACGATTCGACTGAGGAAGTAGCGCCAATGCGATCAGAACGACGCTCAACACCAGTTCACCCCAGTACCGAAGGGTCGGCGTCAGCTCGAAGTCGAATATGCCGGTCAGGAAATCGAACCCGAGCACAGCGAGAAGCCCGAACGACGAGGTCGCAAGAAAGACGCCACCGATGAACGCCAGCCCAGTCTTCAGTGGAGGTATTCGACGAAGCCGAGCATCGTAGGCGATCGCGGCGGTGATTCCGATCAACAGCACATCGAGAGAATCCAGTACTGCAAACCCGACGAGCGCTGACAGCAACGTGATCATGTGGGAGCTAAGACTATACGGATCGATCAGACACTCCGGCGGGGTGCGATCTCCCCTAGGACATCGAAGTCGTAGTCACCCGCTCTGGCGAGATAGATCGGCTGAACGATGTGCCCACCCACCATCGTCAGGTGTCCTCGCGCGCCGTCGTACGAGAAGTTCTGCGACACCGAGTCCAGGACCGCTACCTCGGTGGTACCCGCTTCGTTGACGAGGTGCCCGAGGAAAGTGACCCCCTCGTAGCACGATTGACCGAGCGATCCGACTATCGGTGCGTCCGGACCGAATCGTGCCGAAAACCTGCCGGAGAAGTCGAGGCTCTCCTTCGTGGCAAGTGTTTCGAAGTATCCAGAGGACACGTACAGATCGCGGGTATTCTCGGAACCTGCGGCGAGCAGCATGTTCTCATCCATCAGCGGACTCAGCCGTACGCACTGATGATCCAGACCGACTGCGGCGAAATGTTGATGGAAAGCGGCCGCGTCGTCTCCGAGCAGGAGTACGACGACGCCATCGCACTCCGACTTCTCCAATGCGCTGACCGCCCCCGAGTAGTCGGATGTGCCGATCGGCGAAAAGGCTGAGAAGGCAACGGATGCGCCGATCGACCCGAGATACCGGGTGACGATCGCAGCGCTCTTGCGAGGCCACACGTAGTCGTTGCCGACGACCGCCCACTTCGTCCGGCCGAGTTCGTGCACCATGAATTCGAGAGCCGGAATCAACTGTCCCGACGGTGTCTCACCGGTCACGAACAACCCTGGGTAGCGGTCGCCTCCCTCGTACAGTGAGGTGTAGACGTACGGGATGCGTCCGGATGTGATCGGAATCAATGCTCTGCGCACCGCCGAGGTGTGCATCCCCGCGACGGCGTCCACAGCGCCGATTTCGATCAGTGCACGCACGTCGGCAGCAACCTCGCCCGGAGCACGGCCACCGTCGATCGGGAGCAGTTCGACGTGTCTGCCAAGTACTCCGTCGCCGGCGTTGAGCTCCTCCTGAGCCAGTTGAGCAGACAGTTCGCTCGAAGGCCCGATCAATCCGAAGGGACCGGACATCGGAAAAACGATGCCGACCGTGAAGGTCTCGCCGTCGAAGTAGCGTGTGGTGTCCAGATTTTCCGTCATCGACACCCCGTCCCGGCCGTCCGCAGTCGTCGCGCTCGCATAGACTGCACTTTCAGGAATCGAGGCCGTGCGCCTCGGAGCGCCTGCAGTTCGATTCATGATAGGAGTCTGATCGCGTGACGCCGACGGAACCCATGCGTCGCGTTGGCGGCGCAGACCGACTTCTCTCCGCACTCGAGCGAGCCGTCAGTGAACGAATGCGCCTCGCGCTCGAACTGGAGGGCCTAGACCTCGAGGAGTGGCGAGTCCTGAGCTTTCTGTCCGACGGCGACGGACACACCATGGCGGACACCGCAGAATTCGCGTTGCTGCCCCCGCCTACGCTCACCAAGGTCGTCAACCGACTCGTGTCGAACAATCTGGTGCATCGGCGTACCGGCACCGTCGACCGTCGTCAGGTCCTCATTCGCACCACTGCGCGCGGACAGCGAAAGTTCGAGGACGTTGCGGGTGTCGTCGAGTCCGTACACCGCGCACTGTTCGCTTCCGACGCCGATCGCGAAGTGTTCGAGACCGCACTCTCCACGGCACTGGAGAACGCGAGATCCTCGACAGTGACTGTCGATCACTGACCCGAGGTCAGATGCGGGTGTTCGGCCACGACGTTGCTCAACAACTCGTCGACGGCTTTGACCCGCGCCAGTCCGGTGAGTTCGCGCGGTACCGCGATCCAGTACGTCCGCTCGATCGAGAATCGTTCTGCCACAACACGAACCAGCGAATCATCGGGCTCGCCGATGTAGCTCGGCAGCGGCGCTATGCCCAGCCCGCTGCGTGCCGCGAGCCAATGCCCGGTGATGTTGTTCGTTTGGATCTGGGCTCGCCCGTCGGCGAGAATCGAATCGAAAATCCGGAGTGGCGCCACATCGAGGAGTGCGCCGACGTACCAGATCAGTGTGTGGTCGCGAAGGTCGTCCATCTTAGTGACAGCCGGAGACGATTCGAGATACTCACGTGTCGCGTAGAGGTGCAGCGAGTACGTCGCAAGTTTGCGAAAGACCACGAACCTCGGTGACGGCTGCTCCAATGTCACCGCAATATCGAATTCTCTCGTGTCGATCGTCTTGTGTTCGGTTGCGGTCACGAGTTCGACGTTCAGATCCGGGTGAGCCTGACGCAGCGTCGTCAGGTTCGGCGTCAACACGAACGCACCGAACCCGTCGGGCGCGGCAATTCGTACCGATCCGGTGAGGGATCCGACACTGGACGTCTGGTCCTCGAACGCTGCCACCAGGGTGGACTCGACGGTTTCCGCGTAGCCGACGAGCCGATGTCCCGCCTCGGTCAATCTCCACCCCGCCGGAGTGCGATCGAACAGTCGCCTGCCCGCCGCCTTCTCGAGGCTCGTGATCCGCCGACCCACCGTCGTGTGGTCGACTCCCAGAGCGCGGGAGGCCTCGTTGAGCCGGCCGTGACGAGAAACCTCGAGGAAGAACCGAAGGTGGTCGGCAGTGAACATTCGTCGACGATAGCAAGCCGTGCATTTTTGCACGACGTAGTGCGTCTTTGGCCTTTGACATGAGCACCGATGCCATCGAGACTGGGATCACATTCACGAGCGAAGGACGACAACTGTGACCTCGATCAGCCACTGGCTCGACGGCAAGCCCTTTGCAGGGACATCGGACAGGACCTCCCCTGTCACCAACCCCGCTACCGGCGAAGTGACCGGACAGTTGGCGCTCGCCAACTCAGGCGACGCGAAAGCCGTCATCGACGCCGCCGCAGCAGCGTTCCCGATGTGGCGCGACACCTCGCTCGCCAAGCGCACCCAGATCCTCTTCACGTTCCGCGAACTGCTGAACAAGAAGAAGGGTGAACTCGCCGAGATCATCACGGCCGAACACGGCAAGGTCCTGTCCGACGCCCTCGGCGAGATCAGCCGCGGCCAGGAAGTCGTCGAATTCGCGTGCGGCATTCCCCACCTCCTCAAGGGTGGTTGCACCGAGAATGCTTCGACAGGCGTCGACGTGTTTTCGATCCGGCAACCCCTCGGGCCTGTCGCCATCATCTCCCCCTTCAACTTCCCGGCCATGGTCCCCATGTGGTTCTTCCCTATCGCCATCGCGACCGGCAACACCGTCGTACTCAAACCGTCCGAAAAGGACCCCACAGCCAGCATCTGGCTGGCCGAGCTATGGGAAGAAGCCGGACTCCCTCCAGGTGTCTTCAATGTCCTGCAAGGCGACAAGCTGGCCGTCGACGAACTGCTCGAAAACAAGAAGATCAAGTCGATCTCCTTCGTCGGCTCCACTCCTATCGCGCAGTACGTCTACTCCACCGGAACCGCCAACGGCAAGCGCGTGCAGGCACTCGGCGGCGCGAAGAACCACGCCATCGTCCTACCCGACGCCGACCTCGATCTCGCCGCCGACGCAATGGTGAACGCAGGCTTCGGCTCCGCAGGTGAACGATGCATGGCCATCTCCGCCCTCGTCGCCGTCGGCGACATCGCTGACACCCTCGTCGCCAAGATCGCCGAACGCACAAGACCATTGGTCACCGGCGACGGCACCACGGGCTCCGACATGGGCCCCCTGGTCACCAAGGCGCACCGCGACAAAGTCGCCTCCTACGTCGACGCCGGTGAAGCGGCAGGTGCCACCATCGTCGTCGACGGCCGCGGCGTCACAGCAGACGGCGGGGCAGATGGTTTCTGGCTCGGACCGACGCTGATCGACAATGTCACCACCGACATGAGCATCTACACCGACGAAATCTTCGGACCGGTCCTGTCCGTCGTACGGGTCGACACCTACGACCAAGCCCTCCAACTGATCAACGACAACCCCTACGGCAACGGCACCGCCATCTTCACCAACGACGGCGGCGCAGCCAGGCGCTTCCAGAACGAAGTCGAGGTCGGAATGGTCGGCATCAACGTCCCGATACCGGTTCCGATGGCGTACTACAGCTTCGGCGGCTGGAAGAACTCTCTCTTCGGCGACACCCACGCCCACGGCACCGAAGGAGTCCACTTCTTCACCCGCGGCAAGGCCGTCACCTCGCGTTGGCTCGATCCCAGCCACGGCGGCATCAACCTCGGGTTCCCCGAAAACAGCTGAGCCCCGAAAACTGCTGAGCCCGAGTCCGATTCACCTACGAAGGAGTAGGATGGTTGCCAATATTTCGTTTCCGCGTTTCCTCAAGCTCGGCCCCGGTGCCGTCGAGGAGCTGGGATCGGTCCTGATCGACCTCGATGTCGAACGCCCTCTTCTCGTCACCGATGCGTTCATGGTCAGCACCGGCGCAGCCGAGCGGTTACTGAAGATCATCGACGCGACCGGCAAGAAGGCCGCGCTGTTCGCCGAGACGGTTCCTGACCCGACGACGGATTCTCTGCAGGCGGGTCTCGACGCGGTGGCAGCCCACGACGCCGACGCCATCATCGGATTCGGCGGCGGCAGTCCGATGGACACTGCCAAAGCTTTGGCAGTGTTGTCGACGCAGGGTGGCGTCATGCGCGACTTCAAGGCTCCTCGGCTCTACGCGGGAGCGGCGCTTCCCATCATCGCTATCCCGACCACTGCCGGAAGTGGCTCCGAGGCAACTCAGTTCACGATCATCACGGACGTCGAGTCCGATGAGAAGATGCTGTGCCCGGGCCTGTCGTTCTTGCCGATCGCATCTATTGTCGACTCCGAACTCACGATGTCCATGCCGCCGAGACTGACCGCAGACACCGGCGTCGACGCATTGACGCACGCCATCGAGGCGTACGTCAGCAAGAAGGCCAACCCCATTTCCGATGGACTTGCACTTTCGGCGATGAGGACGATCGGCAAGTACCTTCTGCGTGCATACCGGGACGGCTCGGATCGGGAAGCGCGTGAGCACATGATGCACGCCTCGACTCAAGCCGGCATGGCGTTCTCCAATGCAAGCGTGTGTCTCGTGCATGGCATGAGTCGGCCTATAGGCGCGCATTTTCATGTGGCACACGGACTTTCCAATGCGATGTTGCTTCCTGCGATCACCTCGTTCTCGATTTCGGGCGCACAGGACCGCTACGCCGATTGTGCACGGCAACTGGGCGCCGCCGAGCGGACCGATTCCGACGACAGCGCATCGAAGAAATTGATCGAGTTCATCGACACGCTGTGCGCCGACGTCGAAGTACCCAGGCCGGGTACCTATGGCATCGACCGGGCGCGCTGGGACGAACTGATTCCGTTGATGGCCGAGCAGGCCCTGGCATCAGGATCGCCGTCGAACAACCCGGTGGTTCCCACCGCCGAGGAGATCGCGGAGCTGTACCGCACGGTGTACTGAACAGCGGTGTACTGAAAGTCGACGCCTGATGGCCTCGCACCCCACTGGGGTGCGAGGCCATCAGTCGTTGCTGCCCGCTGCAATCGAATCCAACGGCGTCACACACTATTTACATAGTTCCTAGAAAAATAGTGTCCGCAGGAAGTATTCTGTTGTTCAGTGCACGTCCCGCGGTGCCCACTCGCGCCGGGCGCACGTGCCCCTCGGCAACTCCCTCGACACCTCACCGCATCTGCCGGTCAGCCCGCCCATACTCCGGCGTCGATCTAACGAACTGGACAACCGACATGAACATGAAGAAATACTTCGAAGGACCGGCCACGAGCCTCGACGATCAGATCGAGAGCTACGCAACATCGAGGGTCCCGGCAACTCAGCGATGGCCCCGGCCAGCAATTCTTCTGGTGCTCACCGGGAACGTCACGGCCATGTTCTGGTTCTCGCTGGGAGGCCAGATCGGCTTTCTCGTCGGATGGCCGATGTTCTTGATACCCATCGCATACATGGTTGTCGGCGCCACTCTCGTCGGTAGCCTCATCATGCGAATCGCGAGCCAGGAGGGCTTGTCGCTCCCCCTCCTCACCCGCGGTCTCGGCTTCGGAACGAAGGGGTCCGCAGTTGCCTCGCTGGTCTATGCGGTCAATTACGTCTTCTACTTCATCTTCGAGGGGAGCATCGTGTCCCACGGACTGAGCGAGTTTGCGGGCATCGACATCGATTCCTTCTGGGCCACCATCGTTTTCGCGATCGTCGCTCTGGTCGCCCTGTACTTCTCGTGGCGCGGAATGCACTCGATGAACGTTCTGCAGCGGTTCGGTATGCCGATCTTCCTGATTCTCTTCGCGATCGGGATGTACATGTTGGCGAGCGGCTACGTACTCGTCGGGCCCGGTGAATGGGTCGCCACCGACGGTTTCTCCTCGACGGCGATGTGGCAGGCATTGAGTTTGGCCAACGGCCAGGTCGTGTTCCAGGCACTCATCGCAACCGACTACGGACGGTTCGTGAAGAAGGACGTCACCTACCGCGGCACGGCAAGCTTGATGCTGGCCGAGTTGCTGATGATCGTCGTCGTGATGGTTCTCGGCGTCTTCCTCGGATTCACGATGCTCCGACACTTCGACGGCACTGCAACGCCGGAACTGTCCGCGACGGATCCCGGTCTCTACTTCGCGATCGTGATGGGTCTGCTCGGCGTCATCTTCGCGATCGTCACACAGGTACGTATCAACGTCATGAATCTCTATTCAGGGTCGCTGGCGCTGTCCAATGCATGGGACGTGCTGTCTCCGAGGAAGCTCGGCCGACAGTGGTGGATGGTCGCACTCCTCGTCGTCGGAGTTGCGTTCTACCCCATCAACATCCTGCAATACACGGACAAGTTCCTCGCAGTCACCGGCATCATGACCAACACCTGGATCTTCATACTTCTCGCGGACTACTTCATCTGCCGCAAATGGCTCGGTCTCGCACCCTCCAGCAACATCGAGTTCCGTGACGGCTGGGTCCGCAACTGGAACCCCTGCGGTATCAGCGCGATGCTGATCGGCATCGCAGTCGGCGCCGTCGGAGTCTTCGGGATCTACCCGTCGTACTACGCATCGTTCATTGCAATGTTCATCGGGCCGATCATCTACGTACCACTGACCGTTCTGACACGCGGGCGCTTCTACACGCCAACCGACGCACCCTCACCGGTCGCACAGCCCGACGCGACACCGACGCACTGAAAGGACCCACCATCGTGACTTCGCCCGCTCCATACCTCAGCGCTGCCATCCAATTCGAGCCGACTCTGTTCGACAAGTCCGGCAACGTGTCGTCGTTGCTCACTCTGGTCACCGAGGCCGCGGTGTTCGGCGCCAAGCTCATCACCACACCCGAGATGGCGACCACCGGATACTGCTTGTACGACTACGACGAGGCAGCATCGGTCGTCGAAACCATCCCTGGCCCTACCACCGACAGGTTCGCGGAGGTGACCCGCGAGCACGGTTGCTTCGTCGTCATCGGGATGCCGGAGATCGATCCGCAGACAGGCCTGTTCTACAACAGCGCAGTGCTGATCGGACCCGATGGAATTGTCGGAACTCACCGAAAGACCCACTCGTACATCGCAGAACCCAAGTGGGCAGCTCCGGGCAACCTCGGTCATGTGGTTCACGACACCGAGATCGGCAGGATCGCACTGCTGATCTGCATGGATATTCACTTCGTGGAGACAGCCCGTGTGGTCGCCCTCGACGGCGCCGACGTCATCTGCCACATCAGCAATTGGCTTGCCGAGCGAACACCGGCACCGTACTGGATCAGTCGCGCATTCGAGAACGATTGCTACGTCATGGAAAGCAACCGGTGGGGCCTCGAGCGCACGGTGCAGTTCAGCGGAGGAACGTGCATCATCGAACCCGACGGCACTATCGCCGCGTCGCTCGACAGCGGCGACGGAATCGTCTACGCGACCATCGACCCGGCTCGATCCCGACGTCCTCACCCGGCAGGCGAACGTCGACCCGAGCTGTATCGAGAACTGCAGTCGAACACCTTCTTGTGGAATCCTCTCGACTTCTTCTCCCTGTACGGCCATCAACCGTTGCCGACTGGAACACGCACCGAGGTCACCGTCGTGCAGTCGACACCGACCGAGTCGGTCCAGGCGAACCTTGCCGCCATCGACGACGTCATGTCGGCTGCGAGCCCCGGATCGGTGCTCGTCTTTCCGGAACTGTCTGTCACCGGGCCTGTGTCGAGCACACGACACCCGTCGAGTTGCGCCGAGACCGTCGACGGAGAGTCCATCGCGCACGTCGCGGCAACAGCAGCGCGAACGTCGACGACAGTCGTCGTCGGCATCGCCGAGGTCGACGGCGGACATATCTACAACACGGCAGTGGTCGTGGGGCCGACTGGGGTGCTGGGCACCTACCGCCAGACGCACGTCGCGCCAACCGACGCCGAGTTGTTCGCCCCCGGAAGCGAATGGACCGTTCTCGATCTCGAGGTCGGTCGCGTCGGGATTCTGATCGGCAACGATGCTCTCTTTCCGGAGGCCGGACGTGTTCTCGCGCTTCGAGGTTGCGATCTCATCGTGTGCCCGGCAGCGATGGTCGCGCCTGTCGGAGCCAACCCCGGGACGTCGATCCCGCATCCGGGGGACATCCTCACCGGCGCTGACCCGATGCACTGGCATCACATGAGAGTGCGAGGAGGGGAGAACAACGTGTGGTTTGCGTTCGCCAATGCCTACGACGTCGACCGTGGGCTACTCGGACGAAGCGGCGTGTTCGGCCCGGACACCTTTGCATTCCCTCGCGGTGAGAGCACGGTGTCCGAAGGTGTCGGTACCGCGACTGTCGTGGTGGATACCACCAATCTCGAGACCGTGTACCCCACCAACGTCGTGCGCCGAAAAGACCTGGTAGCGATGCGGTTACCGCACCACTACGCTGCGCTGAGCGCGGTGTCACCGGTGGAGGTGGACGCCCTGGTTCGGTGACCGTCGTCACGACGGGCTTGACCTCTACTGAACTCGAGGTTTCAGGATGGTCATGTACACGAAATACATGCAACAGGAGACGAAGACTATGACGACCGAACGATACGTCCTTCCCGAACTCACCTATGACTACGCAGCGTTGGAGCCGTACATCAGTGGTGAGATCATGGAGCTTCACCACTCCAAGCATCATGCGGCGTACGTCGCTGGAGCCAACACCGCACTCGATCAGCTCGAGGAATCACGTGCGGCCGGAGATCACTCTCGAATCTTCCTGCACGAGAAGAATCTTGCATTCCACCTCGGTGGCCACCTCAACCACACGCAGTTCTGGACGAACATCTCACCGAACGGTGGAGACAAGCCAGTCGGCGAACTCGCGTCGGCAATCGACGACCAGTTCGGCTCGTTCGACAACTTCCGCGCCCAGTTCACTGCAGCCGCCAACGGCTTACAGGGGTCGGGTTGGGCTGTGCTCGGGTGGGACGAGCTCGGAAAGCGACTGCTCACGTTCCAGCTCTACGATCAGCAAGCGAACGTGCCTCTCGGCATCACCCCACTGCTGATGTTGGACATGTGGGAGCACGCCTTCTACCTGCAGTACAAGAACGTCAAGGCTGACTATGTCACTGCATTCTGGAATATCGTCGACTGGTCCGACGTCGCATCCAGGGGACCCTGGAACTGAGCCGGGGAACGCGGCTATTCTCGGCTGTGTGAGTGCACCTCCCGGAAGCCGAGTGTGATGTTCACGAGTGCCGTCGCCAACGCGATCGCTGATGGCACCGTGAACGTCGCGTTCCGTCGATGGTCGAAGGCCCGGGTCTACGTCGGCACCTCGATCACCACATCTGCTGGCGTAGTTCTCATCGAGCGGATCGACGAGATCGATCCGAACTCGATCAGCAACGACGATGCACGTGCGGCTGGAGCCGCGTCGCGACAGGAGCTTCTCGCGACTTTCCGAGGTCCGGAACACCTCCCGGTGTTCCGGATCGAAGTCAGGTTTCACGGCGCCGATCCCCGCGAGAGTCTGCGGGCCGACACCGACTTGGACGGCGACGCACTCCGCGACTTGGATGCCACGCTCCGACGCATGGACCTTCGCGCGGATACGCCGTGGACGACCTCGTATCTCGAGCTCGTCGCGAATCGGCCAGGTGTGCGAGCGGCCGATCTCGCGGCATCAGTCGGGTCGGACACCGCGCCGTTCAAGCTCAGGATCCGAAAGTTGAAGAATCTGGGCCTGACTCGCAGCCTGGACGTCGGATACCGCCTGTCACCGCGTGGACGCCACTACCTGGAGATTTCGGCGAAGCGCCTACGGTGAACAGATGAGCTCAGGTCCCAAGACCGTCACCATCGTCGGCGCTGGTATCGCGGGCGCCGCCTGCGCCGTCGTGCTTAGAGAATCCGGCATACCCTTCCGCCTCGTGGACCGCGGTCGAGCCGTCGGTGGCCGCATGGCCTCGCCCGAATTGCACGGGCGACGTGTCGATATCGGAGCGGGTTACTTCACGGTGCGTGATCGTCAGTTCGCAGAGGTCGTCGCTCGCTGGCAGGGCGCCGGGCTCGCTCGACAGTGGACCGACACGTTCGGCGTGCTGTCCCCCGACGCTGCTCCCGGTACCAGTACAGGTCCGATGCGATGGGCGACTCCAGGTGGCCTCCGGTCGCTCGTCCGGGAGATGCTCGACGACATCGACACGGAGACGCTCGATCTGGACCAGCTGCCCGATGGCGACGTGGTTCTCGCGATGCCGGATCCACAGTCGAATCGTCTTGTTTCCGTGCCTGATTCCGTGGACTACGACCCGGTCGTGACGGTCGTGTGCGGTTTCGACGCGTGGGATCTTCCGTTCGAGAATGCGGCATTCGTCAACGACCACTCCGTGCTCGAATTTCTCGCGGACGACGGATCGAGGAGAGGCGACTTCGCCACAGTTCTGGTCGCGCACACGACGGCATCGTTCGCCCGTGGGTACCTCGACGATCCCGCGGCGGCCGTCGCGCCTACCGTCGATGCACTGAAAGAAGTGGTCGGCGCAGCAACACCGTCGTGGACGCACGCGCATCGCTGGACGTTCGCGAAACCCGTCGCCGCCCACGACAGCACATTCGGCTCTGTCGAATTGGGTTCCCGACGAGTATATTTCGCCGGGGATCAGTGGTGTCCGCACGGTGCACCGAGGATCGAAAGCGCGTGGCGCTCCGGAACCGATGCAGGCCGCGCACTGTCGCGCAGCAGGCTCGGTGCAGACGGGTAGACAGAATCGCACCGAGGAATCAATCCAGCGCTGTCGCCGCCGCAGCCACGATTGCTTCCGACAACTCCTCCAGCGCAGCCGTTTTCAGAGTCCACTGCTGCCAGTACAACGTCACATCGATCCCGGTGCCCGGAGCGAGGTCGACCAGGTCCACACCGATCTCCATCCGATCACACTGTTGCCGAGGCAATACCGCCCAACCGATTCCGTGACGTACGGCCTCTGCGAAGTCTGCGGACGAAGGGATGTAATGCCTTCGTGTGGGGGCCAATCCCGGCCCCCACTGTTGCAGGTAGCGGTCCTGCAAGTCGTCCGAGCGGTCGAATACGAGCATGGGCGCGCGCGTGAGAGCCTCGCCCGACGGGCCGTCGGGTAGCCACCTGCGACGAAAGGCCGGCGAGCACATCGGGCGGTACCGCATGATGCCCAACCTCGTCACCGAACAACCCTGAACCGGCTCGTCGGACGTAGTGACCGCCGCCATGACGACGCCCTGCCGCAACATCTCGGCGGAGTGATCCTGATCCTCTCGGCGGACGTCGAAGTCGACATGGTCGGACAGCTCGGCGAGCGCTGGGAGCACCCAGGTATTGAGCGAATCGCCGTTGACCGCAATCGGAACACTGGTGGGCTTCTGCGCGAGCCCGTCGATCGTCATCTCGGCGACGAGCGCACCGATCTGGTGCGCAAGGCGGAGATAGGGTGTTCCGGCAGCAGTCACGCGAACCGGCTTGGACCTGCGTAGTAGCACCGTTCCCGCCGCCGTCTCCAGGGACTTCACCCGCTGACTGATGGCGGAGGGCGTGACGTGTAGTCGACGCGCGGCGGCGTCGAACGATCCCTCGGCGACCACCGCCGCCAACGCTTCGAGCTGCGGCAGGTCCAGATGCGACATAAGCAATGCTAACGCAGCATCAGAAACTTTCGTTGTACTTAATTGGGGACCTCTCCTAGCTTGTGACCATGACCTTCTCGCTCGCGCCCACACTCGCCGGATTCGCATTCGGCCTATCGTTGATCGTCGCGATCGGTGCACAGAATGCGTTCGTGCTGAGGCAGGGCATAGAACGCCGACATGTTCTCGCCGTCGTCGCCGTGTGCGCCGTGTCGGACATTCTTCTCATCGGCGCGGGCATCGCCGGGGCCGGATTCATCGTCGATTCCGCACCGGGATTGCTGAAGTTCGCCTACTGGGGCGGCGCCGCCTTCCTCATCTGTTACGGACTACTGTCGGCTCGGCGCGCGTACCGGCCGACAGCGTTGACGACCGAGCACAGTCCTGATCCCGCGCGGATCGGAACAGTGATCGTCACCGCCTGCGCGTTGACCTGGCTCAATCCCCACGTCTACCTCGATACGGTCGTGCTGCTCGGATCGGTCGCGGCAACCTACGACACGGCACGAGTGTGGTTCGGGGTCGGCGCAGCGACGGCCAGCATCGTATGGTTCACCGCCCTCGGATTCGGTGCGCGTCTGCTGCGACCGGCGTTTTCGAAGCCGTCAGCGTGGCGAATTCTGGACGGCGCCATCGCAGCGTTCATGCTCGCCCTCGGAGCCACCTTGGTAGTCCAGGCGGTAAATAGTTAGTGCACTAACTATTCGTGTACTCTTCAAATATGACCGCTGAAGATCCCCTCGCGTTGGACCGCCAGGTGTGCTTTGCCCTCGCTGTCGCCAACCGAGCAGTCCTGGCCGTCTATCGACCACTACTCGAGCCGATGGGCCTCACCCACCCCCAGTACCTGGTCATGCTTGCGCTGTGGGGATCGTCGCCGATGTCGGTCAAAGCCATCGGCAGTGCCCTCCAGCTCGACTCCCCCACCCTGTCTCCCCTCCTCAAACGTCTGGAGGCAGGCGGTCTGATCGTGCGGGCGAGGAACGCTTGCGACGAACGCCAGCTCGAGGTTCGACTGACACCCGCGGGAGCTGCCATGAGGAAGCAAGCAGAGAAAATTCCACCCGCGGTGGTCGAGAAGCTCGGAGTCGATATCGCCGAGCTGGAAGAGCTGCACACGGTGCTCGGACGAATCAACCGAGCCGCGATAGACGCAGGAGCGCTGGCATGAGCGACCCAACACGTCCGAATGCAGTCCAATGGCTGGGCTACGTCCTGGGACGGAAGCTTCCGATGTCGATGCAGGACTGGGTACGAAACGACCTCGTCGGAAAGGGCGCAGTGCCGAGACACCTACTGCGGTCGATGATTCCGTTCATGCCCATCTTCATCGGGTTTGTCGTGTTGTTCCCCGGAGCCCTGTGGCTGCGCGGCGCAATGGTTCTTCTGAGTGTGCTGCTCGCCCTGTTCTACACGGTGGCATTCATGGAACTCAACCGCGCTCGCCGACTCGAATTACACGGTCTTCCTTCGAATCTGAAGAGTGACCGCAAACGAGCAGCGCTCGACACCGAACGTGCCCGGTACGAGCAATTGCACCTCGGTGACCGTTCCTCGCGATGAAGTCCGTTGCACCGGAGCAGAATACGGCAGGAATCAGCCGACGATGATGCGGTCCCCCACCGCAACGACTGCCCGGCTCAAGCTTTTCGACGCATGCCGACTGAGAGGCCCCTCACCTATTCGCAGTGCATGAATGGTCATCAGCAGCTCGATGAGCGTTCTCGTCGACAGCGTATGCGAGGCATGTGCCGTTGCCGCCGCACGCTTGGTTGCTGGGACCGGGCCAGGCGGCAGGTAGTCGAATGCGCGCTGGACGTGCTCCTCTTCGAATTCACGTCGCAGCGCCGAGGCGTCTGCCGTGGCGCCGGGTAGGTGATAGTGCAGCAGTCGTGACTCGTCCGGATGCTTCTCGACCCACGTCCATACCGCGAGGATGACGGGTTCCAACGATGGAACTTCGCTGGAATCTTCCTGTGCGCGAACTTCGGCCACGACCTCGTTGACCATGTCGAGCACGCGCCGCATCGCCAGCTCGAACAACTCGTCTTTGCCGGCGAAGTGGTAGTAGACGGCAGACGGCACGACATCGGCCTCGTCGGCCACGTCCTGGATGCTTGCATCCGAGAAGCTCTTTGCCGCGAAGACCCGGATCGCCGCCCCAACTATTTCATGTCGTCGCGACGGCCTGTGCGGTAACTTCTTTCCCACCTTGTCGTCCGCCCCCTGAACACTCACCTGACAAGCTCACCTCTCGTAGGACGAAGCACTAGTGTTGCATGACCGTAGTCCTAGGAGAGTGAATGTCGGCAACACTGAAGCGACCAGCGCACCGTCCCTCGCGCCGTGGGGTCATCGTAGAAACAGCGTTCGAGTTGTTCGCGTCCCGACCAGTCGATTCCGTGACGGTCGCCGATATTGCAGCCGCCGCAGAAATGACGTCCGCAGCGATCTACTACCACTACCCGTCGCGCGAGGAAATCCTGCTCGAGGGTCTGCATGAGTTCGCCGCCGAGTACGTCGGCGAGATCGAGCGGATCGCCCGCGAGGTGGTGATTCCGGCTCGCAACATGGGCTCGCTCGTCGAACCACTCGTGGCGTGGCTGTCGGACAACCGCACCAGCTCCACCGTGTACTTCGTTCAATCCCGTGGGGCAAGCCAGCAGGTCGAAGCGATTCGTCGCTCGAATGCGCTCGTGCTGATCCCGGTTCTGAGCGCAGCGGCCAAGAAGGCGAGAGGAAAGCTGTCCGCCGCCGAAGCCAGCGTCGTAGCGGTCGCCATGATCGCGCAGATCGAAATCTTCGCCTCGGCGTTCCTGTCCGAGGATCGCTCCTTCACCACGCTCGGCCTCCGGCGGTTCATCCAGTCCGGAACGGACTTGGCCGATCGAATCGCAGGAACCACAACGACCTGACCCAGCCGTTTCGGTCCTACGCTCGACCCATGACCGGAACTGTCGACGAATACCTCGCTCCCTTCTCGGATCACGTCGCCGAGATGATGCTGGAATTCCGCGAAGCTGTGCTCGCATCCGGTCCGGAGGTTTTCGAGAAGGTCCATCGCACTGAAATCTCGTGGTCCCGGAAACGCGTCTTCGCCGGTGCATTCGTGAAGTCGGGGCGGCTGGAGGTCTCGTTTCACCTGCTTCGCGCAGTCGAGCATCCCCGATTGCGCGAGTCGTTCTACACGACGAAGAAGGTCGTCACGCATCGGCTGGCGTTCGACGAACCCGGCCAGGTCGACGAAAAAATTCGGTCGTGGTTGGTGGAGGCCTACGAGACAGTCGGGCCGGGTACGCGGTAAATGACGTCGGGAGTCAGGTCGCGCAGGTTTCAGCCCACGCGCAAGTTGCAACCTGCGCGTGGGCTGGAAGGTGCGCGTGCGGGCCGAAGGATCGACGCTGGAAAAATCGTGGTGGGCGCAGAGGGGTTCGAACCCCCGACCGCTGGTGTGTAAAACCAGAGCTCTACCGCTGAGCTATACGCCCGAGTACCGGTGGCCGAAGCCACCGGAACGCTTGAAGAAATTTATCGTCTCAGCGCCCGATCTCCAATTCGGCAGGTCAGACGCCTAAAAAGCTCACACCGAAGCCAGTGCCGTCTCCCACGCTGATGGGTCACGAGCTTCTCCCGGCTGGTTCATCTCCGCGTACCGAATGATTCCGTCTTTGTCGATGACGAAGGTGCCTCGGTTGGCGAAGCCGGCTTTGTCGTTGAACACCCCGTACGCCTGAGCGACGGATCCGTGCGGCCAGAAATCCGACAGCAGCGGAAAGGTGTACCCCTGCTCGGCCGCCCAGATCTTGTGCGTCGGCGGTGGGCCGACAGAGATCGCGAGAATGGCGGTGTCGTCGTTCTCGAACTTGGGCAGACCGTCACGGACCTTGCACAGTTCGCCCTGGCAAGTCCCCGTGAACGCGAGTGGATAGAAGACCAGTAGGACGTTCTTGTCACCGCGGTACGACGACAAGGTCACTTCCTGATTGTTCTGGTCCTTGAGGGTGAAGTCAGGCGCCTCTGCGCCCACCTCGAGTGGCATCGAATCCATCTTCCTGTTCGAGGGGTCGCTACCGTTTGGTCGCCCGTGTCTTCGGCTGCACCAGTCGGCTGCCGATCCA
Organism: Rhodococcus sovatensis; assembly: GCF_037327425.1. Taxonomy (NCBI): domain Bacteria; kingdom Bacillati; phylum Actinomycetota; class Actinomycetes; order Mycobacteriales; family Nocardiaceae; genus Rhodococcus; species Rhodococcus sovatensis. The sequence goes on along the minus strand of NZ_CP147846.1, from coordinate 1,452,200 downwards.
GTCACCGAGATTGGCGGCCGAAGTCTGCGTCAACCCTGCGGTCGGCGCCGATTCAGCGATCTCACTCGGCTCGACGTGTCCCGGGAGTCCTGTCTTGGGGCTGAGAACCCAGACGAATCCGTCGTCCGAGAGCGGACCGATGGCATCCATCAGTGCGTCGACAAGATCACCATCGCCGTCGCGCCACCACAGCAGCACCACGTCGATGACTTCATCGGAGTCCTCGTCGAGTGTTTCACCGCCGATGGTGTCCTCTACGTCGGCACGCAGGTCGTCGTCTGTGTCCTCGTCCCAGCCCAGCTCCTGAACGACCAAGTCGCGGGTGATTCCAAGTTTCTGAGCGTAGTTCTGAGCGTCCGCCGCGGCGACCACGGTGGTGACCTCCTTGCATAGTGGGTGAAGTAGTGCAAGCGAACAGTGTTTTCTCCGCATCCGCAAGCTGACCGCGCCGAAATTGCGTACATAAATTTCTACTGGTGGGTATTGGGACTCCGTACTACCTCCGCGAAACATCTGTAGGAGGATTGAGGAGAATCACCGGAATGAGGAACGCGGCCCGCCGTCACAGAGCGCGAGTTGCATGGAACGGCCGCCGCACCGAGCGACCGCCACATTGAGGAGTACACACGTTGTCCGAGTTGAACCAGGACGATCGGCAGAACACACAATCTGCCGGCAAGCCGAGTGGGCCTACCGGCTCTGACGGTCGGGTACGCGTCATCCGCGAGGGTGTCGCGTCGTATCTACCCGACATCGACAATGACGAGACCAACGAATGGATCGAATCCTTCGACGGCTTGTTGGAGAGGTCGGGCCCCAACCGCGCTCGCTACCTGATGCTCAGGTTGCTCGAGCGCGCCGGTGAACGCCGCGTGGCACTGCCGTCGCTGACGTCGACCGACTACGTCAACACCATCCCTACCGAGAACGAGCCGTGGTTCCCCGGTGACGAGTCGATGGAACGCCGCTACCGCGCGTGGATCCGTTGGAACGCCGCGATCATGGTGCATCGCGCGCAGCGCCCCGGCGTCGGCGTCGGCGGTCACATCTCCACGTACGCGTCCTCCGCGGCGCTCTACGAGGTCGGCTTCAACCACTTCTTCCGCGGCAAGGACCACCCAGGCGGTGGCGACCACATCTTCATCCAGGGCCACGCCTCCCCCGGCATCTACGCACGCGCATTCCTCGAAGGCCGCATCCCGGCCGAGCGGATGGACGGCTTCCGCCAGGAAGCGAGCCACGAGCAGGAGGGCGGTGGACTGCCGTCCTACCCGCACCCGCGCTTGATGCAGGATTTCTGGGAATTCCCGACGGTGTCGATGGGCCTCGGCCCGATGAACGCCATCTACCAGGCGCGCTTCAATCACTACCTGAACGACCGCGGAATCAAGGACACCACCGATCAGCATGTGTGGGCGTTCCTCGGCGACGGCGAGATGGACGAGCCCGAATCGCGTGGCCTCGCACATGTGGCAGCGACCGAAGGTCTCGACAACCTCACCTTCGTCGTCAACTGCAACCTGCAGCGCCTCGACGGCCCGGTCCGCGGCAACGGCAAGATCATCCAGGAACTGGAGTCGTTCTTCCGCGGGGCCGGCTGGAACGTCATCAAGGTCGTGTGGGGACGCGAGTGGGATGCACTGCTGCACGCAGACCGCGACGGTGCGCTCGTCAACCTGATGAACACCACGCCCGACGGCGACTTCCAGACGTACAAGGCCAACGACGGTGGCTACGTGCGTGATCACTTCTTCGGGCGCGACCCGCGCACCAAGGAGCTGGTCAAGGACCTGTCCGACAGTGACATCTGGAACCTCAAGCGAGGCGGCCACGACTACCGCAAGGTCCACGCGGCCTACGCGGCGGCGATGGCGCACAAGGGACAGCCGACGGTCATCCTGGCGCACACGATCAAGGGCTACACCCTCGGCAAGCACTTCGAGGGCCGCAACGCCACGCACCAGATGAAGAAGCTGACACTCGACGATCTCAAGACTTTCCGGGACCTGCAGCACATCCCGATCTCCGACGAGGAGCTCGAGAAGGACCCCTACATGCCGCCGTACTACCACCCCGGTGCGGATGCTCCCGAGATCCAGTACATGCTCGATCGTCGCAACAAGCTCGGCGGTTTCGTCCCCGAGCGTCGCGTCAGTGCGCAGCCGCTTCCGCAGCCGAGCGACGACACCTACAAGACGCTCCGCAAGGGCTCGGGCAAGCAGGAAGTCGCCACCACGATGGCGCTCGTGCGCGTGATGAAGGAACTTCTTCGCGACAAGGAGATCGGCCACCGGATCGTGCCGATCATTCCCGACGAGGCACGCACATTCGGTATGGACTCGTGGTTCCCGTCGCTGAAGATCTACAACCGCAACGGCCAGCTGTACACCTCGGTGGACTCGGAGCTGATGCTCGCCTACAAGGAGAGCTCGGTCGGCCAGATCCTGCACGAGGGCATCAACGAAGCCGGTTCGACGTCGTCGTTCACCGCGGTCGGAACCTCGTACGCCACCCACGGCGAGGTCATGATCCCGCTGTACATCTTCTACTCGATGTTCGGCTTCCAGCGCACCGGCGACGGTCTGTGGGCCGCTGCCGATCAGATGGCCCGCGGATTCGTACTCGGCGCCACGGCCGGTCGCACCACACTGACCGGTGAAGGTCTGCAGCACGCCGACGGTCACTCGCTGCTGTTGGCCTCGACCAACCCGGCTGCAGTCGCGTACGACCCAGCGTTCTCGTACGAGGTCGCGCACATCGTCAAGGACGGTCTGCGTCGGATGTACGGCGGCACCAAGGGTCCAGACGGAGAGTTGCTGCCTGGCTTCGGCGGAGAGAACATCTTCTACTACATCACCCTCTACAACGAGCCGTACGTGCAGCCGGCCGAGCCGGAGAACCTCGACGTCGAGGGACTGCTGAAGGGCATCTATCGGTTCGAGGCTCCGCAGGAAGGCGACGGACCCGAGGCGCAGCTGTTGGCGTCGGGTGTCGGCATGGTCTCGGCCCGTAAGGCTCGCGAAATGCTGTTCGAGGAGTGGGGCGTGCGTTCGGCGGTGTGGTCGGTGACGTCGTGGGGCGAACTGCGTCGCGACGGCGTCGACGCGGAGCGGGAGTCGCTGCGCAATCCCGGTGCCGACAAGCGCGTTCCGTTCGTCACCTCGGCGCTGGCCGAAGCGAACGGTCCGGTCATCGCGTCCTCGGATTGGATGCGTGCGGTTTCGGACCAGATCCGTCAGTGGGTTCCGGGTGATTACGTCACTCTCGGTACCGACGGATTCGGGTTCTCCGATACCCGTCCGGCTGCGCGACGCGTGTTCAACGTCGACGCGGAGTCGATCGTCGTCGCCACGCTGTCGGCTCTTGCTGCGTCCGGCGAGATCGACAAGTCCAAAGCCGTCGAAGCGGCGGACAAGTACAAGATCGACGACGTGACCGCAGCTCCCACGTCGTTCGCCGACACCGGTTCTGCGTAGCCACTTCGGTGACGACCCTCGCCCGTCCACTTGTGTCCGTTTTCACGGGCATCGGTGGGCGGGCGTAGGTTTTTCCCATGGTGGAGACGAGAGCGGAGCCTGCGGCGTGACCGAGGGCAAGACTCCAGAGGGCGGGAACCCGGACCGTAGGCGTTCCGGGTTCGACCGCGAGGAGTACGTCAGCGACAGCTACATCACCGACAACGAGGTTCATCTGCCGGTCAAGGCGCTCACGCCCGCACGACAGAAGCGCGATCCGCTGCCCGATGCACTGCTGCGGCGCGTCAAGCAGTTCTCCGGTCGGCTGTCGACCGAGGCTGTAACGGCCATGCAGGACCAGCTGCCGTTCTTCGGTGGTCTCGACGCGGCACAGCGGGCAAGCGTGCAGTTGTTGATTCAGACCGCGGTGGACAACTTCCTGGAGTGGCTGAAGAACCCGCAGAGCGATATCCGGTTCAGCCTCGATGCATTCCAGGTCATTCCGCAAGATCTGGCTCGGCGGCTCACGCTGCGTCAGACGGTCGACATGGTCCGTGTCGCGATGGAGTTCTTCGAACAGTGGCTGCCTGCGCTGGCGCGCAACGACCAGCAGCTCGTCGCACTCACCGAGGCTGTGCTGCGATACGGCCGCGAGTTGGGGTTCGCGGCGGCATCGGTCTACGCCAGTGCCGCGGAATCGCGCGGCGCCTGGGACACGCGACTCGAAGCTCTGGTTGTCGACGCCGTGGTCCGAGGCGATACGGGATCGGACATGCTGTCGCGAGCTGCGACGCTCAACTGGGACGCGACAGCACCTGCCACCGTCCTGGTGGGCACTCCTCCGGACAACCTGGGTGTCTCGGTGGTGGGGACGGTGCACGCGGTAGCGCAGAAGCATGGTCGGGCCGCTCTCGCAGTCGTTCAGGGCACCCGTTTGGTGATGGTGGTCAGCGGCCAGTTGTCCGACGACCCGACCAGTGATTCATTCTTGGACGAAATGCTGCAGAACTTCTCGGACGGTCCGGTGGTGATCGGGCCGACGACGCGCACATTGGGCGCAGCGCATTCGAGCGCCGTCGAGGCTTTCGCCGGTATGCAGGCTGTTGCGGGATGGCGGGGTGCCCCCCGGCCGGTGCACGCAGGGGAGTTGCTACCCGAACGCGCGCTGCTCGGTGACGCGGCCGCGATCGCCGCGCTCAACGACCTCCTTGTGCTTCCTCTGTCGTCGGCAGGTTCCGGCCTTGCCGACACCCTCGACGCCTACCTCGACTGCGGTGGCGCGGTCGAAACTTGTGCGCGTCTGCTGTTTGTTCATCCAAATACTGTGCGATATCGGCTGAAAAGAATAGCCGAAGTCACAGGACGAGATCCGACATCATCCCGTGATGCGTACGTGTTGAGAGTCGCGGCAACGGTAGGTCGACTGACTCGAACCCATCACGAACCGCACTATCCTGCCCCACAGATCACACACGTCACATTCGGAGAAGTGGTTACGTAACGCCTACACATGCTTCGGCGATGCAAACCCTCCACAAGCCCGTTTGTTGGGTCTCCACAAATTGGGGGTCGAGAGTTCATCGGGAGCGACATCTCCTAAACAGGCCTCAAAGGTGTTCTCTTAACGATGTGATTGCGTTGCTTGCGCCCGGCCAGGGCTCCCAGACACCCGGCATGCTTGTGCCATGGCTCGAACTACCCGGAGCCGCCGACCGCGTTGCCCTGTGGTCCAAGGCCTCCGGTCTCGATCTCGCGCGGCTCGGTACGACTGCCACCGCGGAGGAGATCACCGATACCTCGGTGACGCAGCCTCTCGTCGTTGCCGCTGCGCTTCTTGCGTTCGAGGAAATCGTCGGACAGGGAATCCTGCCCGCCGACGCCATCATCGCCGGGCACTCCGTCGGTGAGCTGACCGCCGCAGCAGTGGCAGGGGTGATCACGTCCGACGAGGCAGTCACTCTCGCAGGCGTCCGTGGCGCCGAGATGGCGAAGGCATGCGCGCTCGAGCCGACCGGTATGTCAGCGGTGCTCGGTGGCGACGAAGCCGTCGTTCTCGCTCGACTCGAAGAACTCGGTCTGGAACCGGCCAACATAAATGCTGCGGGACAGATCGTCGCGGCAGGGCTACTGACGGCACTTGCAGAACTCGCCGAGAACCCGCCGGAGAAGGCCCGCGTGCGTGCACTTCCGGTTGCAGGCGCATTCCACACCCGATTCATGGCATCCGCGCAGGACGCGGTCGCTGCGGCCGTCGCTGCGATCACACCGTCCGAACCCGTCCGAACGCTGCTGTCGAACGCCGACGGCAAGCCGGTCACATCCGGTGCGGACGCCGTCGCCAAACTTGCCGCACAGGTCACGAAACCTGTCCGGTGGGACCTGTGCACGCAGACGCTGCGTGACGGGGCGGTCACTGCTGTGGCAGAGTTGCCGCCGGCCGGAACGCTCATCGGAATCGCAAAGCGTGAGATGCGCGGGACACCGAACCTGGGGCTGAAGAAGCCCGAGGACATCGCCGCACTGGCGGAGCTGATCTAGAGCTCCCCTTTGACTTCCCGCGACGAAGTCGTCGCGGGTTCGAGGTGCCGTCTTCCGCGGAGGACGGGCATCTGGCGTCCACGAAGACGTCGCAGGAAGCACACGCAACACCATGACTTCGGCACGCCGATTCACGTCGTGCCGATCACCGAATAGAAGGGAGCCACTCAAGTGGCCAGCCAGGAAGACCTCATCGCCGGACTTGCAGAGATCATCGAGGAGGTCACGGGTATCGAGCCCTCCGAGGTGACCATCGAGAAGTCCTTCGTGGACGACCTCGACATCGACTCGCTGTCCATGGTCGAGATCGCTGTTCAGACCGAAGACAAGTACGGCGTCAAGATCCCCGACGAGGACCTCGCCGGACTGCGCACCGTCGGCGACGCAGTGTCGTACATCCAGAAGCTCGAAGCAGAGAACCCGGAAGCTGCTGAAGCAATCAAGGCCAAGCTCGACGACTCCGCGAGCGAGTGAGTCGAACCGTGACCAACCCATCCACCACGAACGGACGCTTCCCGAGTGTCGTCGTCACCAGCCTCGCTGCGACCACGTCCATCGCCGGTGATGTGGACGCTACGTGGAAGGGTCTGCTGAACGGAGAGAGCGGAATCGCCACACTCGAGGACGATTTCGTCAGCGAGTACGACCTTCCCGTTCGGATCGGCGGACACCTCGCGGTGAGCCCGACGTCACTCCTCAGTCGTGTCGAGATTCGCCGGTTGAGCTACGTGGAGCAGTTGGCCACCGTGCTCGGCCGTGAAGTGTGGAAGAACGCCGGCAGCCCCGAGGTCGACCCGCTTCGCCTCGGAGTGTCCATCGGAACCGGACTCGGCGGCGGTGACTCGCTCATCGAGGCCAACGACAAGATGAAGGCCGGCGGCTACCGCAAGGTGTCCCCGCTCGCAGTTCAGATGGTCATGCCGAACGGCCCCGCTGCGGTCGTCGGTTTGGAACTCAAAGCACAGGCAGGCGTCATCACGCCCGTGTCGGCGTGTTCCTCGGGTTCGGAAGCGATTGCCCACGCATGGCGAATGATCGTCATGGGTGACGCCGATATGGTCGTCACCGGTGGCGTCGAGGGTTACATCGATGCGGTGCCGATCGCGAGCTTCTCCATGATGCGCGCGATGAGCACCAACAACGACAACCCGAAGGGTGCATCGCGTCCGTTCGACAAGGACCGCGACGGATTCGTGTTCGGTGAGGCCGGCGCGCTCATGGTCATCGAGACCGAGGAGCACGCCAAGGCTCGCGGAGCGACGATCCACGCACGCCTTCTCGGTGCAGGCATCACTTCCGACGGTTTCCACCTCGTGGCACCCGACCCGGAAGGGACCGGCGCTGCTCGCGCTATGTCGCGAGCAATCGAGACCGCCGGTCTGCAGAAGTCGGACATCACGCATGTGAACGCGCACGCAACGGCGACACCTATCGGTGACACGGCCGAGGCGCTCGCGATCAACAAGGCAGTCGGCAATCACGCCGCCGTCTACGCGCCGAAGTCTGCACTCGGACACTCGATCGGTGCCGTCGGCGCCCTCGAGTCGGTATTGACAGTGCTCGCAGTGCGAGAGGGAATCATTCCTCCCACGCTGAATTTGGAGAACCAGGATCCCGCAATCGATCTCGACGTCGTCAAGGGTGAAGCCCGTGTCGGACAGATCGAGTACGCGATCAACAACTCGTTCGGATTCGGTGGGCACAATGTCGCGCTCGCCTTCGGTCGGGCCTGATCTTCACCTCTGGGTGACGATCTGACCCGTGCAGGACTCGAACCCGGGTGGGAGTCAACAACTCTCACCCGGGAACGCCCCTCACCGGGGCATGCAGAAGGAGAACGCGATGACCATTCTGTCCCCCGTGACACGCTCGGGTAGTTCCACCGACCCCCGTGATCCCGTCGCCCGCCTCGAGAAGCTTTTCGACGCCGGCACGATGATTCCGCTGCACGACCACGACAAATCAGGCCTCCTCGCCGCGTCCGGCGACATCGACGGTGTTCATACCGTCGCCTACTGCTCCGACGCCACCGTGATGGGCGGCGCCATGGGAGTGGACGGATGCAGGCATATCGTCTCCGCGATCGACACCGCGATCGATCGCGGCGCCCCCATCGTCGGAATCTGGCATTCCGGTGGTGCTCGGCTCGCTGAGGGCGTCGAGGCACTCCACGCCGTCGGCCTCGTGTTCGAGGCGATGGTCCGGGCCTCCGGCCTCGTCCCACAAATTTCCGTCGTCCTCGGCTTTGCAGCCGGCGGCGCAGCGTACGGTCCAGCTCTGACCGACGTCGTCATCATGGCTCCCGAAGGACGCGTGTTCGTGACCGGACCCGACGTGGTCCGCAGCGTCACCGGCGAACAGGTCGACATGGAGTCGCTCGGCGGTCCCGACACACACCACAAGAAGTCCGGTGTCTGCCATATCGTCGCCGACGACGAACTGGACGCCCTCACCCGAGCTCGTCGGCTCGTATCGATGTTCAGCGAGCAAGGCACATTCGATATCGCCGCCGCAGTACACGGCGACACGGACCTGCGCGCGCTGCTGCCCGAGTCGAACCGCCGCGCCTACGACGTACATCCGATCATCGACGAGCTGCTCGACAACGTCGAGGGCGAGTCGACCTTCGAAGAGTTCCAGGGTGGTTGGGCTCGCAGCATCGTCATCGGTCTCGGCCGACTGAGCGGCAGGACCGTCGGCGTGATCGCGAACAATCCGATTCGTCTCGGGGGCTGCCTCAATTCCGAAAGCGCCGAGAAGGCGGCACGTTTCGTGCGTTTGTGCGACGCTTTCGGCATCCCGCTCGTCGTGGTCGTCGACGTTCCCGGATACCTGCCCGGTGTCAGCATGGAATGGGAAGGTGTCGTCCGTCGCGGGGCGAAACTGCTGCATGCCTTTGCCGAGGCGAAGGTCCCGCGCGTCACGCTCGTCACTCGAAAGATCTACGGCGGTGCCTACATCGCGATGAACGCTCGCGCGCTCGGCGCAACCGCCGTCTACGCGTGGCCGGGTTCGGAGGTAGCCGTCATGGGAGCCAAGGCGGCCGTCGGAATTCTGCACAAGAAGGCACTCGCTGCGGCGTCCGATGACGAGCGCGACGCACTCCACGACCGGTTGACGCTCGAACACGAGTCCATTGCTGGAGGCGTCGACCGCGCAGTGGCTATCGGTGTCGTCGACGAGGTGATCGAGCCTGCGCTGACTCGCTCGACCATCGCCAAAGCTTTGGCTGCGGCTCCGGCCCTCCGCGGGAACCACAAGAACATCCCGCTCTGATCGACCTCGAAGAACAACTGTGCCCCCGGTGACCTGTCACCGGGGGCACAATTTCGTTGCGACCTAGGTTTGCTCAGCCCTCGAGCCACTTGTGTGACTGCGCGATCCTGATGAGGACCTGCCGGACGTCGAGAATCTGATCGGCGGTCAACGCACGATTGGCGTGCAGCAGACCTTCGGTCAGTTCCGCAGAGAACTCACGCAGCGACAGCACGTCGCAGACGACGTCGTCGTACTCGGTCGTCTCGGCGTCGGGCACTACTGCGGGAACTGCCGCCCGAGTGACGGGCTTGGGCGAATCGATGATCTGTACCTGAGCTGCTTTGAGACCGCGGTCGCCCTCTTCGGCGAGATACTCGACGCGAACACCGGGCGCGAGAAGCCGCTTGTCGAAATCCAGATCGTTGACGTGGATGAACACATCCTCGCCGCCCTCGTCCGGAGCGACGAACCCGTATCCCTTGAATTCGTCGAAACGAATGACCTTACCGGTCGACAACATTGAAACCACCTATCCACACGTACCAACCCACATGCCTACCCTGGCACGGTTGCGACGATACCGGACAGCGGTAGACGAACGTCAGCCAGCGTGACGACTCAACCAGGTCACCTCGGCGCCGCCGCCGCCGATCCGATACGGCTCCAGCGCTTCGTCCCAGCTACTGCCCAGAGCGTGTTCGATTTCCGCAGCAAGGTTGCCGGAACTACCCTCGATCATTGCTTTCAGTCGCATTTCGCCGAGGATGACGTCGCCGTTGGCGCTGGTCGAGCCCCGCCACAAGCCCAGACCGGGCACGTGCGCGAAACGCTCACCGTCGACACCGTCACTGGCGTCTTCGGTCACCTCGAACCGGAGCATCTGCCACGAGCGCAGAACACCCGCCAGTACGGCGCCGGTGCCGACGGGGCCGACCCAGTTGCTGGTCGCACGAAGCTGACCGTCCGACGATGGCTGCGCGGACCACTTGAGGTTCGCGCGGCAATCGAGGGCATCCGACAGCGCCCACTCCACATGCGGGCACAGCGCAGCCGGCGAGGAGTGGATGTACACCACACCCGCCGTCGTATCCGCGAATTGGTTCGATACGCGCATTTCGAAAACACCTCCAGCTTCGACGAGGGACGTCTTCCCCAACGACCTCGACACGCCTGGATCAGTGCTGCCGTATTACACGTACATGCACTAGTGTGCCCCGAGTTACCCCTGTTGCGCCAGTGCTCTTTCGTTCTTGGTGGTTCACCTGGGGTTATTGTGCAGAACTTCGTCCGAGAGTTCGGGCCAGAGCGGTTTTGCCCACTCGCCGAATGCGAGATCCGTCAGCACAACCGTCGCCAGACCTACATCCGGGTCGACCCACAGAAACGTTCCCGACTGTCCGAAGTGACCGAATGTCCGCACCGAATTGTCGGCTCCGGTCCAATGCGGTGACTTGCTGTCGCGAAGCTCGAAGCCCAGTCCCCAGTCGTTGGGCTTCTGGGATCCGTAGCCGGGCAGAATGCCAGAGAGCCCATCGAACTGGACCGACGTGGCCGCAGCCAAGGTCGACGGAGACACCAGCGTGGGAGCGAGCAGTTCGGCAGCGTACGCCGAGAGATCGGACGCCGACGACCGAGCACCATGTCCCGGCGACCCCGACAGCGAGGAACTAGTCATTCCGAGCGGCTGAAACACCGCTTCGTCGAGATAGTCGGTGAACGCAATTCCGGTGTCCTGAGCAATCGTGTCCGCCAGCACCTCGAAACCCGCACTGGAATAGATGCGCCTACTGCCGGGCGCGGCCTGCACCTTCTGCTCCCCGAACGCGAGACCGGACGTGTGCGAGAGCAGATGGCGGACCGTCGATCCGTCGGGCCCCGCCTGCTGCTCGAGATCGATGGCCTCTTCCTCGATCGCGACCAACGCCGCGTACGCAACGAGCAGTTTGGTGACCGAGGCCAGCTCGTAGACCCGATCGAGATCGCCGTACCGGTCGACCACCCCTGCCTCGGACACCACCGTCGCCGATGCGTTGTCGACTGGCCAACCCGCGATCAAATCAAGACTGTGCACATCGACAACCCTAGTTCGTGCCCCCTCCTCCGCTTGAATGGTCCTCCCACGCCATCTGACCGTATGGAAGTGACATTCAAGCGATGGTGAACCACCAGAAATACATGAACTACCGGTCGGCGTCGGTGTACTTGATGACGCCGCGGATGTTCTTGCCGTCGAGCATGTCCTGGTAGCCGAAGTTGATGTCGTCGAGTGTGTAGGTGTTGGTGATCATGTCGTCGAGATTGAGCTGCCCGCTCTTGTACATCGACAACAGAAGCGGGATGTCGTGGCGCGGATTGCCACCACCGAAGATTGCGCCCTGTAGATCCTTCTGGAGCATCGTAAACAGGAACAAGTTCAGTTTGACGTCCATGTCCTCCATACGCCCCATTCCGGTGACGACGCAACGCCCGGCTTTCGCGGTCAGGAGCAACGCGGCCTCGATGTCCTCGCCCTTGATCTCGCCGACGGTGATGATCGTCTTCTCCGCCATGCGCCCTTGGGTGAGTTCCATCAGCGGCATCAATGCCTCGGCAGCACTGGCGAATACATGAGTCGCACCGAACTTCAACGCTTGATCACGTTTGAACGGAACAGGATCGATGGCGATGACCTTCGTCGCCCCCGACTGCACGGCGCCTTGCAGCGCGCTCAGTCCCACTCCCCCGACGCCGATGATGGCGACGGTCTCACCGGGGGTCACCTTGGCGACGTTGACGGCCGAACCCCAACCGGTCGGCACACCGCAGCCGACGAGCGAGGCGACGTCGAAAGGAATATCGTCGTCGATCTTGATGGCGGAGGTCTCGTGCACGGTCATGTACGGCGAGAACGTGCCGAGTAGGCACATCGGGATGACGTCTTGGCCGCGAGCTTGGATCCGAAAGGTGCCGTCGCTGATCGCCATTCCACTCAGAAGACCCATTCCGAGGTCACATAGATTCTGATGCCCGTTCGCGCAGGCCGGACAGTGGCCGCACGACGGGATGAACGACAGGACGACGTGGTCGCCCTCCTTCAGGGTCTTGACCTCCGGTCCCACCTTCGTGATGACCCCGGCCCCCTCATGCCCTCCCATGACCGGGTACGACGGCATGGGCGTCGCTCCGGTGACGATGTGATGGTCGGAGTGGCACATGCCCGCTGCTTCCATGCGGATTTGAACCTCTCCCGCCACCGGGTCGCCGACCTCGATCTCCTCGACCGACCACCGTTCGTTCAGACCCCACAGCACAGCGCCTTTGGTTTTCATTTGCGACTCGCCACCTCCACGCCGTCCGGCTCGCCGTTCGAGCCGATTGCAGTGAAACCGACGATAGTCACAGAACCGCAAAATTGGAACACGTTCTAGCTATCCGATTCGATTGGATTCAGAACCGACTGCTCCAGGAATCGACCGAGGAGGCACTCCATACCGCTCGGCACGGTTGCGGGCCCGCGCTAGGCTCGCACGGACGAATGGAGAGTTACTAGATGACGATCAAGTTCGGCTCGTGCAATCTCTGTGAGGCGATGTGCGGCCTAGAGTTCACCGTCGAGGACAACACCGTCACGTCCGTCCGCGGTGACAAGCAGGATCCGCTCTCCCGTGGACACATATGCCCCAAGGCGGTGTCCTTGATCGATCTGCACGCCGATCCTGATCGTCTGATCAAGCCGGTACGTCGCACCGACAGCGGGTGGCAGGAAATCGACTGGGACGAGGCCTACGAACTCGTGGCCGAGGGCCTGGCGTCGACTCGTAAAAAGCACGGTTCCAATGCAGTCGGCATCTATCAGGGCAATCCCAACGTGCACAGCCTCGGCGCGATGACGCACGGAATCCCGTTCACGTCGATGCTGCGAACCAAGAACCGCTACTCGGCAACATCCCTGGACCAACTCCCCCACCAACTCGTCAACCATCTTCTGTACGGTCACCAGCTCGCACTACCAATCCCCGACATCGACCGGACCGACTTCTTCCTCGTATTGGGTGGAAACCCGATGGCGTCGAACGGCTCGATGATGACGGTGCCCGATTTCGCGAACCGCGTCCGTGATCTCAAGGCACGAGGGGGCAAGCTGGTCGTGATCGACCCTCGCCGAACCGAGACTGCCGACATTGCGGACGTTCACCACTTCGTCAGGCCGGGAACCGACGCGCTGCTCCTGCTTGCACTGATCAACTCGATAGTCGGATCGGGCAAGACACGAACTGCGGCCTACGTCGACGGCGAAGCCGAGATTGCTTCGCTCGTGGCCGATTTCACGCCGGCGTCGGTAGCGCCCGTCGTCGGAATCTCCGCCGAGGACATCACGACACTCGCAAAGGACTTCGCCGAAGCGGACGCTGCCGTCGCGTACGGGCGGATGGGCGTCTCCACTCAGCAGTTCGGCAGCGTGTGTCAATGGGCCATTCAGGTGCTCAACATCCTCACCGGCAATCTTGACCGCGTGGGCGGTGCGATGCTGACCGATCCCGCCATCGACCTTGTCGAGAAGAACATCGTCGGCAGAGGTCACTTCGACAAGTGGCGTTCGCGTGTACGTGATTTGCCGGAGTTCGCGGGGGAATTCCCGTGCTCGACGATGGTGGATGAAATGACGACTCCGGGTGACGGCCAGATTCGGGCGATGGCCGTGTTCTCCGGGAATCCCGTGTTGTCGATGCCGGGCGGCGAGAAGCTCGATCGAGCGTTCGCGGAGCTGGACTTCATGGTGTCTTTCGACTTCTACATCAACGAGACGTCCCGACATGCGGACGTGATCCTGCCGCCGACGATGTCGCTCGAACGCGACCACTACGATCTGATCTTCCAGACCTTCGCCGTGCGCAACACTGCGAAGTTCATGCCCGCCGTACTGACCAAGAAGGCCGGCGCCAAGGCGGATTGGGAGATCTTCCGCGACCTCGCCGTCCGGTACCAGGCGGCACTCGCAGGTTCCACCCTCGGTGCGCTTCGTGCGCGCCTGACCCCGAAATCCATTGTGACCGAAGCTCGTCTGCGCCTCTCGCCTCGCCGAACTGTCGACGTGTTGCTACGCAATCACCGCAAGGGCCTGTCGGTCTCGAAGCTCGCGAAGTCTCCACACGGCGTGGACCTCGGTCCTCTCGAACCTGGTCTTCCGCGCAAGCTCCGCACTTGGAACAAGAGGATTCAACTCGTTCAGGACATCATCGTCGCCGAACTCCCCGCGCTGCACGATCTGATGACCACCACCGAGGTCCCGACCGACGGACAACTCTTGATGATCGGACGTCGACATCTGCGCAGCAACAACTCGTGGATGCACAACGCACCGCGGCTGACGAAGGGCAAGCCTCGCCACCAACTGCTCGCGCATCCCGACGATCTGACGGCACGCGGCATCGAGGACGGCTCGCTGGTAGCCGTGACGTCAGCTGCAGGTGCGGTCGAGATCGAGGTGATCGCCACCGACCGGATGATGCCGGGCGTGGTCAGCATGCCGCACGGATTCGGCCATCAGCGCAAGGGAGTCGAGCTTTCGGTGGCATCGTCGGTGGTGGGAGCGAGCGCCAACGACATCACCGACCCGCAGCAGGTGGACGCAGTGTCGGCCAATGCGATCCTCAACGGAGTACCGGTAACCATCGCGGCCGTATGACGACCCCTCCGAGGGGTACTCGACAGGCGATTCGGTAGCATTCGTAACCGCTCGCCACACGCGAGATGGGGCGGTAGCTCAGTCGGTTAGAGCCGTGGACTCATAATCCATTGGTCGCGGGTTCGAGCCCCGCCCGCCCCACAGCGAAGGCGTAGGTCAGACGACCAATTATTCACTTCCAGGCCAATAAAGTACGCGCAGGGATAGCAGTGGGATGGCAGCTTCCAAACTCAGGCGTCGATATCGGTAGCGGCGTCCAGAGCATCTGCCACCGCATCGAGACCGTCTTCGAATAGACCGGTGTATACATCGAGGGTCATTGTGGCCGAGCTGCCGCGGCACCTCTTTCACACTCACACTGGCGCTGATCGCCAGAGACGCGTAGGTATCTCGCAAGTCGTGCGGGGTCAACTGCGCCAGTGCGACTGCGGGTCGGAACACCCGCTTCGCCCACGCAGGGTTACGGATCGGCTCGCCAGAGCGGGAGCGGAACACTGACGGCGCTCGCTGAAATTCCCTAGTTTCGCTTATCGAAATTCCCTACCCGTGTGGCATCGCCAACGAGGGCGGGTCTCCACCGAAGCTGATGGTCTCTGACCACACACCAGCTATCGAAGGAGACCCGCTCCTCATGCTTACACAGGAGGAAGATGTGGAAATACAGGCCCTGAAGAAACGCGGGTGGACGACCGCTGCGATCGCCCGACACACCGGCCGAGACCCGAAGACGATCCGGTCGTATCTGAACGGCACCACCACCCCCGGAGTGCGCAAACGCAGCATCCCGGACCCGTTCGAGGTGTTCCTCGCCTACGTCACCGCACGGCTACTCGACGACCCCCACTTGTGGGTGCGCACGCTCTGCGACGAGCTCGAGGACCTTGGCTACGCGATGTCGTATCAAACGCTCTCCCGCAAGATCCGCGAGTTGGGACTACGCCCGATCTGCCAAGCCTGCCTGACCGCCACCGAAAGACCCAACGCTGTCATCGAACACCCGCCGGGTGAAGAGACACAATGGGATTGGGTCGATCTGCCCAACCCACCTGCCTCGTGGGGATGGGGATCGATGGCACATCTGTTCGTCGGGACCTTGGCGTGCTCGGGGAAATGGCGCGGAATCCTTGCACCCGAGATGACTCAGCCGCGTGTCGTCGACGGGCTCGACCGGATCTGCCGGGGCCTCGGCGGGGTGAGCAGGGTGTGGCGGTTCGACCGAATGGCGACCGTGTGTCTTCCCGAATCGGGTCGGATCACCGCCAGCTTCGCCGGCGTCGCCAAACATTACGGTGTGTCCGTCGCGATCTGCCCACCGAGGCGCGGGAACCGCAAAGGTGCAGTAGAGAAGTCCAATCACACTGCAGCACAGCGTTGGTGGAGAACACTGGCCGACGATCTGACGGTCGAGCAAGCCCAAGCCAGCCTCGATCGGTTCTGTAGTCTCCGCGGCGATACCCGTCTGCGAGCGACGAAAGACGGCAAAACATCGGTAGCAACGCTCGCCACCTCCGAAGGACTGCACCCGATGCCAGCGACCACCTATCCGGCGATCGTGACCACCGAACGAGTGGTCTCCCGGCAGGCGTTGGTGTCCTATCGCGGCAACCGCTACTCCGTCCCTCCCGAGCTCGCATCGGCCACCGTGACGGTCACCCAAGTCCTCGGAACCGATGTCATCGACATCGTCACCCCCTCGAACATCACCATCGCCAGACACCGGCTGGCAGCAGACGGAACCGGTGCGATGGTCCGCGATCACGGCCACATCTACGCCCTCGAACAAGCGGCGATGGCCGGCGCCAACACCGGTCGCCCGCACCGCCGCAAGGAACGCATCCCACCCGGACCCGAGTCTCTCGCTGCAGCGGACATCCTGCGAACCGCCACCGGAACAGCACACCCCACGCACGCAGAGTTGAACGAGGCCGGCAGTGGTGCAACTGAATCCGACACGAGCGATGCAATCGTCTACGACCTCTCGATCTACGAACGCGCCGCGCACGGAAGGAACACCCTGTCATGACCGACAACAAATCCACCGACCGGATACCGGCACCGAACACCGCCGAAGCAGCGAGCCTCTACCAACGCTTGCGCGGACATCTCGCAGTGCTGAAACTGCACGACGCGGCCGAAGCGCTACCGTCGGTCCTCGACCAAGCCGCAGCCGAGGAACTGTCGATGACCGCGGCGCTGGACCGGTTGCTCTCGATCGAGGTCGAGGCCACCGAAGCCCGCCGGTTGACCGGAAGACTTCGGTTCGCATGCCTACCGACACCAGCCTCGCTCGAGGACTTCGACTACGACGCCGCTGCCGGTGTCGACCGCAAGCTCATCGAGGAGCTAGCGACCTGCCGATACCTCGAAACAGCGACGAACGTGCTGCTCATCGGACCGCCCGGGGTCGGGAAGACGCACCTGTCCGTCGGGTTGGCGAGAGCCGCAGCACACGCTGGGTATCGGACGTATTTCACCACCGCAGCCGATCTCGCCGCCCGCTGCCACCGAGCTGCGTTGGAGGGCCGGTGGGCCACGACGATGCGGTTCTATGCCGGACCGACACTTCTCGTCGTCGACGAACTCGGATACCTACCGCTACCCGGTGAGGCAGCATCAGCGCTGTTTCAAGTTGTCTCGCAACGGTATATGAAGACATCGATCGTGATGACCACCAACCGTGGCGTCGGATCCTGGGGTGAAGTGCTCGGAGACAACACCGTCGCCGCAGCCATGCTCGACCGACTTCTACATCGATCGGTCGTGCTCAACCTCGACGGCGATTCCTACCGCCTACGAGACCACAACGCCAGATCGGAGAAGCTCCGCAAAGCCACCACCGGAACCCGCCAACCACTACAGTGAAGACCGCTCACGGGTAGGGAATTTCATTGAGCACGATCAGGGAAATTCGATGAGCGCCGTCAACACGAGTTCTCCCCCATCTCTACCCGCTGCCTATAGGCGAAGCCGGCGCGTTCGGTTTCGGCAAGCAGGCGTCTTACTGCAGTCGAAGGAAGAGCCGCTGATGCAGCTGGCCGGCGGGGTCACCGGTGCGGTGGCTGCAGCGGCCGGTGGACCGGAAGCGTTCGCCGCGCACATGGCACAGACGCAGATGGCGACCGCGGCGAACTTCGCAGCCTACGCGCCGGAAGCCGTGGGCGGCATCGCCGAGTCCGCACTGTCCGCGATCGCAGGACCGCTGATCGGCACGGTCAACACCGGCATGAGCAAAAACGAGCTCGTCTCGACCATGGGTGACGTACAGAACCGCGCGATGCGCCGAAACAAGATCGGGAGGGCACGACTCTAGCAACGAGACCTGTCGGTATGAGTGTGTAGCCTGCGCGGAATGACCACCACCACAGGCTCCGCCGACTTCAAGCATCCAAAGTGCTACGCGAACACTGAAGGCGGATGCTCCACCAGAATCTCCGGCGAGCACTTCGTGTCGCATAGCCTGATCAGGCTCTACACCTTCGATGATCCGAATGTCACGATCCAGCATGACAACGGGTTCGGGGTACGGCATCCGGTCTCGCCGAGGAGGTTCGTAGCAAACGTGTTGTGCGAGGCCCACAACAACGGCCTCTCTGATGCAGACGCTGCGGCACTTAAATTCGCAACATTTCTGCGCGAGATTGCTCTCCGCTACCAGAACGGTTCCGGTGACTGGGGGGTAAACGAGTCCGTCGAGATCTCCGGTGACGATTTCCAGAGATGGGTTCTCAAACTGCTTGCAACACATGCCGCTGGTAATGCGCTGACTGCTAACGGCGAGTTGGTGAAGAGTCCAATCTTGGACGACTCCATCCACCTCCTGCTGAACCGGGCAGCGTGGCCGACGACATGGGGTCTATGCGTCGCTGCTGACGCGACCAATCCCGAACTCAAATTCGACCCCTTCAGCCGCATCGAGACGGCGACAGACAACTGGTGGGGCGTGACTCCGATGCTTAAGAACGGCGACCAGACCCTTATCGGTGGCGTCGTCGAACTGGCGGGTGTCGGGTTCGGTCTCAGCCTCTACAACCCAGGTCGAGAATTGCCGGAATTCAATCTTCCGGCAAACCCACTGCGCGGATCCATACGGCGGCCGTCTGTCATGGCATGGGAACTCAAAGGTGTTCGGAAGCAGGTTAACTTCACCTGGGACGACCATCACGAGCACAAGAACATCACCTACACGATGCAACGTTCGTGATCGATCCGGTCTGGGCTGGCGTCGTCGGCACTGCGGTCGGTGCCGTTGCCGGTAGCGCAGCGTCCCTACTCGCTCCGCTAATCAATTGGCGCACGGAGAAGCAGCGACTTGAAGTGGAGAAAGAAAACGCAAAGGACCTCTTCAAGCAGCAACACGAACTCGAGCTCGTTCAAATCGACAGGCAGGCCAAACTAGCCGATCTCGATTCCAAGCGCACTCTGGTCACCACATGGCGGGACGGCGTCGCCCAGGCTCTGGACGAGTGGACCGAGGACGATATTCGATCGCGGACTAGTTCGGGGCCTACGAGCGCGCTGGCACCGACTTACAGGTCCGCCGCGGGGAAAGCATGGTTCGCGAGCTTAAGACCAAATCTAGATACGAGCATCGAGGACGTCGATTACTTGGCCAAGCAGATGGAACTGATGATGTTCCCGGAATACGCTAAGACTCTCTTCGACGAGATCGCGCGTATCGAGTCCGAGTGGGGCCTTCGATAACGAGTCGAGACGCAGAACGACCCCGCCAACCGGGAGGGTAGACAGGATCGTTCTTCAAACCGTGCGTCTCTGCAGCCGCGCTGTTGTTTTCCATGTGCCCGACTAATTGACTCGACTGAATCACCCCGGCGTGTCCGGAGACTTCGTTCTTTGGGAAGGATGGAGTCATGTCGTCAGGATCGCAGAAGAGGTACCCGCCGGAGTTGCGTGAGCGTGCGGTGCGGATGGTCGCCGAAATCCAGCACGAACACACCTCGGAGTGGGCGGCGATCGAGTCGGTCGCGGGCAAGCTCGGCATCGGGACCGCGCAGACCTTGCACAACTGGATCCGGAAGGCTCAGACCGATACCGGCCAGCGCCCCGGCGTGACCAGTGAGATGGCGGCGGAGATGAAGAAGCTCCGTGCAGAGAACCGAGAACTCAAGCGCGCCAACGAAATACTGAAGTCGGCGTCGGTTTTCTTTGCGGCGGAGCTCGACCGCAACAACAAGTGATCATCGACTACATCGAAAACAACAAACAGGAGTACGGCGTCGAGCCGATCTGCAGGGTGCTCACCGAGCACGGCTGCCCGATCGCGCCGTCCACCTACTACGAGGCCCGCAGTCGTGCAGCATCGAAACGAGCCGTACGTGATGAACAGCTGAAGGTCGAAATCAGCCGGATCCATGACGAGAACTACTCGGTCTACGGCGCACGCAAAGTCTGGCTGCAATTACGACGAGAGGACGTCGATGTGGCCCGCTGCACCGTTGAACGACTGATGAGCATGCTCGGCCTCGAAGGGGCGCGACGTGGCAAGAAGAAGCGCACCACCATCGCTGACCCACAGGGGCAGCGGGCGGATGATCTGGTGCAACGCAAGTTCAACCCAATCGGACCAAATGTGTTGTGGGTAGCGGACTTTACGTATGTCTCGACGTGGTCGGGGTGGGTGTATGTGGCGTTCGTGATCGATGCCTACTCCCGGCGAATCCTCGGGTGGCGGACTTCGACCAGGATGACCACCCCTCTGGTTCTCGATGCGATCGAACACGCGATCTGGACGAGACGACGGGACGGCATCACAGACCTGTCGGGACTGATTCACCACCACGACCGCGGCTCGCAATATACCTCGATTGCCTTCACCGAGCGGCTGACTGAGGCCGGCATCGATGCCTCGATCGGAACGACCGGGGACAGCTACGACAACGCCCTCGCGGAGACGATAAACGGCCTGTACAAGACCGAACTGATCAAGCCGCAGGGACCGTGGCGAACGGTCGAACACGTAGAAATCGCCACGTTGGAATGGGTGGACTGGTTCAACCACCGCAGACTGTACGAGCATTGCGGAGACATCCCACCAGCGGAACTCGAGGCCCTCTACTACGGTGAACACGGAACTCAGCGCATCGCGGAGTTCTCAAACTAGAAAGTCTCCGGACACGCCGGGGTGATTCACGACACCGAAAGTTCATGGCTTGAGAAGTTCCCGCCACGCGTCGATCGAGTCGGCTGAGAAGAACGGACGCTCGGGGTCGAGCACCGCTTCGCAGTCCGACGGCAGACCAGCCACCTCGGCGAGCTCCTCCCGCGACACCCCAAGAATCCGCTAGGCCGACGCGAGGCTGATTAGCGTCCTTGGGACATCTCTGCGGGCACGGTGTCTGGTAGTCGCGCGATGAGCAAATCTTCGATCATGGCGTCGACTGTCGCCATCTCATCCTGGTGAAGATCGAAACCGATTCGGACCTCTTCGAGCAGGGTGTCCCATTCTTCGCGAGTGAAGGTGAGGGCCTGACTGTCGGACAGAGTGACCGTGACGACTTCGTCGGTGAACTCGACCACCGGGGAGAACTCGGACGAGAAAACCATGCGTGAAACGTTGATCATTGGCGAGAGCCTTTCCGTTTGCGCATGCGTCACCCACTCCACGGCATGGATACGCGCCGGGATAGCAGCTTCCGTGTGATGAGGAGTGCTTCGAAGGGATTGGAAGGATCGCAGAACCCGAATCACCGGCTATAAGCCAACGTTAGCGGGCTTTCGAGGGGTGTACGGTGGTCCATGGGGAAAACGTCAAATATAACTCACAATCCATTGGTCGCGGGTTCGAGCCCCGCTCCTCAATAACGTTTGTACTCGGAGAAGTTGCTTGACGTTGTCGATGAGTCCTGCGCGAGCCGGTCGTCGCGCAGTGCGCGACGACCGGCTCTTCGACGACGGTTGCCTGCAAATATGGTAGGTCGCAGGTACGATTGCTGAGCTTCTGCAGCCGAAATACTGGTACTTCGTACCGTTTCGACTAATGGGCTGCGTGTAGACAATTCTGCTCGTGCGTCCGACCGAATAGCACCGCTGACAAGACAGGGTGCCTTTCTTGATGGTGCGGCTGGAGAAAAGCTAAGCGTCGGGATGCAATGGCGCTCAAGAGCATGCGGACGTTCCGTGATCTGGTACTGGCTGACTTCTTGGCAATTCCCACAAGACCGATTGTTCTAGTTACGTAGTCCAGTAAGGTCGGGTTCATGTTGCTGCCAAACCGAGACCAGATCCAACTCGAAGACGTACTCAGCGCTCTCGGGCACCCCGTGCGCCTTGCGATCGTGGCCGCTCTCACTGATGGCAACCAACACCGCTGCGGTTCCATCGTCCACGGCGTCTCCAAGTCCACCCTGACGCATCACTGGAGGGTGCTCCGCGACGCAGGGGTCATCTTCCAGGAACCGTCTGGACGCGAGAACTTGCTCTCCCTACGCAGAGTGGATCTCGATGCTCGCTTCCCCGGGTTTCTGTCATCGATAGTCCAGGCACTGTCGAGCGATAGCTTGCTACGGAATGCAGTGGCGGAGTACCTCGACGACCTTCCGTCGATCATTTCCGGCTAGCGACAGACCGCATCGGTTCGGATGTTCCGTTGCACACTCGACTCAAATAGGACTACTGTTCGCGTACAAACGAAACTTCGTATTCAACAGGAGGCTCCATGAGAGCACCAACGACAACGCGTCGTCTGGGCTGGTCACTGGCCCTACTCGCGTTTGCGCAACTGATCTTCTCGCTCGATATCAACATCGTGTACGTCGCGCTACCCGACATCGGTGCATCTCTCGGCTTCGACGGGCAAACCCAGCAATGGGTCGTCAGCGCATACACGGTGTTCGCCGGCGGGTTCCTCCTCTTCGGAGGTCGAGCCGCCGATCTGCTCGGACGTCGCCGAATCTTCATCACCGCGCTCGCCATCTACGCCGTCTCGTCGCTGGTGGGTGGCCTCGCGACTGAGCCGATTCTGCTGGTCGGCGCACGGGCCGTTCAAGGTATTGGAGGCGCACTTCTCCTCCCCTCGACCCTGGCGTTGATCGGAAACTTGTTTGCCGAAGGGCCCGCTCGTAACCGTGCACTTGCGATTTGGGGCGGCGCAGGTGCGAGCGGCCTCACTCTCGGCGCCTTGCTCGGTGGAGTGCTTACTCAGGCGTTCGGGTGGCCGGCGGTGTTCTATGTGAATGTGCTGCTGGCAGGCGTGGCCGCAATTGCTGCATTCGTTCTGATTCCGAAAGATGACCCACAGCATGAGAGTCGAAAGTTCGACTTCCCTGGGGCTTTGACCGTAACCGTTGCCGCAACTCTCTTCGTCTACGCGCTCGTTCAGGGTCCGTCCGATGGATGGGGCTCGACGACGATCGTGGCGGCACTTGTCATCGCAGTCCTGTCGGCAGTTGCGTTCGTCGTCATCGAGACCCGCTCGGCGGATCCGTTGATGCCGCCGAAGCTGCTGGGCAATCGCAACGTCGCTGTCGGAGTGTTGGTCACCTTCATATACATGGGAACATTCGGTGCGTTGCCCTACTTCCTGACCGTTCTGCTACAGAATGTGCACCAGTTCTCCGCGCTGGAAACAGGATTGGCCTTCCTGGTGCCGTCGATCGCCATCGCCACCGGCACCCAGGTGGGCGAACGGCTGGTCAATCGTTTGGGAGGACGGACAACCCTGCTCATAGGATTCGCTATCGGGCTGCCGGGCACGGTCGTTCTTGCACTCGGCTTTTCGGAAGGATCATCCTATGCCGCGATTGTGCCGGGCCTGATAATCTCCGGGTTCGGACAAGGCATCGTGTGGACCGCGATGTGGATCGTGGCCGCTACGGGTGTAGCACCGAGTCAGCAAGGCGTCTCCAACGGACTCGCATCGACTGCGCTCAACATCGGAAATGCGATCGGCCTGGCTGTGCTTGTAGCGATTTCGGCAGCATCGGGTAGTCACATCGCGGATGCAGCGGGCGGAGACCGAATCGCGGTGTTCGCAGCGGCAGCCCTCATGCTGTTGGGCGTGGTCGCCGTGGCACTACTGCGGCCGACGAAGAACGTCAACGCCGACCCAGCCGACCCAGTTCGCAGCGAGAACAACGGTGCCCTCTCTAGCGCTGACGAACTAAGCACCCGCCACTGAACTCGTGGTTTGCTCTTACCGCAACCCACGACGACACCGGTCGGCATCGAGAGCTGTCCACCGCGTACGTCGCAGAGGCGATTTCGGCCGATTCGAGTCACGACGTCAGCATCTCCCGCAGCTACCTGCAGGGCTGCGAAATGGTGGTCAGACCAACCCGACGATCGCTGTGGTCGACGCCATAGGGGTTTCTTTCGTGAGCGCCTCGCAGGGCGTGACGTGACTGTCTCCGTGGCGGCGCTCGTCGGGCACGAATCGGCCACCGATCAGTCAGACGACCATTTGGCTGAGCTGCTCGCGGACCGGCCGGTCAAAGGTATCGCCATGCGAGCTGGAACGATGATTGCAGCAGTGCGAGAACAACTCTTGAAGATGATAGACGTGCTTGATCCGCCACCTGCCGTCACCGATCGCAGCCCGTAGCCGTTGATCCTGATGTGCTGACCAGAAAGCGAGTCAGCGTACAACCGATGCACGCATTCGAAGGGACGTCAGCTCGCAGGAATTCGATCCGGTTGCGGGTCGACGAGATGGCACGCAATGGTGATCAAAGTCGCTATATCGCGTCGACGGTCCGCGCGCCCTCGAGGACTGCAATTCGTCGCGCTGGCCGTAGAGCCTCGGTGTCCTCCACCACGGGTTTGAGATGTATCGCCGTGTGTATCAACAATGCATCGTTGACAAGCCCCTCCCAACTGTCGAATCTCACGGAACAACGGTGACCGGCCAACGCCCGGCTTTGACGAGTCTCACTGCGACCGAGCCGAACATTCGGTGACCAGCGTGCTCCGACGCCCCGACGACGATGGCGTCCGCCCGCAGTTCCTCGGCAACAGCGACGATTCCGTTGAAGGGATCTCCTGTGGCAGTGCGGAATTCCCACTTGGGCACGTCGGTGTGCGCCGTTGCTTTTTCGATGTAGGCGAGCAACTCGTCGGCGATCTCCTTGCCGGTCTCGACGAGCGAAATGCCGGCCTGCCCCCATGCTGCGGTAGCCAGAGGTTGTACATAGACGAGCACGAGCAGCGATCCTTGGCGTCTCGACAGCCCTGCCGCGTACGCCGCCGCTTTCCACGACGATTCCGAGCCGTCGATTCCGGCCAGAATGACCTTCGGCCCGTCGACTCCATATTCGAACGCGTGCGATTCATCCACGACGAAAGGCTACTCAGTGGACCACGAGAGCAAATCTTCGATACCCACCCCACCAGGTCGAGTGGGTTCTAGTCTGGTTTCGTTCGGGGCACTCTGATGAGAGGCAACACGCGATGACATCGATAGGCCGGATCGGTACCGTCGGACTCTGCTGCATCGCAGCGGCCGGGCTGTCCCGCGCGATTGCCGGGGCGACGCCGCCGTCCGGCGTCACCGCCGAGACGCTCGCCCACGTCTCCTTCCCACTGATTCCAGGCAGCGCCGATATTGCAGGCACCGACTTCACCGCTCGCAAGATCACGATCGCCCCCGGCGGGACAACGGGTTGGCACTATCACGACGGTCCGGTCTATGCATATGTGGAGCAGGGGGTTCTCACGAGAACCCTGCATGACTGTTCGCAGGTATCGACGCCGGCCGGCCAGGTCATCGCCGAGGAAGTAAACGCTGATCACGTACACGAGGGCACCAATCTCGGCACTGTTCCTGTGGTCCTCTACGCCGCGTATATCGAACCTCCTGGCAAACCGTTCGCCGAGGATGCACCAGCCCCGCCGTGCGCCGGTGCTGCCTAGTCGACCTCGACTAGTGAGCACTGCGTACTCTGATTGGTCGAAGGCTGGCAGCTTTACCAGTCCAGCGCGGCGCTCTACGCCACGCCGGGACTTCGCACTGACTCGATCGGAGTATCCATGGAGGAAGAATCGCTCGCAGGCGCCCCAGCGTCTGCCGATCCCACGACCGTCTTCGCTGCATTGGCGGACATCGTCTATCGAGGCTCCAGTGCAGAGGAGATCTATACCGCGATCTGTGTGGCGGCCACCCTGCTCGTGCCGGGCTGCGACCATGCCAGCCTGATGCTCGTCAACCGGGGCAAGCCCGTCACGGTCGCAGCGACCGATCAGGTCGCGCGCACGATCGATGACATCGAACGGGCAACGGGCGAGGGACCGTGCCTCGATGCCATCGAGAACGAGGCCGCTCAGATCGAACCGGACTTCCTCGCGCCCAGCGCGTGGCCGGCACTGGCGAGAGGCGTTGTTACGCGTACGCCGGTCCGCGGAGCCATGGGATTCCGCCTGATGCTCGACCAGAAGAAGGTCGGCGCGATCAACCTGTTCAGCGACACCCCGGGCGCATTCGATTCCGAGACCGCCGACCACGCCATCATGTTGACGGCCTTCGCGGCGGTGACGGTGTCGGCGATCCTTGCCGGCGAGGAGGCAAATACCCTACGCCGGGGTCTCGAAAGCAACCGCGAGATCGGTAAGGCCATCGGACTGTTGATGGCGATGCACGACGTCACCGACGATCAAGCATTCGAGATGCTACGCAAGACATCTCAGGACATGAACGTCAAGATCGCGGCGCTCGCAACGTCAGTCGTGGAAGCACACAAGCGCAGTCTCGCCTAATGATCCACTGATTCGCGCGACGGCGGCCCTGGCGCGTCGACGCGCTTGGGGAGCGCGAACACCAGCAGCAGAGCCACAACACCGAATGCCGCGCTGACGGCCATCGCGACGGACGCAGCGTGCATGAATCCGCTTGCGACCGTATCGGGTCCAGTGATGTTCAGAGACCCGAACAGCACGCTCCCGATGACGGCGATGCCGACGGCACTACCGATGCGCTGCATCGTCGAGATGACGCCGCTGGCGGCCCCCGCGTCCTGCCGATCGACCGTTGCGACGATGAACTGTGCGTTCGGTGCGATGAATGCGCCGTTGCCCAGCCCGCCGATCAACAACGGCACCAACAGCTTCCAGTTTGTCAGCTCGGACGCATCGGTGGTGGCGAGCAGAATCCACATCCAGATCAAGCTGACGGCCACCAAGGACGTTCCGAGGAGTAGAACGGTTCGGCCAAGTCGTTGAGTGAGCTTGTTGCTCTGGGAGGAGGCGATGATGCTGCCGATGGCGAACGGAAGCATCACGGCGCCCGACGACAGCGCAGAGTTGCCGAGGCCGGACTGCCACAGCAACGACAGAGTGAAGAAGATGCTGGTGAAGGATGCGAAGTACACGAGGGCCAGGATCGTGCCGCCGGTGAACGCGGGATGCGCGAAGAGCTTCGGGGGAACCAACGGGTTGTGCCCACGCTTGGTGTAGTGAACTTCCCAGGCACCGAAGGCAGCGATGAGCAGTGCACCGGCGGCGAGCGTGATGTACGTCCACACCGGCCAACCCTGATCCTGTCCTTCGATCAGCGGAACCAACAGTGCAACGAGTCCTGCAGTGACGAGCAGCAATCCCACCCAGTCGATACCGGTTTCGGACCGGGTCTCGGACTCGATCTCCGACCGGTTCGGTAGCAGGAAGGCAGCGGCGATCAAGCCGACCACACCGATCGGCAGGTTCACCCAGAAGACACCTCGCCAGCCGTTTTCATTGCCGAACGCCTCGATGATCAGTCCACCTGCGATCGGTCCGAGTGCAGTGGACACTCCGATGACGGCGCCCATGATGGCGAATGCTTTGCCACGCACCTGGCCCGGAAACAGCAGCTGAATGAACGCGGTGACGGCGGGGACGAAGATGCCGCCCGCGAGTCCCTGGACGATTCTTGCGATCACCAGCTGAAGGTCGTTCTGCGCCAGACCACACGCGAAGCTGGCGACGGTGAACAGCGCGAGGCCGGCGAAGAAGACCCACTTGTGCCCGACACGATCGCCGACCTTCCCCGAGGGAATCAGGGCAAGGCCGAACGCGAGAGCGTAACCGGAGATGATCCACGACAATGTCGCCTCGGACGCGTCGAGACTCGTCTCGATGGTCGGTAGCGCGACGTTCACGATCGTCGTGTCGAGAAGCGCCATGAACATGCCGAGCAGCAGCACGATCAGCGCCTGCCAAGCCCTACGGGGCACCTCCACACCAGGTGCGGACGCGCGTGGGATGGACTCGGTCATGATGTGTTCAGTCCTTCGGTCGGTGCGATTGAGGGAGGTGAGGTTGAGGGAAGTGCGGTTGCGGGAAGTCCGTTCGAGTGCGCTCGTCCTCTACGACATTCGGCAATGCCTGGACGAGGCTGTCGTGCCATTCGATCTCGGCCACAAGACGCTTCTCGCGATGCTCGAGCGCGAAGGTCTCGGCGAGAGACAGGTGCGGGCGTGCCCGGGAATTCGCCTCCCGGGTGGTGCGCAACAGTTCTTTCAACAGGTCGACTCTGGCTGCGATGAGCTCTGGAAGTCGGTCGAGGCGATCCGGATCGAGCCTGGTGAGCGCCAGATCGAATGGATCTGGACGCAGAACGTAGCTGGTCAGGCCCTCGAGTCGCAGCGCGTCGAGGGCTCGACGGCCGGAGTCGGTGATTGCATACACCTGCCGCGCCGGGAAGTTTCCCTCTTGTTCGGTCCGAACGTCGGTGATCAGAGCCTCCGAATGCAGGCGCTTCAGCGCCCCGTAGAGGCTCCCCACCGAGATGTCGGTCCACATGTGAAGTCGTTCTTCCTCGGCCAGCAGCTTGAGTTGATGGCCGTGCATCTCTCCTCGTTGAGCGAGGGACCCCAGAATGTACAGGCGAATGGACGACACGCGACTACTCTCACACGAGTAGTCTTGGATGTCAAAGCCCCTACCAGCACATATGTCCGTTTCGTCGCATTCGTTCAGTTCGACCTTCGGCGAATCGCCCTCGACATCACGGGAGTTCAGGACAGACGGTGAGGACAACGTCACGTCGGGCTAACGGACGTGTCATCGACCCGAATCCTGCGCTGAGGATGGTGGGTGTCGTGGGAACAGGAACAGTCGAGACCAGCGTGGACACCGTCAAGACGGTGTGCGCGTACTGCGGTGTCGGCTGCGGCATGACGTTGCAGATCAGTAAGCGTCCCGACGAACCTGCAACCGTCGTCAAGTCGATCGGCGACAAGTCGCATCCCACCAACCTCGGGCGCTTGTGCACGAAAGGGTCGACCACCTCGGACATGCTCGCGGCACCGGGCCGCCTCGAGACCGCCCGGACCCGCGATTCCCGAGGTGATGACTTCGAGCCGGCCGACACAGCCTCGACCATCGCCCGTACCGCGAGAAAGCTGCGAGCAATACTCGACGAGCATGGCCCGGATGCTCTCGGTCTGTACGTGTCGGGGCAGATGTCGATCGAAGCGCAGTACCTCTCGAACAAGCTCGCGAAAGGGTTCATCGGCACCAACCAGATCGAATCGAATTCGCGCTTGTGCATGGCCAGTGCAGGCACGGGATACAAGTTGTCGCTCGGATCGGACGGTCCACCCGGGTCGTACGACGATTTCGATCACGCCGACGTCTTTCTGGTAACCGGCGCCAACATGGCCGACTGCCATCCGATTCTGTTCCTCCGAATGATGGACCGCGTCAAGCAGGGTGCGAAGTTGATCGTCGTCGACCCCCGCAGAAACGCCACCGCCGACAAGGCACACCTCCACCTGCAAATCGCACCCGGAACCGATCTGGATCTACTCAACGGCCTGCTCCACCTGCTCGTCGCTGACGGGCACATCGATCAGGACTTCATCGACGACTTCACCGATGGCTGGGACGTCATGGAGGACTTCCTCGCCGACTACACACCCGAGCAGGTCAGCGCCAAGACCGGCATACCGGAGGAGGCGATTCGCACTGCCGCGCGGTGGATCGGCGAGTCCGGCAACTGGATGAGTTGTTGGACCATGGGGCTGAACCAGTCCACGCACGGCACCTGGAACACCAACGCTCTGGTCAACCTCCATCTCGCCACGGGTGCCATCTGTCGCACCGGCAGTGGACCGTTCTCGCTCACCGGGCAACCGAACGCCATGGGTGGGCGTGAGATGGGGTACATGGGGCCAGGGCTTCCCGGGCAACGCGCAGTCCTGTCTGCGGACGATCGCGCATTCGTCGAAGAGAAGTGGAATCTGCCGGCTGGGACGCTGCGCACCGACGTCGGCGGTGGCACCATCGACTTGTTCTCGCGGATGGCCGACGGTGACATCAAGGCCTGCTGGGTAATTTGCACCAATCCCGTTGCCTCGGTAGCCAATAGACGAACGGTCATCGCAGGCCTCGAACGTGCCGAGCTGGTGATCACTCAGGACGCGTTCGCGGACACCGAGACCAACGGATACGCCGACGTCGTACTCCCCGCCTCGCTGTGGACCGAGTCCGAGGGCGTCATGATCAACTCCGAACGCACACTCACCCTGTTCCAGAAGGCCGTGGATGCGCCCGGACAAGCGATGCCGGACTGGCAGATCATTGCGATGATGGCGTGCGAACTCGGCTACGCAGAACACTTCACCTACTCGAGCGCCGAAGAGATCTTCGAGGAGATCAAGGGCTTCTCCAACCCTCGCACAGGATACGACCTGCGCGGCGTGACGTACTCGCGTCTGCGCGACACCCCACTGCAGTGGCCGTGCCCTCCGGACGACGTCGACAATAACGACGACAACGGTCGGCACCCGATCAGATATCTGAACGACGGAATCAGTCAGACCCTCCGAACCCGCGAGGACGGAACTGTCCCGAGATTGTCGTTTCCGACTCCGACCGGACGTGCGCAGTTCTTTGCCCGCCCCTCGATGGCACCGGCGGAGATGCCCGACGACGACTACCCGTTCCTGCTCAACACCGGACGCTTGCAACATCAGTGGCACACGATGACGAAGACAGGAAAGGTCGACAAGCTCAACAAGCTGAACCCCGGCCCGTTCGTCGAGATTCACCCCACCGACGCCACACGCCTCGGAATTGCTGCGGGTGACCGTATCGAGGTCGCCTCACGTCGCGGTCGAGCAGTGCTCCCCGCGGTCGTGAGCGACCGCGTCCGACCGGGAGATTGCTTCGCGCCGTTTCACTGGAACGACCTGTTCGGCGAGTACCTGTCGATCAATGCGGTCACCAACGACGCCATCGATCCGCTCTCGCAACAGCCGGAGTTCAAAGTGTGCGCTGTGACACTGACGAAAGTGGCCGCTGCACAGCCGACATCGAACCGCGAACTGTCCACGGCATCCATGGCACCGATCGACGCACTCTCCGAGCTCGTCGGCGAGTGCGCAGGCCCTCCCCTGCCGCTTCCAGTCGTCGAGCAGCGCTTCATCGCCGGGCTGCTCGCGGGTCTACGAGCTGATGCAGCCCTCCCTGGTGTCCCGACGCTGCCGGCATCCACGCCGCTGTCGACGGAGACTCAGGCATGGCTCGAAGGGATGCTCGCCGGGCTGTTCTCTCGGCACGCAGCCGCTCCTGTGCCCGGGGCGCAGGAAGACACGAAACAGGTCCTTGTCCTGTGGGCGTCGCAGACCGGCAACGCCGAGGAGTTCGCGTTCGGTTGCGTCGAACAGCTCCGGAGTGCAGGGATGACGGTCCGAGAGCACGTCATGGAAGACTTCTCGCCGTCCGAGTTGACCGACTACAGCGACGTGTTGCTGATCAGCAGCACGACCGGGGACGGCGAAGCGCCCGACAACGGGACGACGTTTCTCGACGGCCTGTCCGGTGATCCAGCACCGGATCTGAGTGGTATTCGCTTCTCGGTGCTGGCGTTCGGCGATTCGAGCTATGCCGATTTCTGCGGAAACGGTCGCCGTCTCGACAGTCGATTCGCCGAGCTCGGCGCCGCGCGACTCGTCGGCCGTGTGGACTGCGAGCCGGACCACGAGGAAGCGTCGTCGATGTGGCTCGAGCGGGTGTTGTCGAAGCTGACGCCATCGGAGACCCCAAGCACGGCAGTCGCAAACGTTCGCCCTCCAGCCGCCACAACGTACGGCAAGAAGGCACCGCTTCCTACCGCGCTCGTGCGCAATACGCCCCTGAACGCACCCGGGTCTACGAAAGACGTGCGCCAGTTCGGTTTTCACCTTCCCGAGGGCACTCTGAGCTACGAGGCCGGGGACGCTCTCGGAGTGTGGCCGCGCAACAGCGATGCACTCGTCGATGAATGGCTGCAGGCGACCGGGCTGGGCGGAGACACCGTCGTGGATATCGCTGGGCATGATTCGATGCCGCTGCGGCTGGCTCTTCGAGATCGGCTCGAGATCGCGAAGGCAACGCCCGACCTACTCCGATTCGTCCAAACCCGCACCCGGGACGCAGACCTCGAGCGACTGCTGATGCCCGAGAACAGAAGCGCGCTGACGGATTGGTTGTGGGGGCGTCAGTCCATCGACGTGCTGACCCATGCGCCGGTGCGCGCCGGTGTCGACGACTGGCTGACGGTATTGAAACCCCTTCAACCGCGGCTCTATTCGATCTCTTCGAGCCCCAAAGAGAATCCGAACGAGGTGCAGCTGACGGTATCGACCGTGCGCTACAACGTGCACGGCGTGCCGCGGCGTGGTGTGTGCTCGACGTATCTGGCTGATCACGCAGCCGGCGAGGACGTCGGCATATTCGTGCAGAAGTCGTCGCACTTCAAGCCACCTGAAGACCCGACGGTACCGATGATCATGGTGGGGCCAGGAACAGGCGTGGCGCCATTCCGAGCATTCCTCCATGAGCGACGTGCACTCGGCCACTCAGGACCGAACTGGCTGTTCTTCGGCGAACAGCATGCGGCAACCGACTTCTACTACCGCGACGAACTGACGAGCATGCTCGACGGCGGATCTCTCACCCGTCTCGATGTGGCGTTCTCACGTGACCAGTCGTCGAAGGTCTACGTGCAGGATCGAATGACCGAGAACGGCGCGGAAGTGTGGAAATGGCTCCAGCAAGGGGCTCACTTCTACGTGTGCGGCGACGCGACACGCATGGCCAAGGACGTCGACAACACCTTGAAAGGCATTGTCGCTCAACATGGAAAGCTCGCCCCGTCAAGTGCCGAGGCATACGTGAGGGCTCTCGCGGCCGAGAAGCGATACGTCCGGGATGTCTACTGAGGTTGTAAGCGACTGGCACACAGTTTCCGCTGCGGTGACTATGGTCGCAACCATGACCACTCTGACCGACCGTCCGAACACAGCATTGCTCGTAGTCGATGTCCAGAACGATGTCATGGCCTCCTCGATCGAGTCCGACGCAGTTGTGTCTCGAATCGCCGAGCTGGTCGCGAAGGCACGAGCGGCAGCAGTGCCGATCGTATGGGTCCAACATTCGTCCGAAGAGCTGGTCGAAGGGTCAGCGGGGTGGGAATACGTTCCCGAACTCACCAGAGATGCTTCCGAACCCTTGATCCACAAGACTTTCGGCGACTCGTTCGAGGAAACAGAGCTCGAGTCCGTTCTCGCCGAGCTGGCCGTCGGCGCACTCGTCATAGCCGGTGCGCAAACCGATTTCTGCATCCGCAGCACATTGCACGGCGCCCTCGCCCGCGGCTACGACGCCACTCTCGTCAGCGACGCGCACACAACCGAAGACCTGAGCAAGTGGGGCGCTCCCCCTCCGGCGCAGGTCATCGCGCACACCAACCTGTACTGGGACAATCAGAAAGCTCCGGGCAGGACGACGGGAGCTGTGCCGACCGAGGACATCCGATTCGATCAGTAGATCCGAGCATGCTCCGAAAGGACGAACAGGAAGCCCTATCCGTCCTGTCGGATCACCGGTCGCCCAAGAAGGCCTTCGCCACCGCCGCGGGCGCGTAGACCAGCCAACCATCGGTGAGCAGTTCGCGTAGCTCCTCTATGTCCGCAGCTTCCACCTGAACCAGGACCGCCGAGAAGCCGTCGAAATGGCTTATCGTGAAGCATGATTTCGCATGCGCCGACAGGATCGCTTCCTTGTCCCCCAGATCTTCGGTGCGGATTCCCAGGATCGGTCCCGACGGAGGCGACTCGTCCCCGAATCGCTTGATATCGGCTTTGCTGAACGGCCGCTCCCACGCGAAGACCTTGCCTCCGACAGACCACGCCCTGTTTCCGTAGCTCGTACCGGTGGACACGTCGGGCAGCTCGCTCACCAAAAGTTCCACGTCGTCCAGCGTCGCCATGGCTCGAGGATAGTGCGCGTACCTAGCCTGCGTAGCTGGAAATCTGAATGAGATTGCCGCAGGTGTCGTCGAACGTCGCGACCGTGACCGGGCCCATCTCGGTTGGCTTCTGAGTGAACACGACGCCGAGAGCGAGGAGACGTTCGTATTCGGCGTACACGTCCTCGACGGCGAACGAGGTTGCGGGAATGCCATCTTCCATGAGTGCATCCCGGAACGGCTTCACTGCAGGATGCTCGGCCGGTTCGAGTCCGAGTTCCGGCCCGTCCTCGTTGCCGGGACTCACCAGGGTGAGCCACGAGTGTTCCCCCAAAGGAATGTCGTGCTTGACCACGAAACCAAGGATTTCGGTATAGAAGTCACGGGCCTTGTTCTGATCGGTGACCATCAGACTCGAGATGTAGATCTTCATGACAGTTCCTTCGGTTCAGGGTGATGCGGGGAGGTCCATCTCTCGGCGATGCGTGCCAGCGGCGCGGTGTCGAGAAAGTGAAACTTGTAGCGGCCCTTACGCTCCACTCGGACCAGCCCCGCGGCTTCGAGGACATCCAAGTGTTGCGAGACCGCTTGCCTCGACGAAGACATGCCGTGTATGGAGACCAGCCTGGTGCACAGCTCGAACAATGTCTGCTCGTCCCTGAGAACCAACTCGTCGAGGATCACTCGACGGGTCGGGTCGGCCAAGGCTTTGAACAACTCGGCAACTCCCGGCTCCTCGGGCACAGATCGACAATAGGCAAGTAACGGCTTGCATGTCAATAGACGGTTAACGTCGGAGTCATGGCCGAGCAACCCGAGTACACCGACGACGGTCGATATATCGTGATCAAAGGCCGCCGTTGGCGCGCGACCGACCCTGACATCCCAGAGGAACGGGGCGCCGAACTGCGATCGATCTTGATGGCCTGGAGGCGCGACGTCCGCGCGACGGACGGCGCACCGGAGTCGCGAGCCGGTGTACAAGCGGCCAAAGTCGCCCTAGGCGAACGGGGTACACCGTGGTGGGAACAAACCGACGACGAGCGGCGTGCTCGATGGGAAACCGAAGTCCCACGCCCGGAACGCTAGCCAGTCACTCTCCTGTTCGGTACAACCGCCAGAACCAGAAGGCCGACACAGCAAGCATCAGCCCGCCCGATCCGTACGCGCCCACCACGATCAGGCAGGCCCCCACCCCGCACAGCAGAACGATTGCCGCCAGCTGTAGACCATCGCCCCACGCCACAGTGCCGAGCTTAGACCGGTCCTCGCCGACCAGGGGCTCGGCATACGCGGCGGGTCGATGCTTCAGCGAGCGGTTCCCGATTTGCCGGACATATGCTCGCGCATGCGCTGACAACCTCGGCCGATCGCGTCGACATCGTCGGCCGAAAGGAGATCGAACATGTTCTCCCGCACGGCTGCTACATGACCCGGGCTTGCGGCTGTCAGCTTGGCCATACCGGCGTCGGTCAGCTCGGCGGACATTCCTCGCTTGTCGTTCTCGCACTTGACTCGAATTACCCAGCCTGCGTCCACCAAGCGGCTGCTCGCACGAGTGACCCCGCTACGGGTGGTAGTGACAGCGTCCGCCAGTTCACTCATGCGGAGTCGCCGTTCCGGCGCCTCGGACAACACGACGAGCAACTCGAAATCGGTGAACGAGATGCCGGTATCACGGGTCAATTGATTGTCCAGAGTGCGAACGAGAAGCCGTGTTGCTTCGAGGTACGCGCGCCAGGCGTATTGCTCCTGAGGTTCGAGCCATCGCGTCGCGTTCATGGCCTACAGCCTATTCTTCATATAATTGACACTGCAACTATCCGCGTTGCCCGGCGGGCACGCCACCACGAGGAGTTCGGCCATGAGCACGACAGACGACAAGCAGCGGTCCCTGCATCATGCAAACGAACGCGAACGAATCAAGGACCAGTATCTGGTCCCCAAGAATGAACGTCCGAGATCGTCCGCGCGTGGACTGCACCATACGGCACTGATCAGCAGTGACGTCCAGCGAACAGTGGAGTTCTATCAGGGCGTGTTGGAATTCCCACTGACGGAACTGATCGAGAACCGCGACTACCCAGGTTCGTCGCACTTCTTCTTCGACATCGGCAACGGCAACCTCCTCGCATTCTTCGACTTTCCCGGGCTCGAGGTCGGGCCGTATCAGGAAGTCCTCGGAGGGCTGCATCACGTAGCGATCAGCGTCGAACCGAACCGCTGGGAAATCCTGCGCGCCAGGCTGATCGATGCCGGAATCGAACTGGCCGAGCACAGCGAGGTATCGCTCTACTTCCGCGACCCCGACGGCGCCCGCATCGAACTGATCGCCGACCCGCTCGGCGAGATGTACGGAAGTCACGTGCTCTGAAGATCACTCCAGGGGTCACGCGTGCCCGAAGTGGGCGATCGTGTCGCGCACCAAACCGTCGAGAAGCACCTTCTTGTTCAGTGGTTGAGTCACTGCCAGCAGGACTCCCAAGCCCGGCCTGGCTTCCAAGGCGAAGCGCCAGACAAATCGGCAGCCGGTCGCGGTGGGCGTGATCTGGTAGTCCTCCGCAAACACGCCGAAGAGCGGCAAGCTCGCGCTCTCGACGTAGAAGGAATGACGCCGATTGCTCTCGTCCCATTCGAAGAATCGCTCGTTCAAGCCAAGGAGGCGAGCGACGACGACGCTGCGAGTAGTTCCGCTCTCGAACGGACGCCCCGAGGTGTACTTTCCCTTCAATGCCGAACACCACGCCAACGGTTGGTCTGCCGTGAGGCCGGCCCAGACGGTGTTCGCATCGGCCGCGAGATCCAACGTGTACGTGTAGGTGTACTTCGCCGTCTCGAAAATACTGTGGTCGGATACCGGCTTCAAGCGAAAGCGAGCCATCGAAACAACCCCTTTCCGGGGACATCAACGCGTGAATGGTCCGCCCCATCAGATCAGAGAGCGTCGGTGCGCCGTTCGGTCGGTCCAGACACTGGGCTCCGACCACTGGGGCCCGGTAGGCTCGGGCGATGCGGAGTTCGATACTGACCGCCGAGCTCGCCCAACGCGTCGTGGACCAGGTACGTCCCGTCGTCACGCACAACGTCAACATCATGGACGACCGCGGGATCATCATCGCGTCTGTCGACCCCTCACGCCTCGGGACCGTGCACCACGGTGCGGTTCTGGCGCTCGAACGACGCGATGCCATCCGCATCGAGGCAGACCGAGCAGACACTCGTATGGGCGTCAACGTGCCTCTCGTCATCGACGGAGTTCCGGTGGGAGTAGTCGGAATCACCGGTACGCCGACCATCGTCGAACCCATTGCCCGCGTTCTGGTTCTGACGGTGTCACTACTGCTCAAGCAAGAGCAGCATCTCGACGATTCACGTTGGCGAGAAGCGACTCTCCACGATCTGCTCAATGCGATGATCGACGGTGCCGGGGTGTCGGAAGCTCGCGTGCTGGCGAAGCTGCGCGACGTCGGCAGACCGCTCCGCTCGCCATGGACCATTCTCGTCGCGCGCAGCAGTTCGAGCTGTCAGCCGGACGCGTCGAGTCATCGAAACAGCCTGGTGGGAATCGACAACGCCGTCGCGATCGAACGCGACGGTTCCCTCTGGGTTCTCGTGGGTTCGTCCGATGCCGGCACTCGCGGGGTAGTCGTCGATCGACTGCACGCCGCGGGGGCGTCCGTCGTGTGCGGCCGCGCCGGCGCGACGATGCCGGAATTGCTCGTGGACGCACAGAAACTGAGAGTGTTGCTCGGGCACTCCGTTCCCGACGGCCTCGTCCACGAATTGTCCAGTCTCGACGTCGACGTGCTTGTGAGTCGACAACCCGACGCAATTGCCCGTGACTCGGTCGAGCGCATTCTCGCACCACTGAACCCGACGCTGCGCGAGACGGCCTCGGTGGTGATCTCCCACAACCTGTCCGTCGTCACGTCGGCAACCGCACTGCATACCCACCGCAATACCGTCGTGCAACGCCTGGCGCGGATCAAGGAGCTGACCGGGCTCGATCTGCGACTCTTCGACGACGCCGTGACCATGAAGTTGGCGCTTGCTGCAGCTCGGCAACTCGCCGACAGCGACAAGACGAACAGTGCATGACGCATTGGTCTCGCGGGAATTTCGATGGGTTTTATGTCTTTGACGACCATACTTTCTGTGGATTCAGTGTCCTAACCTGCAGTCATGGACCAACGCAAGAACGTCATTGTCGTCGCACCGGATTCCTTCAAGGGCTCCCGATCGGCGACCGAAGTGGCGTCCGCGATGGCCGCCGGAGTGCGCGACGCGCTCGGCTCATCGGCTGTTGTCGTCGAGTGTCCGCTCGCAGACGGCGGCGAAGGCACGCTCGACGCACTGGCCACCGCCCTTGATGCCGCCACCAGCTCGGTAGCCACCGTGGACGCTCTCGGTCGAAAGCGTCACGCCCGCGTTGCGATCTCTGGTAGAACCGGCGTCATCGAGGCCGCCGAAGCGAACGGCCTCCCCCATGTGTCCGACGCGGAACTCCAGCCGATGCGCGCCGACAGCTACGGCGTCGGACTCCTGGCTCGTCGTCTTCTCGACGATGATGTAACCGAGATTCTCCTGTGTATCGGTGGCAGCGCAAGCAACGACGGCGGCACAGGGTTTCTGTCGGCGCTCGGTGCGCGCTTCCTGGACAATGACGGCCACGAAGTCGCCTCGGGCGCAGCCGGTCTCACCGACATAGCTCGGATCGATCTGACTCAGCTTCATCCCCGTGCCCAACAGGTCCGCATCCGGGTCGCACTCGACGTCGACAATCCCCTTCTCGGCACGCACGGCGCCGCGGCGGTCTTCGGACCGCAGAAAGGGGCCACGGCCGAAGACGTGAAGGCCATCGATGCGGGGCTGGCACATCTTGCGTCGATCCTGGCCGCGGAGACCGGCATCGATGTCACCGAGATTCCGGGCGCCGGTGCAGCGGGCGGCCTCCCAGCGTGTCTGAGTGCATTCCTCGATGTGCGCTTGATGCCTGGGTCGGACATGGTCCTGAACGCCGTCGGATTCGATCGGCTGTGTGCGGACGCTGCTCTGGTTATCACGGGCGAGGGATCATTCGACTCGCAGTCGTTGCGAGGCAAAGTCGTTGCCGGCGTCCGGCGGGCGGCTCCACCGCATTGCCCTGTGGTGGTCATCGCCGGTCGTGTCGGCCTGACTCCCCAGCAGACCCGTGACGCCGGAATCACCGCGGCACTGTCGATCGCCGCCGGTCCGGCACAACTCAGCGAAATGTCGATCGCTACAACCGAACTCGTTCGGAACACGGCCGCAACCGTGGCGAGCATGTTCGGGAAGTTCGCCGGAATCAACTCGTAGACGTGAAGGAGGGCCATGTCCGCCGATGCCCACAGTGCCGTGACCCGTTACCGCGCCCTGCCACCGAGGTTGCCGGCACCTGTTGTCGAGCAATGGGAGTGGCAGCTACTCGGTTCCTGTAGACACGAGGACCCAGCCGTGTTCTACCCGCCGAGCAGTGCTCGCGGACGCGCGCTCGCGGTTATCGAGGAGCAAGCCAAGGCGGTCTGCTCGAGATGTCCGGTACTGCAGCGTTGCCGGGACTACGCGCTCGACGCCGGCGAGCCGTACGGGATTTGGGGTGCGACCACGTCGAAGGAGCGCGCACTGGACGGGACGCCCTTCGAAGCCGCCGACGAATCCACACGAACTCCGGCGCCGGAACCCTCCGCAGCCGTCACCCCGCGTTCCGAGGTGACGGCTGACGAAAGTCCTGCGGTAAGGCGCGTGCACAGAATCGGTCCGCCGATCCGTCCCTACGTCCGCTCGGCGGGGTGACCTCTATTTCTTGGGCACTCGCAGGATCAGGGCATCACCCTGACCACCACCGCCACACAACGCCGCCGCACCGACACCACCACCACGACGCGCCAACTCCAACACCAGATGCAACACAATCCGAGCACCCGACATCCCCAACGGATGCCCGATCGCAATCGCACCCCCATTGACATTGACCCGATCCTCCGCAATCCCCAACTCACGCATCGACGCAATACCCACCGCCGCGAACGCCTCGTTGATCTCCACCAAATCCAACTCCACCGGATCGATCCCCTCCCGACCACACGCCTTCACAATCGCCCGCGCAGGCTGCGACTGCAACGACGAATCCGGACCCGCCACCACCCCATGCGCACCGATCTCCGCAACCCACGCCAACCCCAAACTCTCCGCCTTCGCCCGACTCATCACCACCACCGCAGCAGCACCATCATTGATCGTCGAGGCATTACCCGCCGTGATCGTCCCCGAACTAGAAAACGCCGGCCGCAACCTCCCCAACGACTCCACCGTCGTATCCCCGCGGATCCCCTCATCCTGCGCAAACACCACCGGATCACCCCTACGCTGCGCAACCTCCACCGGCACCACCTCCTCATCGAACACACCGTTCTTCCACGCCGCAGCCGCACGCTGATGCGACGCCGCCGCGAACGCATCCTGCTCCTCACGACTACACGCCACCGCACCCTCGTTACACGACTCCGTCAACCCACCCATCGCCTGATCAGTGAAAACGTCATACAACCCGTCATAGGCAAGGTGATCCTTCATCGTCACATCACCGAACTTGAACCCCGCACGCGACTTCTCCAACAAATGCGGAGCCTGCGTCATCGACTCCTGACCACCAGCAACAATCACCTCGAACTCACCGGCCCGAATCAACTGATCCGCCAAGGCAATCGCATCCACACCCGACAAACACACCTTGTTGATCGACAACGCCGGCACATCCATCGCAATACCCGCAGCCACCGCAGCCTGACGCGCCGGCATCTGACCCGCCCCCGCCGTCAACACCTGCCCCATGATCACGTACTCCACCAACTCCGGACCCACCCCCGACTTCTCCAACGCACCCCGAATCGCAATCCCACCCAAATCCGACCCCGAAAAATCCTTCAACGCCCCCGACAAACGACCCACCGGGGTCCGAGCCCCAGCCACAATCACCGACGTAGTCACTGTTTTCCTCCATAGATTCTCGAAGATGTTGTGCTTGATTCAACGCGGATCGGCGGTGCTATCCAACCCATCGACCGAAACTGTTCGAGCATAGACACATGCATCGCCCGCGCGTTCACTCCGTGAACGCCTTTGACTGCGCACTCACGCCGAGCGCCCCGATAGCCATCTCCCGCAACACGGTTCGAGTACTGCGTGATGGACTTCTTCCAGCACTGTAGGGCGTGGAGTTGATAAGGCCGAACACCGCATGAGCCTTTGTCCTCGCATCGGAATCGGTCAACGAGTCGTCCGTGGCACACAGAGTCGTCACCCACAACTCCACGTACTCGCGCTGCATACGCCGCACCTTGCGTCGCGCAGCCTCAGGCAGGCTGTGCAGGTCACGGTCCTGGATCCGAATCAACGCCGGGGACCCGACAGCGAAGTCCAAATGAAACTCGATCAGATCGAACAGCGCATCGAGGCCGGCCGGCCGCTGATCCACAACACGCTTGCCGCCGTCGAGAAGAAAGACCGAAATCTCGACCAACAACTCGGTCAGCACGGATTCCTTGTTCGGAAAGTGGCGATACACCGCAGGGCCACTGATTCCGACGGCTGCACCCAAGTCCTCTAGTCGCACCGATGCGAATCCTCGTTCGGCGAACAGTGCTGCCGCTGCAGCCAACAATTGCGCTCGCCGTTCGGCTTTCCGCTGGTCTCGCAGAGTGCCCGATTTCGACTCCTGGACAGTCATCGCGCTCCCCCTCTGTACTCGACCCTGGACAACTCAGTTAATCATAGTTTACTATTTGCTGAGTTATTCCTCATTAACTCAACTCAGCTGATCCGCAGGATGAGACCGAAGGCGCGCACAAGATGGCAATCGATACAGCGGTCAACAGGGCAGCGCACGAGCAGCTGACCCGCGACCTTTCCGCCCGGCTCGCTACCGCCGCGCGCGGCGGTAGCGAGAAGTCGCGAGAGCGCCACGTCGCCCGCGGCAAACTCCTCCCCAGGGACCGGGTGAACGAACTACTTGATCCGGGGAGTCCGTTCCTCGAGATTGCTCCGCTCGCGGCGAACGGCCTGTACGACGACGAATGCCCGGGAGCCGGGGTCATCGCCGGGATCGGCCGCGTCTCTGGACGCGAGTGCGTCATCGTCGCCAACGACGCCACCGTCAAGGGCGGCACCTACTACCCGATGACCGTCAAGAAGCACCTGCGCGCGCAAGAGATTGCGCTGCAGAACATGCTGCCGTGTATCTACCTCGTCGACTCGGGCGGTGCATTCTTGCCGCGCCAGGACGAGGTCTTTCCTGACCGCGACCACTTCGGACGCATCTTCTACAACCAGGCGACGATGAGCGCCAAGGGTATTGCACAGATCGCGGCAGTGATGGGTTCGTGCACCGCGGGTGGCGCCTATGTTCCCGCGATGAGCGACGAGGCCATCATCGTCAAGGATCAGGGCACGATCTTCCTCGGCGGCCCTCCTCTGGTGAAAGCAGCCACCGGCGAAGTCGTCACAGCCGAGGAACTCGGTGGCGGCGACCTGCACTCGAAGATCTCCGGCGTCACCGACCACCTCGCCGAGGATGATCGCGACGCGCTGAAACGAGTCCGTACCATCATCTCCACCCTCGGGCCGCGCGGTCCGCGGCCATGGGACGTCATCGCGACTCGCGATCCCATCGCCGCACAGACCGAGCTGTACGACGTCGTGCCGACCGACCCTCGCACCCCCTACGACGCCCGAGAAGTCATCACCCGCGTCGTCGACGGCGGCGACTTCGACGAATTCAAAGCCGAGTACGGCAAGACTCTCGTCACGGGATTCGCCCATGTTCACGGGCACCCCGTCGGCATCATCGCCAACAACGGGGTTCTGTTCTCCGAATCGGCCATGAAGGGCGCACATTTCATCGAACTGTGTGACAAGCGCAGCATCCCGCTGGTGTTCCTGCAGAATCTGTCCGGATTCATGGTCGGGCGAGATTACGAAGCCGGCGGAATCGCCAAGCACGGCGCCAAGATGGTCACCGCCGTCGCATGTGCCCGAGTACCGAAGATCACCGTCGTGATCGGTGGTTCCTATGGGGCAGGGAACTACTCGATGTGCGGCCGCGCCTACTCCCCTAGGTTCCTGTTCATGTGGCCCAACGCCCGGATCTCGGTCATGGGCGGCGAACAGGCGGCGTCGGTGCTGGCCACCGTCCGCAGCGATCAGCAGGACGCCGCAGGCACACCCTGGTCGGACGAGGACCAGGAATCGTTCAAGGCCCCGATCCGCGAACAGTACGAAACTCAAGGCAACCCCTA
Source organism: Rhodococcus sovatensis (assembly GCF_037327425.1). NCBI lineage: Bacteria > Bacillati > Actinomycetota > Actinomycetes > Mycobacteriales > Nocardiaceae > Rhodococcus > Rhodococcus sovatensis. The sequence goes on along the minus strand of NZ_CP147846.1, from coordinate 1,408,811 downwards.
CTATTCGACGGCTCGACTGTGGGACGACGGCATCATCGATCCCGCTGACACCAGACAGGTTCTCGGACTTGCCCTCGCCGCGTGCGCCAACGCGCCGCTCGAGCAGGTCTCCTACGGCGTTTTCAGAATGTGACTGACATGACCGAACAGATCGACACCGTCCTCATCGCGAACCGTGGCGAGATCGCTGTGCGCGTGGCACGAACGCTGCGGCGCATGGGCATTCGGTCCGTTGCCGTCTACAGCGACGCCGACGCAGGCGCACGGCACGTCGCCGAGGCCGACACCGCAGTCCACCTCGGACCGGCCAACGCCCGCGACAGCTACCTGTCCATACCCAAGGTCATCGAGGCCGCGCAACGCACCGGAGCGCAGGCCATTCATCCGGGATATGGGTTCCTGTCCGAGAACGCCGAGTTCGCGGCCGCGTGCGCGGCAGCCGACATCGCCTTCCTCGGTCCACCGGCCCGAGCGATCGAGGTCATGGGCGACAAGATCGCAGCCAAGGCCGCCGTCTCCGAATTCGGCGTCCCAGTGGTGCCGGGAATATCGCGTCCGGGTCTGACCGACGCCGACCTCATCGCAGGCGCTGAAGACGTCGGCTTCCCCGTGCTGGTCAAACCGTCTGCAGGCGGTGGCGGCAAGGGCATGCGGCTGGTCGAACGAGCCGAGGACCTCCCCGCAGCATTGGCGAGTGCACGTCGCGAAGCGGCATCCTCGTTCGGCGACGACACACTCTTCCTCGAACGGTTCGTGTTGCGTCCCCGCCACATCGAGGTGCAGATACTGGCCGACCAGCATGGCAACGTCATCCACCTCGGCGAACGCGAATGCAGCCTGCAGCGACGCCACCAGAAGGTCATCGAGGAGGCTCCCTCACCTCTGCTCGACGAGGCGACACGTGCGCGTATCGGAGCCGCGGCCTGCAACACGGCTCGCAGCGTCGACTACGCCGGCGCAGGGACAGTAGAGTTCATCGTCTCGGCCGACAACCCAGACGAGTTCTTCTTCATGGAGATGAACACACGCCTGCAGGTCGAGCACCCCGTCACCGAACTGGTGACCGGGCTCGACCTCGTCGAGTGGCAAGTCCGCGTCGCGGCGGGAGAAGCACTGACGATCGCCCAGGACGACATCACACTCACTGGCCACGCGATCGAGGCCCGGGTGTACGCGGAGGACCCCGGCCGCGGGTTTCTGCCCACCGGCGGCACGGTCGTCGGGCTTCGCGAGCCAGTCGGCGACGGCATCCGCGTCGACTCCGGCCTCGCCGTCGGCACCGAGGTCGGCAGTAACTACGATCCGATGCTCTCGAAGGTCATCGCGTACGGACCGGACCGTGGTAGCGCGCTGCGCACTCTCGATCGCGCCTTGTCGCAGACGGCAGTCCTCGGGGTCATCACCAACATCGAATTCGCTCGTTTCCTGCTCGCCGACAACGATGTTCGTGCGGGGCGGCTCGACACCGGTTTGCTCGATCGACGAGTCGAGGACTTCACTGCCTCGGTCGTCACCGACGAGGCACTGATCGCAGCTGCCGCGGTGGAGTGGATTCAAACGTGGGAGGATGCGGGCCACGACATCTGGGCGATGCCGTCGGGATGGCGGGTCGGTTCCCAGGCACCGTTCGTTCGCCGCCTCACAAGCGGAGACAGGTCGGTGCACGTCGCCATCGTCGGAACACCCGAGTCCGCGACGGTCGCGATCGACGATCAGCCCGCGAGCACCCTTTACGCGCATACAACCACCGACACGATCACCGTCGTCGTCGACGGCCGTCGTGAAACCATGGAATTCGCCCGAAGCGATTCGGCAACGTGGATTTCGAGCGCACAGGGAACGTGGCAACTCCGCACGGTCGCCGAACCGAGTGTTCGCGACGAGGACGCACACTCGGGGGATGCCGAGATCGTCTCCCCCATGCCAGGTTCGGTCATCGCAGTCGGAACGAGCAGCGGCGAGCTGATCACCGCAGGCACTGCCGTGGTCGTCGTCGAAGCGATGAAGATGGAACACACACTCACCACCCCGATCGACGGCACCGTGGAACTGGTTGTCGCAGTCGGAGATCAAGTCCGCGTCGACCAGCTGCTGGCGCGAATCGTCCCCAACGAAGACAAGGATCAGTCATGACCGATTACCTGTCGTCGGCGAACCTGCCCGATGAGTACCAGCAACTGGCCAAGTCGGTCGCCGATTTCGCGCGTACCGTCGTCGCACCGGTCTCGGCGAAGCACGACGAGGAGCACTCCTTCCCGTACGAGGTCGTCCGCGGCATGGCTGACATGGGCCTGTTCGGCTTGCCGTTTCCCGAGGAGTACGGCGGCATGGGCGGTGACTATTTCGCCCTGTGCCTAGCGCTCGAGGAACTCGGCAAGGTCGATCAGAGTGTCGCGATGACTCTGGAGGCAGGGGTTTCACTTGGTGCGATGCCGGTGTATCGCTTCGGCAACGACGCCCAGAAACAGGAGTGGCTTCCCAAGCTGACCTCGGGGCAGGCCTTGGCCGCCTTCGGTTTGACCGAGCCCGGCGCCGGTAGCGACGCGGGCGGCACCAAGACCACCGCCAAACGTGACGGCGGTGACTGGATCATCAACGGCAGCAAGCAGTTCATCACCAACTCCGGCACCGACATCACCGAACTGGTGACCGTCACCGCGGTAACCGGCGTCGACGAGGCCACCGGCCGCAAGCAGATCTCGTCGATATTGGTGCCTACGAACACTCCCGGTTTCGTCGCCGAACCGGCATACAACAAGGTCGGCTGGAACGCCTCCGACACGCACCCGTTGAGCTTCACCGACGTACGGGTGCCGCAGGAGAACCTCCTCGGCCAGGAAGGCCGCGGATACGCAAACTTTCTGCACATCCTCGACGAGGGTCGTATCGCAATCGCAGCGGTATCGGTCGGTGCCGCTCAAGGATGCGTGGACGAAAGCGTCAAGTACTCGAAGGAACGAGAAGCCTTCGGCCATCCCATCGGCCACAACCAGGCGATCTCGTTCAAGATCGCCCGCATGGAAGCACGCGCACACACCGCTCGTACCGCCTACTACGACGCGGCAGCGCTGATGCTGGCAGGCAAGCCGTTCAAGAAGGCAGCATCCATCGCCAAACTCGTCGCCTCCGAAGCTGCGATGGACAACGCGCGAGATGCGACGCAGATCCACGGCGGATACGGGTTCATGAACGAATACGTTGTCGCTCGGCACTACCGCGACAGCAAGATCCTCGAAATCGGCGAGGGCACAACCGAAGTGCAGCTGATGCTCATCGCTAGGAGTCTCGGACTATGACGGACAAGCGAATTCGTCAGCGCGGACTATGGTTCGAAGAGATGGAACTCGGCGCCATCTACGAGCATCGCCCCGGACGCACCATCACCGAGGCGGACAACACACTGTTCACCACCCAGACCATGAACACTCAGGCACTGCATCTCGACGCCGCATACAGCGAGACAACGCAGTTCGGGCAGCGTCTGGTCAACTCGATGTTCACCGTATCCACGCTGGTCGGACTGTCGGTCGCGCAGCTGACGCAGGGAACCATCGTCGCGAATCTGGGTTTCTCCGAGGTCACGTTCCCAAAACCGCTCTTCCACGGCGACACCCTGTACGCGGAGACACAGATCTCCGACAAGCGGGAGTCCAAGTCCCGTCCTGGCGAGGGCATCGTGACGTTCACGCACACCGGGCGCAACCAGCACGGTGACGTCGTGGCTCTCGCTGTTCGCAAGACTCTGGTTCGGCTACGGCCTTCTGGCGAGCTGTCATGAGCTGGTTTCCGGCGGGACCAGCGTGGCTGTTCTGTCCTGCCGACCGACCTGAGAGGTTCGAGAAGGCGGCAGCGCGCGCAGACGTCGTCATCCTCGATCTCGAGGACGGAGTCGCCGCCGCAGACAAGCCCGCCGCACGTGAAGCCCTCGTGGCGACGCCGATGGACCCGGCCAGGACCGTCGTCAGGATCAATCCACACGGGACGCCGGACTGGTCGGCTGACCTCGAGGCACTCGATCGCACCGAGTACACCGTCGTCATGCTGCCGAAGTGCGAATCGGCGGCACAGATCGAGGCTGTGTCACCGCGCGAAGTGATCGCATTGTTCGAATCCCCCGCAGGTGCGATCGAGTGCCATTCTTCGCTCGGAGCCGACAACGCTGTGGGTGCCATGTGGGGTGCCGAAGATCTTGTTGCGGCGATGGGCGGAAACTCGAGCAGATTCACCGACGGTCGCTACCGCGCTGTGGCACAGCATGTCCGGTCACAAACACTGTTGGCGACGAAGGCACGCGGACTGTTCGCGCTCGATTCCGTATTCCTCGACATCCCGAATCTCGACGGGGTGCGCGAGGAAGCCGAGGATGCGGTCGCCGTGGGCTTCGACGGCAAGGTCGCCATCCACCCCAGCCACATCCCGGTCATTCGTCAGGCCTACGCTCCGACCGACGACGAGATCGAATGGGCCAACAGCGTGCTCGACGCCGTATCGAACAACCGTGGGGTCTTCACGTTACGTGGGCAGATGGTCGATGCCCCGGTCATCGCGCATGCGCGTCGCATCATCGCTCGCTGTGGTTGACTTCTCGTTGGCCGAAGGGGGTCCCCATACCCCGATATAGGAGTGACGTGCACGCAACTGTCGGATGGACCGAGGACGGGCAGCAACGCTCGGCGCTGTGGCGTTCGGAGAACAACGCGCCGCCGCCGAAGGCCGTCCACATCGTCCGCGACGACATCTCCGCCGATGTTGCCTACAAGCGCGCATCGATCGGCGAATACATGCTGTGGCGTGGCGATTTCAACAATGCACGCCAACTGATGAAGGCGATCACCCGACGAGCCCAGACTCGGGCTCGAAAGCCGACTGCCTCGCCCGCGGAGGACTTTCACCTACACCGTCAGGACCAGGCTCGGCGGGCGCGCATCCTCGGAATGCTGCTCGTCGAACTCGACGCGAACTACGTCCTCGACTACCCACGAGCGCCCGATGTGAGACTCGCGGCCACCGAGGCGTACGGCGAGTCTGCAGAGCCATCGCTGCTGTCGCTTCGAGAGCTGCTCAGCCTCATCGGCGCTCACGAGTGGCGACGCACAGGGGTACACATTCCGGCCCTCGACGCCAACATCGAACCACATTTCGGGGTCTTCTCGCCGCTGCGTGGTGAGTACGTACAGCTCGTCGCCGACACTCCTCTCCCCTCCGGGTCCACCACTGCGTTCGACATCGGAACCGGCACAGGCGTTCTTGCCGCAGTGCTGGCGAAACGCGGTATCGCACACGTCATTGCAACGGACAAGGACCCACGCGCAATCGCATGCGCCACAGCAAATCTCGACAGATTGGGGTTCGCCGACCAGGTCGAGGTACAGCTCGCCGACATCTTTCCGGCCGGACGCGCCTCGCTGGTCGTGTGCAATCCGCCGTGGATTCCCACCAAGCCGACGTCGGGTATCGAACACGCAATCTACGACCCCGGCAGCCGCATGCTCCGAGCCTTCCTCGACCGCCTCGGCAAGCATCTCGAACCCGGCGGCGAAGCCTGGTTGGTGATCTCCGATCTGGCGGAACTCCTCGGGCTCGCCACGCGGGACGATCTCTTGGCCGCAATCGACCGGGCAGGCCTGCTGGTGCTCGGTAGAACGGACACAACGCCGACGCACCCTCGGGCGCGCGACGCCGACGACCTCTTCCACGCTGCGCGAAGCCGCGAGACCACGTCTCTGTGGCGGTTGGCTCCGCGCTGACGTATTCCCGATTTACCCCCCTGTTGTGCGTCGCGAGGAGTTCTGGGCGCACAACTCGGGGGTATATCGGCAGTCAGGGTTGCTTCAGATAGCCGGCGGGGACCAGATCATCGACCGTGTCCTGCCAGGGCTTCACCCACGTCATGTCCTCGGGGCGCAGTGTGTCACCGCACCCGCTGCATACCTCGCCCTGCACAGTGTCGGTGTGGCACGTGCGGTGAACCATCGCCATGTGGCCGCCGCCTTCGGGGGTCACGGTGTGTCGTTCACCCCACAGCGCCAGCTGCTGAAGGATCGGAAGCAGTTCTGCTGCAGCCTCGGTCGCGACGTACGCCTGCCGTGTACGCCCGCCGTTGTCGTATTCGACGCGAGCCAGCAATCCTGCATCGACCATGGCGGAAAGCCTGCGGCTGAGGACGGCTTCGGAAATCCCGAGGTTCGAACGCAACGAGTCGAACCGTCCGCGCCCGTGCAAGACGTCACGCACGATCAGCAACACCCAAGGATCACCGAGAACATCGAGGGACCGCCTGATCGGGCAGTTCTCCTCGGACCAATCCGACCGCAGTGCCATGTCTTCCCATCGCCTCGAGTTTTAGGTACCGTCTGTCCAGCATATAACTTCGCTCAAGAAAGTTAGATCGAATGGCATCACGATCCGCAGTGCGCATTCACCCCGCCTGGTGGGTCGCGGCCGTCGCTTTTCTGGCTCTACTCGGAGCAGCAGGTTTCCGCGGTGCGCCCGGAGCCTTGATGGTCCCGCTCCAGGAGGAGTTCGGGTGGTCGACGAGCATCGTATCGCTCACCATCAGCATCAACCTGGTCCTCTACGGCGTTGTCGCGCCTTCGCGGCAGCGTTGATGGACCGCTTCGGAATGCGACAGGTTGCCTGTTCGGCGCTGATTCTCGTGGCGCTCGGTGCCGGTGCAAGTATCACCATGACGACGTCGTGGCAGCTGCTGATCTTCTGGGGTCTGCTGATCGGTACGGGCACCGGCGCGATGGCATTGGTGTTCGCGGCCACCATCGCCAACCGGTGGTTCGTCGCTCGACGAGGTCTGGTCATGGGCGTCCTTACTGCGGGTGCTGCGACGGGCCAGCTGGTCATCCTTCCTCCCGTGGCTGCCCTGGCGGAGAACATCGGGTGGCGGCCCGCATCCCTCGTCATCGCCGCGACCGCACTGGCGGTGGTCCCGCTGGTGTGGCTCGTGATCCTGGACTATCCAGAGGATCGGGGTGCACGGCCCTACGGCGCCGAACCGGACTATGTTGCTCCCCCGCGACCTTCCGGCGGGGCTGTACCCCGCGCCATCGACGGACTCGCGCAGTCTGCCCGGACCCGGGCGTTCTGGGCGTTGGCGATCGCGTTCGCGATCTGCGGCGCGACGACCAACGGGCTCATCGGAATTCACTTCATTCCGTCGGCGCACGATCATGGCATGGCCACCACCACGGCCGCGGGACTGCTTGCCGCGGTCGGCGTCTTCGACATCGTCGGGACCATCGCGTCCGGTTGGCTCACGGACAAATTCGACCCACGTGTACTACTTGTCGGCTACTACATGTTCCGAGGTGTGGGCCTGCTTCTGCTCCCGTCGCTGCTGACGGATCACTTGCACCCGAACATGATTCTGTTCGTGGTGGTCTACGGCCTCGACTGGGTCGCAACCGTCCCACCCACAGTTGCACTGTCGGGAAATTTTCGGTGACAACGGGACCATCGTGTTCGGCTGGGTGTTCGCGTCGCATCAGATCGGCGCCGCTGCAGCGGCGTTCGGCGCCGGTGTGGTCAGAGACACGTTCGGCTCGTACACCTACGCCTGGTGGGGTGGCGCAGCTCTGTGCGTCGTCGCAGCTGCGTTGTCGATCATCGCCAGGACGAATTCGGCACCTAAGTCGCGTGAAGACTCGAAGGAAGGGGTGCAGTCGTGAACATCCTCATGAGATCTACTCCCCAGGTGGGTGATGCTGCGTCAGTGCGATTTGTCGGGCGCAAAGTATGGTCGAAGAATGACTGTGCGAGCGGGTGTGGTGGTCACGGGTACAGAAGTCCTGGCCGGTCGGGTAACCGACAGAAACGGCCCGTGGGTGGCCCAGCGACTACTCGAGATGGGAGTCGACGTTGCGCACATCACGATCTGCGGTGACCGGCCCGATGACCTGACCGCACAACTACAATTTCTCGCGGATCAGCGCGTCGACTTGATCGTCACGACGGGAGGGTTGGGCCCGACCGCTGACGATCTCACCGTGGCGACCGTTGCCGCTCTGTACCGCCGCGAGCTGTACCTCGACGACGAACTAGAGCAACGCATTCACGCAATCGTTCAGCGATGGCGAAGCCGGCTGAGTTCCGCAACCGACTCCGAACCGCTGCAGGCAGGCGTTCGCAAGCAGGCAATGGTTCCGCACGGTGCGCATTCCATTGCTCCGACCGGAACAGCTCCCGGTGTCGCGATACCTGCGAGCGGCTCCGAGTCGCTACCCGTCGTCCTGATTTTGCCCGGCCCACCTCGCGAACTGCAGGCGATGTGGCCGGAGGCACTCGACAGCGGGCCTGTCGCCGAAGTATTGACCCGTCGCGCGCAGATCCGTCAGAGCACCATACGCGCGTACGGGCTGTCCGAAGCCGACCTCGCTGCAACCCTGCGGACAGCAGAGCGCCAGATCACGGGATTCGGCGATCTCGAGATCACCACCTGCCTGCGGCTCGGAGAGCTCGAAATGGTGACCCGCCATGCAGAGTCCGCGGCAACTCCATACAAGGAACTCGCAGGTCTCATCGACAAACATCATGGTGCGCAGGTCTTTTCGACCGACGGGTCCACCATCGACGACATCGTGGCGGCCCGGTTGGCCGGACATCGAATCGCCACCGCGGAGTCGTGCACAGGTGGCATGATCGCCGCACGTCTCACCGACCGCGCGGGATCGTCGGCGTACGTCATCGGCGCGGTGGTGTCCTACGCGAATGAGGCGAAGACGGGCCTTCTCGACGTCCCTGCTGAGATCATCGACGAACACGGCGCCGTCAGCGAGCCGGTAGCAGCACTGATGGCAGAAGGCGCGATGGACAGACTGGGCGTCGACATCGCGGTGTCTACCAGCGGCATCGCTGGCCCCGGGGGTGGCACCGAACTCAAGCCGGTCGGTACTGTCTGCTTCGGAATCGCCTCCAAGGACCGACCGACCGTCACCCGTACGCTGCGACTCCCCGGTGACCGCGCAAGCGTGCGTGCGCTTTCCACCACCGCGGCGATGCATATGCTCGCGGACGCGTTGGGGCCCGCCCACTGAATCCGTGTGCCCCGGATCAGCGCTGAATCTCTCGTCGCCTGTGCAGCGTCGTCAGCGTGGATCGCTCGCGGTCGGGTCGACGGCTGCACGCACGTCGACGCCGTAGAGTGCCGGAAGCTCGAGGCTGCAGAGTCTGTGCGCCTCGTCAGCGGAAACTCCCAAGGCTCGAAGCACGCGCTCCGTCGTGCCGTCCACGGTTGCTGCCTCGTCTCGTTCAGGTTCAGCGAGCAGCAGCCGCCCATGGACAGCAGGGAACCAGCCACGATCGCACGAGCGAGATCGGCGTCGTCCACGTCGAATCGTTCGGGGCCTTGGCCGTAGCGCAGCGGAGCGAGGGGTTGAGGCGGCGGTCACGGGTGATGAATGCTCGCCGGTAGCCAGAACCGGAGTGAAAAAACGTCTTTGCTCTTTCGAGTGCGGAGCGCAGCGAAGTTCAGTTCGGGGGACGCCCGCAGGGTGGCCGGCACCGCCGACAGGCGGAATGCAACGACTCGCGCCGTCACCGGGGTCGGGCACTCGGCGGCGGCGCGCTTCGAGTCGGCTTTCGGAGTACCGTTCGAGGTGGTCCTCTTCGACGGGAAGAGGCGACGGATACCTGTTGGAGGTAGAAAATGCTCAGTCGTGCTGCGCAAGAGATGGCCGCAGAGATCGCCGGCCATGATTGGTCGGATGCGCCGTATCGCCTCGATCGCGCTGGTCATCAGCGCTCGACGGACACCAAGCAGACCGAGAAGGTGCTACCGGGCGAGGACGCCGATCGGGTGCGGTGGAACGTGGTGATGGTGACAGCGCAGGTGCTGCTGCTCCAGGATCCTGGAATGGACATCGTGGAGTACGCGATCGCGTGTGGGTTGCCGCGGCGGCTGACGCACAATTCCAACGGCAAACCCAGCGGTGGACTCTCAGCAGGCCTGCGCCTACCGGCATAGGCCCTAGCGACATCGCCGTGCGGCAATGAGCTCGACGCGCATGTTCGGTCTCATTGCCGCGCGATGAGCGCTCGTTGGCTGCCCTGTGTCGGCGTTGTCGTCGGCGCGGCGGTGCTGTGCACCGACGATCTCGGCGAGAGCGATCGCTCGTGCGAGCTGTGCGGCGAGTTCGCCGGGTAGAGGCGGGCCGTAGGTGGTGCGTATTCGCATGGTGGGCATTATGACGGTCGGTACCGACACAGTCTCTGCGTAACAACGCTTTCGGTGCTCGCGTGTGTCTTGGTGCTGTCACAAGAAGTCGAGTGGAGCTCGGACGACCCCTGTCTGGTGATGCTCGAATGCTTCGATGGCGTCGAGTGCGTCGTCGAGGACGAGCTCGCCGCTGCGGGTGCCGCCGGTGCCGATCGTGAGGGCGGTCTGGTGATCGATGGCAATGGTGTACACAGGACCGGTCCCCGCGGCGACATTGGTTCTGGCGTCCATCAGCGCCGAGCGGGTCGCGTTCGCTGCCGCGTCGACGGCGTCGGTGCGGATGAGTTCACTTCCTGCTGCGGTGAGAACCGGGCGGCGGTCGAAAACGGTGGTGGTGAGGGTCCAGGTGATCACGGGGTTGATCCTTTCGTCGAGAACGGTCGGGGTGGGATCAGTGTTGCGCCGCGAGCGAAGCGAGCGGCCCCATGTCCTGGGGTTTCGGTGAACCTGTGGATAGAGGAGTTGCCCTGTGGACACACGCCGATCGGCCCGGACCTGGCGGAAGGTACGGGCCGATCGGCGTAATTGGGTCGGGGGGTCAGGCGTCGCTCTCGGCCTCGTCGAAGGCGTCGAGGACCTTGGTCGGGTCACGGCGGTAGCGGCCACCGTCAGGGAACGCACCGACCGAGACGCGGTGCAGTTTGCGGAACTCGTCCATCAGCGTGTCGTAGCTGTCGTGGTCGACGATGCGCCAGGTCACCGGTCCCATGGTGAGTTCGACCCAGTGGATGGGGCGGCGTTGGACTTCGCTGTAGCGCTGGACGTTCTCGACGTGGTACTTCGGGGTGTCGAGGTAGACCACGGCCAGGGTGGCCATCGCGAACTCGTCGCGCACGGTAAGCGGTGCGCCGACTTTCCCGCTGAGGCCGAACATCTGCGAACGCACGGACGCGAACGCGGAGATGAATCCGTGGACGGCGGCGGCGTTGCGGAAGATCAGGAAGAACGGGCCGAGGTTGATGTGCAGCTCGGCGGTGTTGGATCCGGCGTGCAGGACGCGCACGTCGATGGTGGCGATCTCGGCGATCATGGCGGTGGTGTGGGTGACCACGGCGTGGGCGTCGGCTGCGCGCATCGCGGCTTCGCGTCTGCGTTCCATGCCCCTGATGTCGATCGGTGTTCCTTTTTGCCTGTACTTGCGGACCATGTCGGCCTCCCCTGCTGACGGTGACGAACCCTCGCGGCCCGCCAATTTTTTGCCCTTCTGGCAGGGGAGAGTTGGACCGGCTTGAGGGGGCCGGAGTGCAATTGGTGGGCCGGAAAGTTTTCAGCCGCAGGCGTTTTAGGAAAAGTTTCCGGAGCCCTCGGGCCGGGAGCGCAGCGGACGCCGGCGGTTGTGCGGAGGTCACCGCCGGTCAAAATCGGAGGCCCAGAAGGGAAACAAGAATTCTCTTCACAGGACGGAGCGCAGCGGAGTTCGATTCGGTGGACGCCCGCAGGGTGGCCCGGTTCGGTGCCGGTCTGAGGGGTGCAACGAAAGAGAAGGCCCGCATCCCAGGGTGTCGGGGTGCGGGCCTTGTCGGGTCTATGCCGGGAGCTGTGTCAGGGCTGTTCGGCTGGTGGGGTGGTCGGTCGCCCGGCTGCGGCGTCGCGGATCCACTGGGGGACGTCGAGACCGTCGCGTTCGCGGAGTGCGATGGAGGCGCGCGCTGCTGCGGCGGCGACGTTACGTCGTTCGTCCGGGGTCCATGCTTTCCGGGCTTCTGTGGTGGTCATCGTGGGTCCTCCTGCTCGTTCTGGTTGTCAGTGTCCTCGGTTTCGGGCGGATGCGCCAGTGCACGCCGGGCCGATCGTTCGGCCACTGCGACGAGCACTCCGCGCTCGGTCGCGGTGATCAGTGGTGAATCGGTGACGGGGATGTACATGTCCCAACCGAGTTCGACCTCATCGGAGTCCGAACTGGTGGTGCGTTCGAGGCACCAGGTGATCCGTTGCCAGGCTTGGGCGCGTTTGTCGGCCACGGTGCGTTGGCGGACGGTCAGGGCGACTCCGACGACGGCGAATACGCCGACGATCAGAGTGACCCATGCTTGAGCGGGCATCAGGGGCGTTCCTTCCAGGTGGTGAGGGTTGGTTGCCCCGGTGCTGTCAGGCACCGGGGCGGGTGGTCAAGGCCGTGAGGTTCCGCGGACGATGTCGCCTTCGATGTAGGTGAATCCGTCTCCGCGGCCGTCGCGGAGCGCGAAGTGGTAGTCGGCCCGCACCCAGACGGTATCGAAGTGTCCGGCCTCGGTGAGTGTGCCGAGTAGGTCGCGGTCGGCCCCGTTGGGGAAGAACGCGGCTCCGGACGAGGGCGGGTAGTAGCGGCGCAGGGTGTCGATCAGGGATTCGACACTCCGGCACGTCGCGGCTGCGTCGAGCGCTTTGTCGTAGGTGGTCCAGTAGTCGTCGACGTCGATGTTGCTCACGGTCTTGGCCTCAGTCTCGGTGTTCTCGGTCATAACTGTTGCTGCCCTTCGGAACTCGTGTCGGATCGGTCTGCGCCCTCCCCCGCGTTCTTTCGCCGTCATCTGGCGTGGGGAGAGTAGGCGGCGCACGGGACCGGTGTCCTGCCCCCGAGCCGTGAAAGTTTTCAGCCGAAGGCGCTGTGAAAAGTTCTCGGCGCCCGCAGGGCCGGAGCGCAGCGGAGTCGGGGGTAGGTAAGACGGGCACGGGTGACGCAGACTCGCCAGGAGCCAGATGCCCGAAAGAACGATGCCGTTCACAGTGCGGAGCGCAGCGGAGTTCGGTTCGGTGGACGCCCGCAGGGCGGCCGGTACCGCCGGCAGGCGGAATGCACGACAGCTTGTCGACGCCGGCGGCGTGTCCACCTCCCCCCGTGGAGTTCACGGGGTGATTGTGCGGGAGCGACGGAGATTGGCCCGGCTCGGTGTCGCGGCAGCACGGCCTCTCGGTGTAATTGGATTTTGAACCAGATTGTCGCTGAGTGGATTTCATAGCTCCGGCATGGACTATCCGACCGTTTGCGCACCGCAAATGGGCATCGCGTCGGCTGCCTGAAGGGAAAGGGACTGACTGGTTTGTATTGGTGTTGAATCTTCGCCCTTGCCTGTGCGAAGCAACGGAATGTGGGTCAGGATGCATGCAGCGGCCCGATCGGGGCACCGCGCTCGAAGAAGAGGAATCCCATATGGTTTCGACAAAAACAGCACGGCCACCAGACCACCGTCGAATAGCACGATCATGGTTCACCGCCGGGGCCGTGGCGGTGATGATGCTTTCCGGAACTGCGGGCGCGGTGGCACAACCGATAACGACGACGCCGGAGGTGCCGGCACCCGCCGCACCAGCCGATTCGACAGCAGCAGAACGTGCCCCGGAAGATCCTTGCGCCGCCCCCACAACATCGTCGACTACGACGCCAGTCGTTCCGACGACCACTGCGGTCACGCCGACGACGACGGTGGCACCGCAAGCTTGTGAGACGGTTCCGGCTCCGCAGGCTCCGATTTCGTCGACGCCCCCGGCTGCTACGCCGACTCCAGCACAAGAGATTCCTGCTCCCGCATCGGAGAGTGCGCCTGCCGAACCAACGCCGACCAGTACGGCCGTCTCGAAGATTCCGTACACGGGTCTACCTACCGAAAACCCGAACAGCACAATCATTCCCGGCCAGATGCGTTCTGATCGTGAGGAACTTCCCGAGGGCTTCACCAAGGAGCAAGCCGACCAGGCGGAGGTGCGTGAGGCCGAGCTGCAGGCACGTAACGCGACTTCACGCGCTGCCGCCGATTGCCAGCAGTATTGGCCTTCCTCGAACTGGGTTTGCGGAGCGATCAGGGACAAGTACAATTCCCTTGGAGCGCAGAACAGTTTCTTGTTGTGGCCTACGTCCGATGAATTGGTGAATCCCGACGGGTTTGGGCGCAGGAATACGTTTGTGAACGGGCCTATTTATTGGTCTGCGGCTACCGGTGCTCATCCGGTGGTGAACAGTTTCCTCAATCGGTGGGGGATCCACGGGTACGAAGCTGGGTGGCTCCACTACCCCACCACCGACGAGATTGTGCTGCCTGACGGCGGACGTCGTCAAGAATTCCAGGATGGCGTCATTTACGTCGCATTCCAGAACGCGATCGGTTCCGCTCTTCCCAACGGGCCGATCCGTGACAAGTACAACGCGCTGGGTGGTCTCGAGCCGGCAGGAACTCTGCTCGGGTATCCCACACAGGATCAAGCTCCGCTTCCTGACGGCCAAGGACAGATGGACCGCTTCGAGAGGGGCGTCATTTACTGGTCCCCGTCCACCGGTGCCCATCCCGTGGCCGGCGGTATCTATCCGGTCTGGAGCAACTACGGCTACGAAACCGGGCGATATGGGTATCCGACCAGCGACGAGTACCCGTTGGGTAACGGCGTCGTGCGACAGGACTTTCAGAACGGCCCTATTGACTGGAGTCCGGATTGGAGTTTGACGGTGAGTCCGTCGACCGACCCGCCGCCCGCTTCCGTGACCGACCCCAATGCAAGGCAAGCAATCGAAGACGACATTATCTGCAGCATTTATGCGGACGAGCCCTACTGGCAGCCCGGCCCGGGTTCTGTCAGTGTTGTGCTCGCCAACGGCGCGGCCTGGTGCACCGATGCGCCGTATATTTGGGAGCAGGAGACGTCGCTGTGGATGCGGTACGCGAATAGTAGTGAATGGATCGAGCTCAACAGCGATCTGTCGGACAATCCGGCCGATGTTGCGGGGACGGTACACCGCCAGCAGGTTGGTTCTGCAGGATGTGAAGTGGACGCGTATTACCACACCACGATTTATGCGCTGGGTGTCTACGGAAGCGAGGATTCGGACTACATCGACACTGCCGATGTGCAGCCGTGCCCGTCGATTCCGCCGGGCGGTGGTACCAGCTGACCATCACTCCCACTAGCTAACGAGGGTGCGTCCACTCCGCTTCATGGAGTGGTCGCACCTTCGATTGGTGTTGCGCTACAATCGAATTATCGAGGCATCGAGTTCTGCCGCAGGCGGCAGATTCACGACTGTTCGCAGTGGTCCTACGCCGATGTCGTCCCACCGCAACTCGATTTCGAGGCTCTGCTCACTTGGGCGTCCGTCGATCGCGTACGAGAATTCGTGCATGTAGTGACCGTCCACGGTGTGAGGGTTTCGATTCGACCCGCGCAGTGTCATGGGCAATTCGGGTGAGACCAACCATGCAGTGAGTCCTCCGACCTTGCGTCGGGCAGAAGTCAGTGGTTCACCAGGTTGTGCTCGTTGTGAGGTAAATTGAGACGCCAATACGGCCGACTCCGGTCCATGAGCAGAGACGACTATCGCCAGATCCAGCACCAGTCGATAGGCCACGATGTACCGAAGACCTACGGTGAATCCGGAAGCCTCGGCGAGGATTTTCGGTCCGTGTGCGACGGCTCCGAGTTCGGCTGGGACGGGCCTGTCAATCCAGCTGAATTGAGACATACACGCATCGTATGGCATTCACACCAGCAATAGGCGGGGCCGGCCTGACCGAGTCGCATCGAGAACAGTGCTTGCCCGTGTGTGCTCGACCGGGGTCAGAGTTCGGCGGTGAGGTCTTCGGCGTTGCTGCCGAGTGCCGCAGCAAGCCCGATGGGGTCTCCCCCGTCGCGCGGAACCGTTCCGCCTGCAAGGGCCGTGCGCCCGCGTTCGAGTTCGCGAATGCTTCGGTGCAGCAATGCTTCTGGTGCTTCGATTACTTTTTCTGCGCCGGTTGGTGACGGTGCAGACCGGGCTGCGGTTGCGCCTTCGATCAGTGCACCCCAGGTGGTGATCAGCGACAGGCTCTGTCGGAGCCCTGCGAGGAGGTCGTCTCGGTCCGGGCCGGCAGCGGAGGCGACGAGCTCGGTGACGATAGCCAGGCCTGCGGTGGTGCGTGCCGCCAGGGCTACCGGCACAGTGTGCGTCGCGGGTAGGTCGTCGAGCTGTGTGCCGGGGACTTCCGCGGCGAGGTCTTCGGCCGCGGTTCTGACCAGGTCTCTGACGTGGTCGTCGGTGAAGCCTTGGCGTGCGGTGCGGGCGGTAACTCCGGTGAGGAGAGCTGCGCGTTCGACGCTGCGTTCGATGAGCGTGGCGACGCCGGCGCGTGGTGCGGTCAGGCCCAGTGGGTGGGCTTCGGCGAGGAATACGTCGACCTTGTTGTCGATCCAGCTTCGGGTCATTCGGCGAGCCTCTCGTACTTCATCAACGGACGTGGGCGGAATTGATCGTTCCACCAAAACGGCGGCCTCGACGCGACGTGACGCGACCGGGGACTCGCACTAGGTCGTCTTCTCGAAGTGTCTGTAGAGGGTGCGTTTGCTGACGCCGACAACGTCTGCAATATCGCCGATTGATCTGCCCTGGTTGCGCATTCGAGTTGCTTCTCGCTTTTTGGTGACTGTGAGCACGGGTGGTCGGCCGCCTACTTTTCCGCGTTCGCGGGCTGCGGCGAGGCCTGCGTGTGTGCGTTCGCGGAGTAGTTGTCGCTCGAAGCTGGCGAGGGCCCCGAAGATGTGGAAGGTGAGTTCTCCGCCGGCGGTGGTGGTGTCGATTTGTTCGGTGACCGATGCGAAGGCCACTCCCCTGGTTTTGAGGTCTGCGATGAGTTCGATGAGATGTGGGAGGTTGCGGCCGAGTCGGTCGAGTCGCCAGACGGCGAGCACGTCGCCGGGCAGTAGGACGTCGAGGAGTTCGGTCAGTGCCGGGCGGGTGGTGGTGGATCCGCTTGCGGTGTCTGTGAAGATGCGTTCGCAGCCGAAGGCGCTGAGAGCGTCGCTCTGGAGGTCGAGGTTCTGTTCGGCGGTCGAGACCCTGGCGTATCCGTATTTGTGGCCCACAGGGTCCGAGCTTGCCAGAACTCATGCTTTCGGGCGGTTTTGGCGCGCAGGGTTTCGCCTACGTTTTTGGCACGGGATTTCGGCTGGTCGGGTTTTGATGCGATGCGACCGCCAAGGGGGGTGACAGAAACCTTCGTTTATGACACCAGCGGCGCATCGTCGACGAGCCAACCCGCCATTGCGGTCAGTCTTCAAACCAAACTGACTAGATTGCTTTGATGCAAGGAAACGTTCCGAAGAGGCCAGAGGGCGATGTGACGCCGATGCCGCCGGCGACTGACACCCCGAAGCTCGATCCCTCGATGTGGTGGCGATGGTCTATGTCCGCAGTGACCGCTCTCGCGGTCGTTCCATGCGGACTCATCCTGTGTAGTTTCATCCGGTGATCGCAGGCCAAAATGTGTTCATGAGCTGGTCGGCGAATCCCATGTCGGGGGGATTGTGTGAGACAAGCAATTTGTAATACAGCGAACCCCAGAGTGCGTCCATGACTACCTCGACATCGACGTCAGCCCGGATCTGTCCACGTGCGACTCCACGTTTCCAGGTGACGCGGGTCGCCGCCCTTCGATGTGCGATGAAGTCGTCACGTATCGCACTGGCGAGGTCAGGGTCGAATCGACTTTCTGCTACCAAGTCCAGCATTGCGGCACCGGAGTCCGAGAGATAGAACTTGATGACGCCTCGAATCTCTTCGAGGAGGTCGACGTAAACGTCACCGGTGTCGTCGAAGCCCGGGTACCGATCGGATCGCTCGTTGACCGCCTCGAGCAGAATCGCTGCTTTTGATGGCCACCAGCGGTACAACGTCGTTTTACTCGACCCGGCTCTTCTGGCGATCCGCTCCATTGCGATGGCGCGGAACCCGACGGCTTGGAGCTCGTCGTAGGCCGCCGAGAGGATTGCATGCCGGGTCGCGTCGCTTCTTGGGCGACCTCCTTTGTGCGGTTCTGTCACAGAAATACTCTACCACTTGACAGATTCGATACCGACCGTTTCTATATATCCAGTCGGATGCGGAACGAGACCTCCGGACCGGTGCCGACCGCCACACCCCCACGCCCAGCTCGACCGAAAGCGCTCCACAGCTCAGCCTTCAACAGCCCGCGGCCGACCCGTTCGATACACGGCAGCTCGGTTTGTATGCACATGCGAATTCGCTATTTCAGGGGCTTATTCAAACCTGGGAAAAAGCGTTTTGTGGAATGAACATTAGGTTAATTGACTAATTATCAGTTGCCGAAACAATCCGCTGATGGGAAACTCTCTCCAGAACAAACAAAGTGGTTTGTTATCAAGCAACTCCGTCGCGGGGACCAAGACCATTTCAGGGGGAAGCGCATCATGACAACAACCGAACCACCAGCCATCGCACCAGGACTGGCAGTGCTCGACATCACCGATTCGGACATTTCCGCTTTGACCGGTCTTTTGCGGACTGGCGTGCGAGTCGGCAACGAACACGAAGAGCGCGACCTGCACCTGTCGGAGATGATCATGAAGCCGTGGGGCTGCGAGTACCGCGCCTATGTCGACGACTTCATCGACGTCTGGCAACTGACGATCAATGCTGGTCATGCGACGTCGATGCACGCCCACCCCCGTAAGGTCACGTACCTCATATGCCTTGCAGGACAAGGCATTACTCACAAATTGAGTGGGGATACGGCCGTCCGATCGGGAACAATTCTGAAGATCGGAAAGGGCGTATTTCACTCGACGGAGAGCCTGGGACCTGACCCTCTGATCTTGGTGGAGGTCGAAACTCCTCGGAACAAGTACGACCTCGTCAGACTGAAGGACGGGTACAAACGAGCGGGCACCGGATACGAGCAACTGTCCGAAGCGATGACGGCAAAGCCCAAGAAATTGAAATATATGCCGAATGCATCCATGTGCTCGTTATCCCCGTGCGGGAAGTTCGGATTCACGATCTGTTCCGGAATGGACATTCATTATCGTCGGCATTCAGCGGGGGATTTCTTGATACCGCTCTGCATCAGCGGAATAGTACGCGGCGACGTGGACATATTGACTTCGGACCCGGCCGATACTCGGCCACCGAAGCTGGACACCTACTACCTCAGCATCACCCGAATTATCAAAAAGTAAGGAATCGAAACAATGCCCAGTGCAGTCATCATCACCGGCCCCGGATTTCAAGACCACGACGTGGTGTACACCTACTACAGGTTCCTCGAAGAGGGCTGGGAGGTCGACGTCGCCACCAAGAACGGTGCCGATGTCGTCGGCAAGTACGGCATCCCGCTCCCCATGGACAAGACGGCGCGGCCCCTCATCTCCTTCGACGGTCTCGACGCCGAAGACTACGACGCGGTGATCTTGACCGGCGGACACGAAGCGCCGGATCGGGTGCGCCAGGACAAGAACGTCCTGGAGTTTCTCCAGGCGATGGACCGTGCGGGCAAGGTCGTCGCGGGCCTTTGCCACGGGCCCTGGATCATGATCAGTGCCGGCGTGCTCCGTGGACGCAAGGCCTGCGCCTACATCGGGCTACGCGACGATGTGATCAACGCAGGTGCCGATGTCGTCGACTCCGATGTGATCGTCGACGGCAACATCATCACTTGCTCCTACTACGGCTACTGCGGCAAGTTCATGCAGGCTGTGTTCGACACAGTCCACAAAGCAGCTGTCGCAGCGTAAGTCGAGCCGGCCACAATCATGATCGTTGCACTCGATTTCGACGGTGTGGTGTGCGACGCACTGCTCGAATGCGCCGCCGTGACCTGGTACGCAGGCCACCTCGACCACTGCATCCCCGCCCTGTCCGACGCTGTGAAAGCGCTACCGCCCGACTACGTCGAGCGTTTCCGTTCGGTACGCAGTTACAGCAGAACCCTCGCCGACTTCATGGTCGCCAATCACACCGAATCACCGGTGCGAAACCGGCATGAGTTCGACGATGTCCGGGCTGCGATACCGACGCAAGCGCTCGATGCCCAGGCCGCGATCGGCGAACAGATCAGAACCAGGTGGCGCAGCGGCGACTACACCAGCTGGATCGCCCACCACACGCTCTACCCGGGTGTCGCTGAAGTGATCGCAGGCGCGCCCCACGACATCGTCATCGTGTCCGCCAAGGACTCGGCGTCGATATCGGCGATTCTCACTCACCACGCTCTGTCCGGAGCCGTCAGTGCCATTCACGGCAGCTGCACCGACAAGAACGAGGTTCTGAGCCGACTCGTGGAAGCCGAGCCGGTGCTCTTCATCGATGACAGTCTCGCGAACGTGATGGCCGCTGAATCACTGGCCCTGTCAGCGGTATGGGCCGAATGGGGTTACCACACAGCGGAAGACGTCTCTCTCGCGCAATCCGCAGGGACGACATCGATCGCACTGGACGACATCGGCGATATCACCTCCTCCACGTACCAATCCGTCACCTGAACATCCACTTCTCACGAACACGGAGCACCCCATGTCCAAGACAGTTCTCTTTGCGCTCACCAGCCACGCCGAGCTCGGCGACACCGGCCGCAAGACCGGTGCCTACGCACCCGAATTCGCCCACCCAGCGGCGGTTTTCAGCGACAACGGCTACGACATCGAGTTCGTCTCCGTCGCAGGCGGACAGGCCCCGCTCGACGGCATCAAGCCCGACGATGCCATCACGCAGTCGTTTCTCGCGGACCCCGCCATTGCCGAAAAGCTCTCCAACACCCCGGTTGCCGACGCTCTCGACCCGGCGGACTACGACGTCATCTACTTCGCCGGCGGCCACGGAACGATGTGGGACTTCCCCGGAGCCTCCACTTTGGCGAACCTGGCCGCCGAAATCTACAACCACGGCGGAGTGGTTGCCGCTGTCTGCCACGGCCCCTCCGGACTGCTGGGCGTCACCCTGCCCGACGGTTCACCACTCGTCCAAGGCAAGACCGTCTCCTCGTTCACCAACGAAGAAGAGATCGCTGTCGGTCTGAACGGCGTCGTGCCCTTTCTGCTCGAGGATGCACTGACCGACCTCGGTGCCAAGCATCAGAAGGCCGAGAACTTCTCGGTCTTCGCAGTCACCGATACGCGCCTGGTCACGGGACAGAACCCGGCATCGGCCGTCGAGGTTGCCCGCCAGGCCGTCGACGCCCTCGCCGAATAGCGGGAGGCCGACATGGTCATGCCACTGCGCCGCACTCCCCCCCGCGACCGCGCCAACGGAGATCGACCCGCCGCGGTCGACGAGCTCCTCGTCGTCCAATCCATCGGAGTCCTCGCCTACGACAAAGTCAGCGAACAGGACTGTCTCACACCGCTCGAGATCTTCAAGGGCGCGGCGATGGTCCTACGCGGCGACATCTCGCCCTGGGAACGAGAGACGACACCCGAGACGCTCACCGTGGAGCTGGTCGCCCTCACCCCAGGGGTGGTCACCATGCAGATGGGCACGCAGGTGGTACCCGACACGAGCCTGGATCCCGACAAGCTCTACGACATCCTCTACGTACCCGGAGGAGTCGGATCCGGAGCGATCGCTACCGACCCCCGGGTGCTCGAACTGGTTCGCCGACACCACGACCAGGGCCGTGTCGTCGCGGCCAACTGTTCCGGGGTCGGAGTCCTGGCCCGGGCGGGGGTCCTGAGCGGACTGCCGGCCACGAGCGTCGCCGCAGTCGCCCGTGGGCTCCGCAACGAGGGCTTCAATGTCCCCACCTCGCGGCGGATGTGGGTCGGCAACCCCGAAGAGAGGATTTGGACCGCCACCGGGTCCTACGGGGTCAACGGCAGCGCTGTCGCCTTGGTCGCCCACTACTTCGGCCGCGAGATCGGCACCATCGTCTCGATGATGTTCGACACCTTCAGTGGTCTCGGTGACGTCATTTTCGAGCCCGTCGGCCCGGAGTTCTTCGAGCACCCCGCCCTGGAGTCGGCCTTCCAGGACCTATTCGAAGAGATGCTCCTGCCACCCGAGTAGACCCTACCCAACCCGCCCAGGCTCGGAAGAACCCGCCACCATCACGTCCCGAGGAGTGCTTTTCGATGCGTGCACCAGTACCGAAACGGCCTTTCGAGCCGGTCTACGACCTGCAGTGGATACGCGGTGCACTTCAAACCGCAATCGCCATCGAGCATGCCACGATGCCGTTGTACTCGGCCGCCATGTATTCCCTCGAGGTCCAGAACTACCCGGCGTACAACACGCTGCGCTCGGTCCTGATGGAAGAGATGCTGCACATGGCGGCAGCGTGCAATGCCCTCGCCGCCCTCGGTGGGTCACCGCGGCTGGCGACTCTGGACCCGGGGGCCATCGTCGATGGTCTACCGGGATCGATAGCACCCACTCTGCGGGGGCGTTTCGCCAAGCTCACCAAACGTCAACTCGACACCTTCATGCGCATCGAGTCACCCGACGAGATGGTCGCCCCTAACGAACGCGACACGGCACGCTATCCGACCATAGGGAGCTTCTACCGCACCATCTCCGCTGCCATCGCTGACAACGCTGCATCCGTCGCAGCAGCAGTCCGGGCACCGACGCGGGCCAACCAGGTCGGAGGCAACCTCGGATACGCCGTTATCGACAACACCAGTCGAACCGACCCGGTCGAACAGCTGCTCAACAGCCTCGAACTCATCATCGACCAGGGCGAAGGCTTCGAGGGCAGCACCTTGTCCTCGGGTGCCCGCTCACAGGGCGAGCTGTCGCATTACGCCCGTTTCGCCGAACTGCGATTCGGCCATGCGTACTCCGGTAGCCGAGACGAGGCCGACGCACCCAGCAGGGAAGGGCAACGCCGATACTTCCAAGGCCCTGCCATCGAGTGGCCAGTGGTGATCAACACCCTCGCCGTACCCCGCGACGGCTATGCCGCCATCCTTCGGCTCGACCCCAACCGGATGGCAGTCACCACCGAACTACGCGCGTTCGATGCCGCATACACCAGGATGCTCGCCGCTCTCGACGACGCGTGGAACGGGCCTGCCGATCAGTCCTGGCCATCACTGGGCCGCGCGGTGTTCGAGATGAACGAACTCCGAGTCATCTCGTGCTTCAACATCCTTCGTCACCGAGTCCCGAACGCAGCAATTCCCGAACTCGCATCCATCTACCCCAACGAACACCAGGAGTTGTCCACCCTCACCGACCTGTCCGCTCCAGTGTTCTACGGACCGAGATTCATCAACACAGCCGCGCCCGCGCGGTCGTGACGAAGTCAGGAGCAGCGATGACAGCGATACCCCGTCCCCTTGCGGTAGTCACAGGAGCGAGCTCTGGAATCGGCAGAGCCACAACCGAACTGCTCTGCAAAGGCGGCTACGAAGTACATGCGATCGCCCGCCGCGGCGACAGGCTCACCGAGCTCCACGACGAGCTGGGGGTGACGGGCCACGCGATGGACATCGCCGACAACTCAGCGGTCGAGGCTCTCGCTTCGAGTCTCGATGCGCCCGCTGTGCTCGTCAACTGCGCCGGTGGCGCACGCGGCGGCGACCCTGTCGTCGATGCGGATCCCGCCGCGTGGGAGTGGATGTGGCGCACGAACGTGCTCGGTACCCTGCTCGTCGATCGGGCTTTCGTCCCCAAAATGAAGCAGGCAGGCCTCGGCACCGTCGTGACCGTCACCTCCGTGGCTGCGTTCGAGCCGTTGCCGAACAGCTCCGGTTACAGCACGTCCAAACATGCCCAGTCCGCCCTCACCCAGACCTTGCGCAGCGAAATGTTGGGATCTCCGATCCGCGTCATCGAGGTGTGTCCCGGCATCGTTCGCACCGAGTTCTTCCACCAGCGGTACCCGGATTCGCCGGAACGCGCAGACGCGATGTACGAGGGAATGGAACCGCTGGAACCGATGGACGTCGCTCGTGCAATCGAATTCGCAATCTCTCAACCGCCGCACGTGACCCTGGACCGGATCGTCATACGCCCCACCGACCAGGCCGGTCACGGACGAACACACCGCCGCACCTGCAACATCCGAACCGAAGGACAACGATGACCGCAACCACGCGCACCACGGACGAACGAAGCACACTTCCCCTGCCTGCGCTCATAGTCCTGTCCGTCATCGGGTTCACCACCATGCTGACCGAGACGATTCCCGCAGGTCTGCTCGGCGACGTCGGAGCGGCTCTCCAGACCTCGGACTCGGTCACCGGTCAACTCCTGACCTTGTACGCCGCAGCATCGATGCTCGCTGCGATACCCCTGACCACCCTCACTCGCTCCTGGCCCCGCAAACCACTCCTGATCGCCACCGTCATCGGAATCGCAGCCGCGAACGCCGTCACCGCGGCCTCGAGCGAATTCTATCTGACCGCCGCCGCCCGGATCCTCGGCGGCGTCTGCGCCGGCATCCAGTGGGCAATGATGGCCGGCTACGCCATGCGAATGGTCGACTCGACACTCAAAGGCCGGGCTCTGTCGGTCGCGATGGCAGGTATTCCGATAGCGCTGGCATTCGGAATACCGCTGGGCACCATCTTGGGATCGGCAGTCGGGTGGCGCGGCGTCTTCCTCGTACTCGTCATCACCGGAACCGTTGCCGGCGTACTCGCCACCTTGTGGCTACCGCGTTTCGATGGCGAAACCGGGACCGCGAAACTCTCGTTCAAAGCAGTGGTTCTCAGACCAGGTCTTGCGGTTATTGTGCTGTGTGCCTTCGCTTTTCAAGCCGCGCACATGAATCTCTACACCTACATCGAACCCTACCTCCGCCTCTCCGACCTCGACGACAACATCAGTGCCGTACTCCTGGCCCTCGGCGTCGCCGCCATCATCGGACTATGGGCAACAGGCACAATCATCGACCGCCACCTGACCGCGCTGGGACTGACAGTGCTCGGCCTGTTCTGCCTTGCCATGGGAACGCTGGGGCTTCTCGCCGCGACCTCGCCCGCGGTCATCGCCGCAGCTATCGTGTGGGGCTTCGCACTCGGCTGCGCGCCAACGCTGTACCAAACAGCATGTGCGCGAGCAGCAGGCCCATCGATCGACGTCGCACAAGCTGTCCTGGTGACACTGTTCAACGCTGGCATGGCGTCCGGCTCACTCATCGGAGGATTGGCACTGTCGGCCACCGGGTCAGCACATGCCCTACCGTGGATCAGCTTCGCCATCTTCGCAGTAATCTTGGTCGCTATGGCTCTCACACGGGCAGCGTCTCTCCCCTCGACCTCGACGAACTCATGAGTCAGCAGCACTCACCGACCTTCTATCACGTCTGCTTCGTCGTCCCCGACATACCCGCGGCCATGGCCGAGCTCACCGAACTAGCCCAGGTGCAATGGAACGAGCCCACGGCCGCGGTACTCGAAGAATGGTCGTACACGATCGTCTTCTCTAGGCAGTTTCCGTTCATCGAACTCATCAGCGGTCCGCCCGGAAGCCCCTGGGACGCCACCTCCGGACCACGGTTCGACCACCTTGGATGGTGGTCAGAATCTTTGAACTCCACGGCCTGTCGGTGGACAACTCATGGTGCGGAGCCACGTTACGACGGACGCCCCGCCGGCCGATCGTTCGCCTACTTCTTCGCCCCGACCATCGGCGAGAACATCGAAGTAGTCGACACCGAACGCCAACACGACTTCTTGAACAACTGGACAACACCGGACGCCCGACATCCCATGCCTTACCTGAACGAGGAGGATGCACCCTAGAACGTCAGAGAGGGGGTGTGCGAAGAAAATTGCGCCAGTTCGACGCACGAACGCCGAAGGGACCTGCGACTTGAACTTGTCGAGCGGCCCCTTTTGGAAAGCCGCTTCCTCGGCTACCCCACCGAAGACCAAAAGGGTTCCTCCCGACGGCCAAGGCGAGACGGACCGCCTCCAGAATGGAGTCGTCTACTCACACCCCAGCTCCCATGTCTCACGGATCGATGCCCCCAGAAACGGCCGCCTGTAAGACAAACGTCACGCGCTGATGTCGGATAACTCGTCGTACAGCGACGGCGTCAGTGAGCGCGACTCGGTGACATGCACGGCACCGGGAGGAAGCCGAGTCTCGAACAGCGTCAACACATGACCCTGACCGGTAGCCGACGGAGCGATCACCGCAGGGACTTTCAAAAACCAGGCGGCGTGCCCGACAGCTTGGCACGCAGTCCAGTCGTCGTCAGCGATGTCGGCCGGGTCGAGCCCGACGAAACCGAGAGCCTCCGGCGTGCGCAGATCGAGTACGGCAAGGTCGCGAACTTCGAGCGTGTGAAGCAGATACGGGACCTGCAACATCTCGTGCGGGTCAAGCTGGTTGGCTGCTGCCGCGCGCTGCACCTCGCCCATGCACGCCGCCTCCGGGATGGCGAGATAGATCGCCGGAAAAACCCCGCGAGGATTCCACCGCCCCCCATACAGCCGCGCCCCTGCACCGGAGAGCGGATCTCTACGCACAGCGGTGTATCTGTACGCCTTGCCATCGAATACCGACGTTCCCAGAGCGTCGATCCGCTCGACGACGACGTCATCGAGTTCGAGGCTCACATCACCACACCGTCTGCGAGGGCCTCGATCAAATCGAGCACATCCTTGTATCGGCCATCGTGAATCCGGTCGGCAGGACGATCATGGTCGAGCAACCGGTTCGGGGTGAACATCCACAGATTGGCGTGATCGCGCGGCAAAACTTCAGTGACCGCTTCGGCCACGTACGACAGCTCGATCAGTCTTTGCTTGTTCAATCGCTGCGGAACCGCTCCGCCGCTGGACCATCTGGCCACTGATCGCGCCGAAGCGTCGACGATTTCACCTATTTCATCCTGGGTCAGGCCTAGCCCGTCGATGAGACCGGTGACTTTGACCGCAAGAGCTCCCTGCGATGGCACCATCATGTCGTTCCTTCTGTCAGTTACTCTGTCATGTATTCTGTCACAAAAGCGTCGACATCGGTAGGAGCCGTCATGGCGATCGAGTTTAAACTCAATACCGTTCAGTTAGTGCTTCATCGGTTATGATGGGGTGTGCCTCGTAGCGGATGGGTGAAACCGGCCTCGGATCGTCGGTTGTCGGATCTGGTGTCGGTGGGGTTGTTGACCAGGGTGTTCCCACCGGATGTGGTGGATGCGGTGATTGCGGAATGCGGCCGGACAGAGCAGCGCAGTCGGACTTTGACTGCGCGGGTGACAACGTATTTCGCGATCGGTATGGCGCTGAATGCCGATGGGTCCTACGAGGAGGTGTTCGAGCAACTCACCGATGGGTTGTCCTGGTCCTCGGGATGGTCTCGATCTTGGGCGCCACCAACGAAATCAGCTATCTTTCAGGCTCGTTCACGCTTGGGTTCGGAGCCGGTTCAAGCGCTGTTCCAGAGGATAGCTCGCCCGGTGGCGGACGCTGCCACACCCGGTTCATGGCTTGCAGGGCGTCGGATGGTGGCCATCGACGGCACCTGCCTGGACCTGGCCGACACGCCCGCCAACGTCGAGCATTTCGGTAGACCGCCGTCCAGTCGCGGGGAACAGTCCGCGTACCCGCAGGCACGGTTGGTCGCGGTCGCCGAATGCGGCACCCACGCCCTCTTCGACGCCGCCGTCGGCGGGTGCACGACCTCGGAACGAGAGTTGGCAGGTGAACTCGTCGACCGACTCGAGCCCGGCATGCTGCTGCTCGCCGACCGCGGCTTCTATGGCTTCGAGATGTGGACCCGAGCCGCAGCGTCCGGAGCGGACCTGCTGTGGCGCGTCAAATCAACACTGTCGCCGAAGCATGTCGAGACCCTCGACGACGGATCCTGGCTGGCAACGATCATCCCCACCTCCGGCGCCCGACGTCAGCATCGAACACCGCTGACCGTCCGGGTGATCGACTACTCCCTCGACGACGGACGAGGCAACCCTGAGCAGTACCGGCTGCTGACCACGATCCTCGACCACACCGTGGCGCCGGCGGAAGAACTGGCTCTCGCCTACGCCCAACGCTGGGAAATCGAGAACACCTTCGACGAACTGAAAACCCATCAACGCGGAGCACGAGCAGTCCTACGGTCGAAATCCCCGCCATTGGTACTCCAAGAGATCTGGGGACACTTGTGCTGCCATTACGCCATCCGAACATTGATGGTCGACGCCGCGCGAGCAGGGGGACACGACCCCGACCGAACCTCGTTCGTTGCAGCTCTCCGGATCACGCGAAGATCGCTCTCGCACAGCTCTTTTTCCCCCTCACAACCATAAAGCGATAACCCGTTTGTGGGACCACGCTGTCGAGAAGCTGCAACGCCGAGTCAATCCCGCACGCCGACTACGAGCCAACCCACGCGTTGTCAAACGCAAAATCTTCAAATGGGCAGCCAAACGAGCCCACCACCAACACCATCCACAACCCATCACACCACCGCACTGCACCATTCTACGGCTCTAACTGAACGGTATTGAGTTTAAACTGAGCCACGGGGACCACCTCGTGGTCGAGGACTTCCTCTCCCGCGAACCTGATGGTGTGCAGGCGATCATGTTGCATGCCAAAGACATTGCGCGTCAGAACGCAGCCGCTGAAGTCGCCAAGGATCGTCCTTGGGCAGAGGCTGATTCAATATCGCGGCGTGAACGCGGCGCCAAGCCTCCGGCTGCCGAGAACGCGGCAGCCTCGGAGTTGAGCAGTACGAGACTCAGTTGCGGCTCGAGGCGGAAGAGTCGTCCGGACAACCGAAAAGACTGCGTGAACTTCTCGACCGGGTCGCCCAGGTCGACCGTGAGTGAATCGAGGTAGTCACCGGCAGATTCGAGGGCCGCATCGATGGCCACCTGCGTGGTGTGGCTTCCGCATCAGCAGGTGTTCGCGATCTCGCGTCATGCCGACTGCGCGGCAGTGTTGCTCGACGACGAGACCTTCATCTCGGGCGACGGCGTCGCACTCAACCCGAGGGCCAACAGACTGGGCCGCGGCACAACACTCAACAGTGACGGCGACGAGCATGCAACGAAGCGCTCGGTCCTGGCTCACCGCTTGACCCCCAAGGCGGTGCGAAAGATGACCTCGGCAGTGGAAGAGAAAGGCCGAGAGCATCGTCGATGCGGCCCTGAGCAAGCAGTCCGTCGACGGTGTCGAAGATCTCGCGACGGCGCTGCCGATGTCGATCGTGCCCGATCTCGTGGGTTGGCCCGAGGACGGACGTGAGGGTCTCCTCCGCTGGGCCGGAGCAACATTCGACTCACTCGGCCCCTTCAACCGACACTCCGTCGCCGCGGTGAAGGGCGCAGCCGAAATGCTGGCCTTCTCGAGGCGGGTAGTGCGAGAACGATCGGTGGTCCCCGGGGCATGGGCGACGACGTACTGAAAGCCGCCGACGAGAACAAGATCGCCAAGTCCTCGTGTCCGGCGCAGATGATCGACTACCTCGGACCCTTGCTCGACACCACCATCGGTGCGATCTCCGGTTCGCGATCGGCATCGCCCATATGGTAGCGCCCACCCGGGCCAACGAATCGCTCGCCGGACCCGATGCTGCAATCGCCACCACACGAGCTGCGGCCCGCACCTTCGGAATTCGCGAAATCTATATCGGAGGCGGACTGTGCGCCGCAACCAGGTACGCCCCGAAGTCCGTGCCCACGCTGCTTCGCGCAGGCGTGGCCGTCGATCTCTGGGATACCGCAGCCCTCGCTCTCACCGCGCACTTACCGCAGAGGACGCGGGTGGCCGGTTGCGCCATTGCCGGCGCCTTCGTGATTGCAGGTGTACTTGCAGACGTGCAACTCGCCCGATAGCGACTGAGGTCCGGGTGGACAGCGTCGGCACCAGACCTGCCCAGTGCATTTTCACACCATATTAGGATACCCTGCCCTCATGGGTAGAGGAGTCGAAGGCATCATCATGAAGGCGTACAAGACGGACGACTACAAGTTGACCGTCACGGCGAGAGAATCGATCACCGACAAGTACATCCGTGTCCATTTCACCGGCGGGGGTCTGTTGAAGAACCACCCGGTGCATCCGACGCAGTGGGTGCGAGTGTGGTTCGACGACGGCAACGGCAAGGAGAGCCAACGCGGCTACACCTTGGTGAAGCAGAACCCCGAGGACGACACCTTCGCCATCGAGTTCGCGGTGCACTACGGCGCCGCGTCGAAGTGGGCAAAAACGGCCGAGCAGGGTGACGTTCTCGAGGCCACACTGATGAAGGGTAATAACGGGTCCAGCTTCGCCCTCCCTGAACCGGCGCCGTCGCAGCTCCTGATCTTCGGCGACACAGCCTCGTTGCCCGCGATCAACACCATCCTCGATGCGATCGGTGACATGCCCGCCAAGGTGTGGTTGGAATGGCAGTACGAATCGGACCCCACCTTGCCCGTAGTCGCCGGCGAGAATACCGAGGTGACCTGGCTGCAAAGAATCGACGACGGTCGACTGCTTCGCGAGGCAGCCGAGGAAGTCTCACCCGCGCCGGGAGCATTCGCCTGGGTCGCGTGCGACGGCAGGACGACGCGGTCGATCGTCAAGACCCTCAGGACCTCGCACGGGTTCGCCAAGGAATCGATCAAGTCGCAGGCCTACTGGAAGTAACCCCTTGTCGCCCATCGCTTGAATGAACCACGCACGCTATCTGATCGTATGGATGGACCTTTCAAGCGATCAGGCCGGCGCCGAATCCAACCTCCACCCACGAGACCGCGCGCGCTCGTTCCAGAAGCCCGCATAGCGACTGCCGAGCGCAAGGAGTTCGTCGTGTGTGCCGTGCTCGACGATGCGGCCGCCGTCGAGGAACAAAATCTGGTCCGCGTGGGCAATGGTCGCGAGCCGATGTGCGACGACAATGACCGTCTTGTCCTTGGTCAGCTCGTGGATACCGCGGATGACGACGGCTTCGCTGTGCGGATCCAAAGCGCTCGTTGCCTCGTCCAGTAGAACGATGGGCGCGTCCTTGAGCAGCGCCCGTGCGATCGAGACTCGTTGACGCTCACCACCGGACAACGTCGTACCACCCTCACCGACAGGACTGTCGTACCCGTCGGGTAGACGATCGGCGATCTCGTCGACGCGGGCGATCGCGCCTGCCCAGCGGATATCGGCGTCCGACGCGTCGGGACGGCCGACGCGGATATTCTCCGCGATGGAACGATCGAAGAGGTACACGTTCTGGAACACCAGCGACAGCTGGTTCAGCAGCGTCTCCGTCGGTTGTGTACGTACGTCGTGGCCACCTACTCGGATCGATCCCGAGTCGACGTCGGCGTAGCGTGCGACGAGCCGAAGAAGTGTTGTCTTACCTGCACCGCTCGGCCCGACGATTGCCGTGGTCGTACCCGGCGCGACCGTGAAGCTGACGTCCGACACGACCGGTGATTCGGCGTCGTACCCGAACGAGACCGACTCGAACACGACTTCCGGTGCGCCGAGCGCCACGGGGGAATCATGCTCCGGCAGGACGGGTTCGGCCAGAAGATCGGATGCGCCATCGACCGAGGCCGACGCCGACCGTAGAGCATTGCCGATCTGCGCAGCCTGGTTCAGCGGTTCGATGAAGCGAGCACTCACCGCGATCAATGCGATGGCTGCTGCCGCGGACACGGTGCCGCCGGTGACCTGTCCGACCACCACATACGTCAGCGCCAGGAACACCGCCTGCACCACCAGTCCGAACACGATCACTCCGGTGACCGCCGAGACCACGTTACGAGTCGCAGCTTTCTTCTGCGCTTCCAAGGCGCAATCCAGAGCGCGGTTCCCGCTGCCAACTGCACCGAATGCCCGAAGGATCGGTTGTGCCTGCGCGAATTCGACCACGCGAGTCTCTGCTTCGGCAGCAGCGACGTGGGTGCGTTCGTCGGCGCGAAGGAACGCCCGATTGCCCAACCGATTGACCGCGAACAACACCGGTGCGGCAATGAGCATTGCGACCGCTATCCGCCAGTCGACGAACAACATCCCGACGGCCACACCGAGGGGGACGAGGACGCTCGTGATGAGTTTGGCGGTCAGATATGCGACGGCGCCTTGAATCTCCCGGACGTTGTCCACGACGATTCGAGACAGCTGTGCAGCGTTCTGCGTCTCGAACCAGCCGAGGGGCAGTGCATTGAGTTTGTCGCCCAACCTTGTCTGGAGCCCAAGTTGCATACCCACTGCAATCCGTAGACCGAGGGTCGCTTGCAGAAAGGTGAGAACGCCCATCACTGCGACGACGACGGCCATGATTGCCGTCCAGAACCATGCCATTCCGGTGTCACCGTCGAACAGAGCTTCGAGTACCGGTACCAAAAGGCAATAGGCGGCCGCTTGGGACAGAGCCTGCGCGGCGGTGACCGTGATCAAGCGGGGCGTGAGGGACGCGTACTCATCCGGAACGAGGCGCAAGGCTCTGTCTATCATGAATCTTCCTTCGCTGTAACCAGTGATGTTGCGCCCAGTGCTGATTCGTTGATCTCCCACAAACGTTGGTACTGTCCGCCGGCGGATTTCAGAACGTCGTGTACGCCTCGTTCGACAATTGCACCGTTCTTCAGAACCAAGATCTGGTCGACGCCGGTGATGGTGTGGAGGCGATGTGCGATCACCAACACCGTCCGTCCTGCGACGAGTACCGCCAGTGCATCCTGCACTGCGGCTTCCGATTCCGGGTCGGCGAACGCAGTTGCCTCGTCGAGAACGAGTACCGGGGTGTCGGCGAGTAAGGTTCGCGCTATCGACAGTCGTTGCGCCTCACCCCCGGAAAGGTTTGCGTCGACGCCGATCTCGGAGTCGTATCCGCGAGGCAGGTCGAGAATGCGGTCGTGAATCTGCGCCGCACGTGCGGCGGCTTCGAACGCAGACTGGTCCGCGTCCGGTCGCGCTATCAGTAGGTTGTCGCGAATGCTCCCTTCGATAAGGCGAACGTCCTGGAAAACGAATCCAACCGTTCGATAGAGCTCTTCGGAGCTGAAGTCACGGATGTCGCCTGCGCCGATCGTGATCCGACCGCGGTCGACGTCGTAGAAGCGTGGCAGTAGTGCCGCGAGTGTGGATTTACCCGAACCGGAAGGTCCGACAAGGGCAGTGATGGTGCCCGGTGCTAGTTCGAAGGTGACATCGTGCAGAACTTTGTGGTCAGTGCGGTAACCGAAGTCGACGGCGTCGAATCGGACGGCCCCGTCCTCCCTAGCCTCGATCTTGCATGAGGCCGATGTGTCGGCCTGAGCGGTTCGAGATTGCGGTTTTCGAGCTCGATTGCGGCTTCGGGCATGGTGACTGTGCCGATATCGTTCGGCTGGGCGCTCGGTTCCACTGTCCGAGAGGGGTCTTTCGGGTCGATCGGTCGGTGGGTTCGGTCAGGCGGGTGCGGTCAGTGCCGCCAACCGGTTCAGTGCGGTGACGATCAGGTCGGACCAGGTCGCATTTTTCGACAGTCGCAGGTGGATGCGGCGGGCATGGTGGGCGATGCGTCCGGCGACGGAAAAAATCCGCAACCGTAGCCGTTTCGGCTCCCACCTGCGAGCGTCGTGATCGGTGAAACCGAGCATCTGAGTCCACGCGGTCAGGTCGAGTGCGAGAGCGACGATGGCAAGCCAGATCCGATTCTGATCGAACCCGTGCAACGGAAGATTGCTCAGCCCAGTATCTTTCGCGATACGGATCCGGTCCTCGCAGCGTGCACGGCGACGGTGCCGCAGTTCGAGAACCTGAACTTGACCACGGACTGTGTTCGTGGCGAACGCAGTGAGCCGCAGTCCGTCGGTATCGGTGAAACGCAATTGAGCACCCGGATGCGGGCGCTCCTTCCTGATCACCACACGCATCCCCGGCGGCCATGCCCCGAGGTCGAGGACACCGGTCGCGTCAATCACCCAGGCACCGTCGCGGACCTTCTCATCGGCGTCGACCGCGACCGACCACGCAGTGTCGGGGACCTCGCCCAGTGCGGCGACCATGGCGTCGGTGAGCCCGAACCCGATCGAATACGACACCCGCTGCCGATGCAACCACGACATGAAGACATGGCTGGCTCCCGCTCCATCGGTGCGGACCAGTACCTTCTTGCCGGGGCGGCCGCCGGTGGTGAACGGCAGTTGTGCGAGCGCCGCGCGGGTGACGGCGATGTGGTCGGCGGCGGTGTTCGAGCCGGCGTTGCCGGCGCGCAGCAGTGCTGCGAGGGGCTCGCCCGTCCCTGCCTGCCCGTGATCGACGAAGGCGAGGAGTGGGTGAAAGCCATACCCGCGCTTGTATGTTGGTGCGGCGAGCTGTTTGTCGGAGTGGGCGGTGACGAGGGTGGCGTCGAGGTCGATCACGATCGGGTTGTCTGCGGTGATGCCGTGATCGGGTGCGTCCTTGCCGGCATGTTTCCATGCTGCGGCGCGAGCGGCTGCTCGGGCAGTGTCGATGGCGGTCAGGACTGCAGGGGCATCTGCGGCCAAGGTTGCGATCAGTCTGGAGACGGTTGGGTCGGAGGGTACTTTCCCGAACACGGCGGTGTGTTCGCGCAGGGTCGCGATGTCGGCGAGGCAGTCACCACCGAGCGCCAACGACACGGCGAGGTCGGTGATGATTTTGCCGGGGTCGAACTGCGCCAACGGTTTCCGCCACAACGAAAGCTGCCCGGACAACGCTGCGGTGAGCCCGGTAGCGTCCGCGGTTCGGAGCAGTGTCACCGCTCCGGCGTGCGACACGATGCCGCCTCCGGTGGCATCGACAGACAGGGCGGGGTAGGGCGACGTAGACTTACTCACCGGGATGGTGCCTCTCGAACTGGTCGGGTTTCAACTGTGGTAAGTCGAATTCTCCCAGTTCAAGGCACCATTCCACCATCTTGACACGCCGCCACTAACTACCGGCATGAAAGCCCCAGGCGGACGCATCCGGTCGACCGGCAGTTGCAAGGCACGATCGACCGAGACGACGCGCACTACAAACCCTGGGTTCCAGCTGGCCGAAGTGTCCACAAATGTAGATAGCTTTGTCCGCCTGCCTCGACGAAGCTTGTATTTGTACAGGCGTGCTTCGTCCAGGGCTGTCACTACCGTGCCACCCATCTGATTCGACCTCGTCGATGCATCCGGACTCGAGGACTGCGCATCGATGTCGCCATCGTCAGTAGGTCTGGAAATCGCCTGTGCCCGAACTACTCCCTATCGACAAAGCGGCAACACATATGGAGGAAAGATGTTCCAATCGACCGATGCGATAGTTGTAGGAGCCGGGGTGATCGGTAACTCCATCGCATACGAACTTTCTGCCCGCGGATACCGAGTTCTGGTGATCGACAAAGAAGGTGGCTCGGGGTTCGGTTCGACCAGTGCATCCAGCGCGGTCATACGATTCAACTACTCGACCTTCGACGGGATGGCCGCAGCGTGGGAGGCCGCGCAGTGCTGGAGAAGCTGGCCCGAGCATTTAGGCGACTTGGGCTCTGCGGACCTCGCGCGCTTCCATGAATGCGGCATGGTGTTTCTCGATGTAGACGTGGCCCCTCGTGAACGCACAGTTCGTCTGTTCGACCAGATCGGCGTGAAGTACGAGCTGTGGGACTCGAAGACGTTGGCCGATCGGATCCCAGGAATCGACGTCGGATCGTACTATCCACCGAAACCTGTTGATGCCGACGCGTTCTACGCCGACACGGACACCTCGCTCGGAGCTGTGTTCACGCCAGAGGCCGGCTTCGTCGACGATCCTCAACTCGCCGCTGCCAACCTCGGTGCTGCCGCGGCCGCGAAAGGGGCCGTCCATTCGTTTCGAACGAGAGTGACTGGTATTGAACAGCAGGCCTCCGAACGATGGGTCCTTCAACTGGACAACGGCGTAACTGTCGAATCCCCGATAGTTGTCAACGCCGCTGGGCCGTGGTCGGGCGCGCTCAATGCACTCGCGGGGGTAGGCGCGGATTTCACTGTCACCGTGCGCCCTCTTCGGCAAGAGGTACATCATGTCGCGGCGCCCAAGGGATACAACCAGGATGCACGACTCGGTCCGATGATCGCTGATCTCGACCTGGGAACATACATGCGGCCAGAGCAAGGCGGCGGCTTCTTGATCGGCGGTACCGAGCCTGCGTGCGACCCACTGGAATGGATCGATGATCCCGACGGGGCCAACCCGAACCGCACAGCCGAGCGATTCCAGGCTCAGGTCCTCAGGGCCGCCCGACGTCTTCCGAACTTGTCGGTACCGTTCCAGCCCAAAGGAATGCTGGCGTGTACGACGCTGCTTCGGACTGGACCCCGATCTACGACAAGACCGATCGGCCGGGCTTCTACGTCGCGATGGGCACCAGCGGGAATCAGTTCAAGAACGCTCCTGTCGCCGGCCGGATAATGGCGACCCTGATCGAGAAGATCGAGGCGGGGCACAACCATGATGCCGATCCGATTATCTACACGGGCGCGCATACTGGTTTGAAGATCGATCTCGGATCTTTCTCCCGTCGAAGAGAATTCAACTCTGAATCGACCGGAACTGTCCTGGGTTGAGTGCAGTACAGCCGCGGGTGAACCGGTCCACCGCGTGCCGAGCCGATTGGCGTCATCGAACACCGTGTTCCGAGGTGGCGGCAGACGCGGGCTGCTGACCTGTAGGGGCCTTGGTACGTGCGGCCATCACTACCAGCAACACGATAGTGGCGATCACCCCTGTATCCCATGGGTGTAGGTGCGTACCACGCGATCCGCGAGAAGCGGAAGGATCTTGGTCTTGCCGATGGATTGGAAATGCAACGAAGTCTTGTGGGCATCGAATCCGGCTTCATCGGTGTACGTCTCGAGTATTGTTACGTGCAGTGGATTCTCGACATTGCGGAAGTATCCGTAGCCAAGGTTGGCCGGTTCGTTCCGGCTGGCCGTAGCGAGCTGGGCCAAGTGGCCGAGCACCTCGTCCGCAGTGTCCTTGGTCAACCAGTATTCGGCGACGACGCGGAACGTCGGCGAAACGCCCTGCGCTTTCTTGGTCATTGGTCAGCCTTCACTGGTGTGTGGCGCACGCTGGACGTCCAATCCCTTTCGCCTCATCGAGGAGTCAACGTGTACTTCGTGGACAAGTATTCGCGGATCCCTTCGAATCCCCCTTCTCGCCCGATGCCAGATTGCTTGATTCCACCGAATGGGGCTGCTGCATTGGACACCAAACCGGTGTTGAGCCCCATCATCCCGGTTTCGAGTTTCTCTATCATTCGCTGACTTCGACCGACGTTCTCCGTGTAGACATAGCTGACCAGTCCATATTCGGTGTCGTTGGCACTCTGCACAGCTTCGCTCTCAGAAGAAAAGCGAGTGATTGCCAGCACAGGACCGAATATCTCTTCGCCGACCAATCGTGCGTCCGGCCCGACCTTGTCGATCACTGTCGGCTGAAAGAAGTTCCCCGGCCCGGGGACTACCTGACCACCGGCGACGATCACGGCACCGGTCCTCAACGCGTCGGCGACCAGACTCGCAGTCTTCGCAAGGGCTTTCCTGTCGACCATGGCCCCGATGTCATTGCCTTCCTCGGCCCCACGACCGATCTTCATCATGGCAACTTTCTCACTCACTCGACGAGCGAATTCGTCGGCAACAGAATCATGGACCAGGATGCGATTTGCGGCGGTGCACGCTTGGCCGATGTTGCGGAATTTCGCGACCATTACTCCCTCGACCGCTCGGTCGAGATCTGCGTCCTCGAAAACCAGGAACGGTGCGTTTCCGCCGAGCTCCATCGAAGTGCGTAATACGTTCGGTGCAGCGGCTTCGAGCAGTTTGACACCGACAGCCGTCGAACCGGTGAAGCTGAGCTTACGAAGGCGTGGATCCACCAGCAATGCGCTGGATTGAGCGCTGGGGTTGGACGTGGGCACGACGTTTACTACACCCGGCGGAAGTCCGGCCTCTTCGAGCAGCTGCACCAGGTAGATGGTGGTGAGCGGTGTGAGCTCTGCCGGCTTGATAACAGCCGTACAGCCTGCGGCGAGTGCAGGAGCTATCTTCCGAGTCGCCATCGCGAGTGGGAAGTTCCACGGTGTGATGAAGTAACACGGTCCGACGGGGAGGTGTGACACCGTGATGCTGCCGGTCCCTTCGGGGTTCTGACGATAGTCGCCGTGGATACGCACAGCTTCCTCGGAGAACCACCGTAGGAATTCCCCACCGTAGACGACCTCACCGCGCGCTTCGGCGATGGGCTTGCCCATTTCCAGGGCGATGAGCAGAGCAAAGTCTTCTTTACGCTCCATCAGCAAGTCGAAAGCTCTGCGGAGAATGTCCGAGCGCAGGCGGCTTGGAGTCTCTGCCCATTCCTGTTGTGCCGCAACGGCCGAGTCGAGGGCTCGAATGGCGTCGTCGACGGTTGCATCTGCAATCGTCTTGATCGTATCTCCGGTTGCGGGGTCTTCGACGGTGAAGGTCGCCCCCGAACTCGATGGCACCCACGTTCCTCCAACACCGATGCCGGTTTCGACGCGCTGGAGTAGGTCTAGTTCGTGCGGCTGTATTGTCATGAGTTTCTTTCGTCGGTGAATTGTGATTGGGAATTCGCGCGAAAACCGTCGACCACGACACGTAGACCTTCGCGCAGCAGATCGTCCGAAATCGTCAGAGGTGGAAGAAACCGGATGACGTTTCCGTAGGTGCCGCAGGTAAGGACCACGACACCGTGTTGTGCGGCGAATGCTGCAACGGACCCTGTCAGCAAGGGGTTTGGATCGGTGCTGCCGGAGTGCACTATTTCGATGGCCTTCATCGCGCCACGACCTCGGATGTCGCCGATGCGGTCGTCCGACTCCCCCAGTTCGGAGAAGACTTCATCGATGATCGTCCCGACTTCACGCGCACGACCGGCGAGGTCGTCCTTCTCATAGGTCTCGATCGTGGCGAGTGCTGCGGCGCAGGAGATCGGGTTACCGGCAAAGGTGCCGCCGATTCCGCCAGGTCGTGGCGAATTCATGATTTCTGCACGTCCTGTGACCGCGGCCAGGGGCAATCCTCCCGCGATTCCTTTTCCGGTCACGATGAGGTCGGGTACGAGTGACTCGTCATCCGCAGCGAAGAGGTCGCCGGTACGCGCAAAGCCAGTTTGGACCTCATCGAGGATGAACACGACGCCGTTCGCAGCTGCCCATTCACACAGAGCGGGCAGAAACCCGCGTGCGGGTTCGATGAAGCCGCCTTCGCCTTGAATGGGCTCGATGACGATGGCAGCGAGATTGGAAGCGCCGATCTGTCGGTCGATCTGCAGGAGCGCGATGTCGGCCGCTTCTACCCCTCCAAGTCCGTCACGAAATGGGTATGAGGTTGGCACGCGGTGGATTTCGGGTGCGAATGGACCGAATCCGTTCTTGTAGGGCACATTCTTCGCGGTCATCCCCATGGTGAGGTTGGTTCTGCCGTGGAACGCGTGGTCGAACACCACGACGGCATGTTTGTTGGTGAAGGAGCGCGCCATTTTGATGGAATTTTCGACGGCCTCGGAGCCGGTATTGAACAGTGCTGTGCGTTTTTCGTGGTGCCCGGGGGTGATGGAGTTGAGCTTCTCCGCGACCGCAACGTAGCCATCGTATGGGGTTACGGTGAAGCAGGTGTGTGTGAACAGCTGTGCTTGGCGAGTGATGGCTTCGACAACGGCCGGGGCTGAGTTTCCGACTCCCGTTACGGCAATGCCCGAGCCGAGGTCGATCAGAGAATTGCCGTCGACATCGATCAAAATTCCGCCTCCGGCCGCAACTATCGATACCGGTACAACGTGTCCGACACCGGCTGCAACGGCCGCTTTCTTTCGACGCATGAGCGTTTGCGATTCGGGTCCGGGGATTTCGGTCACGAGGTTGCGACGCTGCGATAGAAGCGGACCACCCATTATTGACGAGACAGACAATTCGTTCCTCAATTTGGTTGTCGATAGGGAGAATCAGAGCCAGCGAGGAGCTCTAGCCTCGATCTTGCATGAGGCCGATGTGTCGGCCTGAGCGGTTCGAGATTGCGGTTTTCGAGCTCGATTGCGGCTTCGGGCATGGTGACTGTGCCGATATCGTTCGGCTGGGCGCTCGGTTCCACTGTCCGAGAGGGGTCTTTCGGGTCGATCGGTCGGTGGGTTCGGTCAGGCGGGTGCGGTCAGTGCCGCCAACCGGTTCAGTGCGGTGACGATCAGGTCGGACCAGGTCGCATTTTTCGACAGTCGCAGGTGGATGCGGCGGGCATGGTGGGCGATGCGTCCGGCGACGGAAAAAATCCGCAACCGTAGCCGTTTCGGCTCCCACCTGCGAGCGTCGTGATCGGTGAAACCGAGCATCTGAGTCCACGCGGTCAGGTCGAGTGCGAGAGCGACGATGGCAAGCCAGATCCGATTCTGATCGAACCCGTGCAACGGAAGATTGCTCAGCCCAGTATCTTTCGCGATACGGATCCGGTCCTCGCAGCGTGCACGGCGACGGTGCCGCAGTTCGAGAACCTGAACTTGACCACGGACTGTGTTCGTGGCGAACGCAGTGAGCCGCAGTCCGTCGGTATCGGTGAAACGCAATTGAGCACCCGGATGCGGGCGCTCCTTCCTGATCACCACACGCATCCCCGGCGGCCATGCCCCGAGGTCGAGGACACCGGTCGCGTCAATCACCCAGGCACCGTCGCGGACCTTCTCATCGGCGTCGACCGCGACCGACCACGCAGTGTCGGGGACCTCGCCCAGTGCGGCGACCATGGCGTCGGTGAGCCCGAACCCGATCGAATACGACACCCGCTGCCGATGCAACCACGACATGAAGACATGGCTGGCTCCCGCTCCATCGGTGCGGACCAGTACCTTCTTGCCGGGGCGGCCGCCGGTGGTGAACGGCAGTTGTGCGAGCGCCGCGCGGGTGACGGCGATGTGGTCGGCGGCGGTGTTCGAGCCGGCGTTGCCGGCGCGCAGCAGTGCTGCGAGGGGCTCGCCCGTCCCTGCCTGCCCGTGATCGACGAAGGCGAGGAGTGGGTGAAAGCCATACCCGCGCTTGTATGTTGGTGCGGCGAGCTGTTTGTCGGAGTGGGCGGTGACGAGGGTGGCGTCGAGGTCGATCACGATCGGGTTGTCTGCGGTGATGCCGTGATCGGGTGCGTCCTTGCCGGCATGTTTCCATGCTGCGGCGCGAGCGGCTGCTCGGGCAGTGTCGATGGCGGTCAGGACTGCAGGGGCATCTGCGGCCAAGGTTGCGATCAGTCTGGAGACGGTTGGGTCGGAGGGTACTTTCCCGAACACGGCGGTGTGTTCGCGCAGGGTCGCGATGTCGGCGAGGCAGTCACCACCGAGCGCCAACGACACGGCGAGGTCGGTGATGATTTTGCCGGGGTCGAACTGCGCCAACGGTTTCCGCCACAACGAAAGCTGCCCGGACAACGCTGCGGTGAGCCCGGTAGCGTCCGCGGTTCGGAGCAGTGTCACCGCTCCGGCGTGCGACACGATGCCGCCTCCGGTGGCATCGACAGACAGGGCGGGGTAGGGCGACGTAGACTTACTCACCGGGATGGTGCCTCTCGAACTGGTCGGGTTTCAACTGTGGTAAGTCGAATTCTCCCAGTTCAAGGCACCATTCCACCATCTTGACACGCCGCCACTAACTACCGGCATGAAAGCCCCAGGCTAGGGGCTGCACCGATGTCGCGTCCCGACGTGTCGACCTCGGACACTCCGGTATGTCTGCGGCCGGTCACCCACGCCATCAGGTTCGGCAGCGATCCGGATACAGTGAGATGAGCACAGGTCGAATCCGCCTCACGGATGCGACTCGGCGCCGGTTCGAGTCTCTCACCGGTGGCTGGAACCGTCGCATGCACGCGATAGCCATCTCGGGTTGCCCACGTATCCAGGACATTTTGCGTGATCCGTCGCTGTACCGCCGCCGGTACATCCGCAGTACTGGCCGAGAGATCGAGATCAAGAGCATGCAACCATAATTCGCGAGATCGCATCCACACAGTGTCGATGACCGGTATGCGTACGCCCTGGGCGTTGCTCACCCTGTAGGCCCATCGATCGGGTGGGACTCTGCTCCAGGCCGCTTCGAGCGCTTCTGCCTCCGTGCCACTCAGTGTGCGAAGTTCGATATCCGACAACGCCGCTCCAGTGTCGATTTCATGACTGCGCGCATCGACAGATTCGTACATCGGCCGTGGGATGTCTGTCGTTGCCCAATCCACGAGCCTGGTGAGAGCTCGAGCGTTGAAACCGACATGCGCGATCACGTGCGCACGAGTCCATCCGGGAAGCAACGAGGGTTCACGGACGTCGTTCTCACCGAGTTCGAACAACGTCCGGTCGAAGTGCACTT
Organism: Rhodococcus sovatensis; assembly: GCF_037327425.1. Classification (NCBI taxonomy): domain Bacteria; kingdom Bacillati; phylum Actinomycetota; class Actinomycetes; order Mycobacteriales; family Nocardiaceae; genus Rhodococcus; species Rhodococcus sovatensis. The sequence goes on along the minus strand of NZ_CP147846.1, from coordinate 1,366,653 downwards.
GCCCGGCTTTCGCATAGGCCAAATCGACTTCTAGTTCGTCGATTGGCTCTCGCATCATGTCCATAGAATTATCCTTCACAAAATCACACGTGTTCCATAGGCGAATCCGATCGTGCATCGTAGGTAAGTCTTCCTCCGAGAATCGTTGCGAGGACGTCGATTTCCGACACATTCGGTGCGCTGAGCGGTGATGACGAGAACACGGTGAAGTCGGCAAGCTTGCCCCGTTCGAGGGTGCCTTTTTCATCGATTTGGCCTGTCGCGCGCGCGGCCCACTCCGTATGTGTCCGAAGCGCTTCCTCCGGTGTGATCGCCTCATCCGGACCGAGGACGACTCCTGCGTCGGTACGACGATCGATAGCTGACTGCATACCCCTGCGAAGATTGTTGTCGGCGACCGGAAGGTCCGAAGAGCCTGCAAGTATGACCCCGGCATCGATTACGGACCGCCCACGGTAAAGCCACGGTTCACGTTCGGTCCCGACGAGTTCGGCAATCTGATCACCGAGAGGGCCGATGAACCCCGCCTGGGGAGTTACAGCAATGGCGAGTTCGGCGGCACGCCGCACCTGATCTGGTCGAGCGATCCCGAAATGTTCGATACGACAGGGTGCTGCGTGGCGGTCGTAGCTCTTCTGTGCCTCCTCGATGAGGTCCAAAGCCAGGTCGATCGCTGCATCGCCGATCGCGTGCAACGCTAGCGGCCATCCTGATCGATATGCGGCGAGCGCACGCTCTCGATACTGCCCTGGAGTGTCGAGGAGGTATCCCCGGTTGTGATCATGACCGCAGAAGTCCTCTGTGACAGCTGCCGTCGCTCCGAGCAGCGAGCCGTCCAGGAACACCTTGACGTGCCCCAACCGAAGGTAGGAGTCACCGAATCCGTAACGAATCCCAAGGTCCAACCCGACACCGGTCCCCTCGCCGCTGAAGTCCGCGGTGTTGGCCTCGAGGGGATGAAGTGCATCGATTGTTGGCATCAACTGTGCACGGGCGTGCAGGTGATGTCGATCTGCGGCCAATTGATAGGCCGCGATCTCGATGGAGCTGTGTCCGATCCAACCGCCACCGACACCTGCTTCCGTGAAGCTTGTTATTCCCTGTGCAGCAAAACGTTTGGTTGCTTCGTCGATTGCCTCGGCGAGCTGCTCGGTGGAATACGGCAAGAGTAGCGCCTGCACCAATCCTTGCGCCGACTCCTGTACGAGACCAGTTGGTCGGCCCAGGTCGTCCCTCTCGATCGCACCCCCGACAGGGATCTCGAAACCCTCGTCGAACGCGCCGATAAGTCGCAACGTGGCGGTGTTCGCAATCGCGGCGTGGCCGGAGGTATGCCGTAGGTACAGTGGCCGGTCGCCCGTAATGCGGTCGAGCCGGTCGATATCGGGGACCTGGCCGTCGTAACGTCCCTGGTTGAAACCTGTGCCGTGCACCCAGGCATCGGCGTCACTACCGATACGCCCTATCTCGGCCTCGACCAACGTGTAGAGATCTTCGAGACTGGCAGCCTGGCCGAGATCGATCGCAGCCAGGCCGAGTCCCCACCAAACCGTGTGACAATGGGCGTCGATCAGGCCGGGGGTCACGCAAGCCTCTCCGAAGTCCAGGGTTTGCAATGCGTCCATGCCGGCAATCTCGCCGTCGAACCCGACGATGCGGTCTCCGACGACGCCGACAACCGACGCAATCGGCCGATCACGATCCAAGGTGATTATTTCGCGTGCCCGCAGAATGAGGTCGAGTTTCATGAAAGTGTCCTTGTCGAATGATCGAGCGGTGGCTTTCTCAGGTGCGCGGACGCGTCGATTGCCGAACACCGACCCGGAGATGCGCTCAGTGTTTGAAGCCGGGAAGGTCCACGCTGAATTTCGGCGCGATCGCACCCGCCGATGCAGTGATCAGAGAGATCAGCGCCAGGACCAACGCAGCTGGCCACCAATGGTCCTGTGCTGCAGCCACAAGGCCTGTGACCAGAAGTGGAACGAAGCCGGCGACCATGGCAGCAGAGTTGTTCGCGACGGCAACACCTGTGAAACGAGTTTGCGCCGGAAAGAGTCCCGTCAGAACAGCACCGGTGCCTGCGTAGGGAAACGACAAGGTCGCAACGGCCAACGTCATCGACAGAACGACGAGAACGGGAATTCCCGACGTCAGCAACAGGAATGCGGGTAGTGCTACTACAGCGGAGGCAATTCCTCCCCACAAGATCACGCGGCTCGAACCGTATCGCGCACCCAACCGGCCACTGAGCAAGATCACGAATATCTCGACGACGGCGGCGACAATAGTTCCGAGCAGCATCAAAGTTCGGTCATACCCGAGCACGTTCACTCCGTACCACACACAGAAAGTCGTGACGAGATAGAATCCGCCCATTCCGAGGAGTGAGGCCGCCATCCCGATCAAAATCTGACGCCAGCTGTTCTTGAATGCCGTGCTCACGGGATTGGCGGACAACTCACCAGCTTCCTCCAGTTGACGAAAGACTGGAGATTCTTCGAGCTTGCGTCGAATGTAAACAGCAACAAGAAGTAGTGGCAACGACAGAAGGAAGGGGATACGCCACCCCCAGGATTCGAAGTTCTGCTGCGAAATCATAATGGTGACCAGAAAGAATCCACCAGAAGAGAGAATTGTTCCAACGGGAGAGCCGATGAGGGGAATTACTGCATATCGCGCTCGCAGATGCAGCGGTGCGTTCTCGACCACCAAGGTCAAGGCGCCTGACCATTCCCCACCAACGAACAGGCCCTGCACGATTCTCAGCAGTACGAGCAGTATCGGAGCTGCGATGCCGATTGCCGCATAGGTGGGCAAGATGCCGATCAGGGCCGTGATGATGCCGATACCGATGATGGTGATCATCAGAGTCTTCCGGCGGCCGATCCGGTCACCCATCGCGCCGAAGACGATCCCGCCGATCGGCCGGGCAGCGACACCCACACCGAAGGTAGCGAAAGAAGCAAGTGCAGCCACTGTCGGGTTGCCGCTCGTGAAGTACTGAACGTTGAACACCAGCGCAGCCGCTGCGCTGAACAGGAAGAAGTCGTAGTACTCGAGCACGGAACCGACCAATGCGCCGAGGGCGACCTTGTTCGCGCTTCTCGTGTCGAGCTCATGAACGGCGCCGAACTCGATCGACGTCGGTTGTGTATACGTCATAGCTCTCCATCAGGATGAGGGATTCGGTGTGCTTCTCTCCCCTCGGGGATTTCGGCTCCATGCAAGCATTGCAGGTTATTCGCTCAATGTCCCTGGGCATTGACCGCGGGATATCGCCTCGAATCTGTGCATATGCCCTACCCTTGGGCCGATGAACGATTTCGACCCCCCACGACCCAACGACGAAGCGAACCCCCGCGACTCGAGAAGGTGGCAGGAGTTGCTCGACGGTCTCGACGTAGCCGAACTGACCGCAACCTTCGTCGAGCGCGTCGCTTCGATTACGGGCTACGACTCGTCGCCGCTACCGACATCGGAGATCGAGCGGTCGGGCCGTCTGGCATTTTCAGCCATGCTTCAGGGTCTCCGGTCCGGTGGTCTACCTGATTTCGTACCGATAGCAAACGACGTCGGAGTTTCGCGTGCGCGGGCGGGGATTCCCATCACCTCGTTGATGACCGCGATCCGATTGGATTACAACGTGTTGTGGGAGGCTCTCACGTCGGCGTCGTCACCAAGTGACGCAGAGCTTTTGGTCCGGCACACGTGGATCGTGCTCCGCACCGTCGACGAGTACGCTGCGCAGACGCAACGGGCCTACATGGCTGAGCGAGAGCGAATGTTGCGAGAGGAATCGTCCGCATTGCAGGGACGCATCGCAAATCTGTTCCAGGACCACCGATCGACAGCCGCAGATCGACTGGACGCGATTGCAGCCGAGCTGAGAATCCCCCGGGATGCACCCCTCTTGGTAATCGGAGCTGCCGGTGACGACATCCCAGCGCTGCGGGTGTACATCTCCCAAACCGAACGCTCCGGCCGAGCTGTCTATACCCACTACCTCGGGGACATCCTGATTGCCTTCATGTGCAGTTTCGACCTCGACGGGCCACACGCCACCGAAGCTGGACGCAGCCTTTTAGCGCTACGAGTTGGAATAGTCACCGCCGGCCGTGGCCTGTCAGACCTTCGAGCGGCGGCAAATACCACCCGCGATCTGACACGAACGATCACCAGTGACGACGACACGGCCATCACGTGGAATCGAGGCTGGGCGAGACTGGCCAAGCTGGATCTACAACAATCGAGAAACGGGTTACTTGCCGATGTAGACAACGCTTTGGCGCGCTGCGGAAATACCGAACGTGCCCGTCTCATGGAATGCGTGCGTAGCTATCTGAGAACAGGGAGTGTCGGCGAATCTGCCGACGAACTGTTCTGTCACCGCAACACCGTTTCCAATCGTCTTCATCGATTTGCAAAACTCACCGGGGTAGATCCAACAATTCCCGAACAATCGGCGCGTCTCGTTGTGGGTTGGTCATAGCAGTACACAAGACGACATCTTCTTGTGTTTTCCTCGGAACGGTCGCTTTCGTCGGCGTCACGCAGACCTGCTCGCAGCGAGCTCCGTACGTGATGCAGCCCTGCGTGCGCCGGGAGGGTGCCCGGTGATTCGCTTGAAGGCCCGGCTGAACGCAGCTTGGGATGTGTAACCGAGATTCCGAGCCACGGCGTCCACTGACATGGTGTCCTGGGCAAGCCACTGGCTGGCAAGAAGCATCCTCAATTCCGTGGCGTAGCGCAGAGGCGGTACGCCGATCGTCGCATGGAAGCGCTCCGCGAATACGGATCGTGACACATGGCACCGGGACGCCAACTCCGCTACCGTCCAATGGTACCCGGGATGACGATGCATAGCCAGGATGGCCCCGGCCAGCCGCGGATCGCCCAGCGCGGCCACCAGTCCAGGCGCATTGTCGCAGCCGCATTCGATCCACCCTCGTACGATCATCGCTGCCACCACTTCGGCTAGGCGCGCTGAAACCCCAGCGAATCCAACGCGTGCCGAGCAGGTCTCGCGCCTCATCGCGGCGAGGATCGGTAGAAGTCCGGGATAACGCTCACCGTGGGCGTCTGCGATCATGATCTCGGGCATGATCTGGTTCAACCCTTGCATCCCACCCAGATCGAATTCCATGTAGCCGGTGAACAACACGGTGCTGGGCGATGGGTCCGGATCGTCAGGGAGGCAAACGTTCACCTCTCCCACCGCGTCGCCGATGGGTGCGCAGTCGTGGCTGTCGATATCCCGGAGCAGGACACCGGGTCCGGACCGCAACTGGTGGGGTCGACCGTGAGGCATGAACACAGCATTGCCCGTCGACAGCTCATGGACGGTGCCGTTCTCGGTATGCAGAAACGCGTGGCCTACTGCGAGGAAGTGGAAATAGGCACGTCCCGGTTTCGCAGCGAAACTGATGCCGAACCGCGGCCCGGCATGGACACGACGGTATTGCACTCCACGCAATTTCATACTCGTCAACAGTTCACTGATGAGGTGGGAGGACGACGAAAGTTGCCCGGCAGCCGACTCGGCCGGACTCTCGATCAAAACGCTCGGTTTCTCGGTCATAGATCATCCTGAAAATCGTATCTAGTGTTGTTTCAAACCCTTTCATGCAATTGAGGAGAAGTACAACCGTTGTCCAGTAACTTGAGCGGCACCGCGCCCGATTCCCGAACCAACCGTGCACCCGCAACTGTTGTCCCGCCGCCGGTGGAACCGAAGTGGATGGCGGTGATGTCACTCGCGCTGGGTGTATTCGGATTGCTGACGGCCGAGTATCTTCCGGCCAGCCTGCTGACTCCGATTGCAGAGGATTTGGGCGTTTCGGAGGCATTGGTGGGCCAAGCGGTCACTGTCACCGCTGGCGCAGCAGTGGTCTCTGGTCTACTGACAGCAAGCCTGACACGACGGATAGACCGGCGAGTTGTTCTGTTGGGCTTCACTGTCCTGATGATCGTGTCGAACTCGCTCGTGGCTTTGGCTCCGAACATGTTTGTGCTGTTGGCGATGCGGATCCTGCTCGGTGTTGCATTGGGCGGCTTCTGGAGTATGGCGGCCGCCACTGCGATGCGGCTGGTGCCCGCTCCCCTTATACCTCGCGCTGTATCGATTATCTTCAGCGGTATCGCTGTGGCAACCATCGTGGCCGTGCCGCTCGGTAGCTACCTCGGCGATTTGGCCGGCTGGCGCAGTGTTTTTTGGGCCGCCACCGCTCTCGGCGTCGTGACACTTGTCTTGCAGCTGTTCGCGTTGCCAAGGATGACGCCGCAGAACGCGGCACGGTTGAAAACTCTGTGGTCGGTGTTGATTCATCCGAGCTTCGCGATCGGCATCGTCGGCATGCTGCTCGTCCATGTCGGGCACTATGCGCTGTTCACCTACATTCGACCTGCGCTCGAGACCATGGTCGATGTAGACACATCCACCCTCGCTGCTCTGTTGTTCGCCTTCGGTGTGGCAAACCTTGTCGGCACACTGGCCGCCGGATGGCTCCTCCAACTCAGCCTGCGTCTGACTTTGGCGCTGATGCCCCTGCTGATCGGGATAGCCGCACTGGGGCTCGCACTGTTACCTGCGAATCAGGGCATGTCTGCAACTTTGGTGGTGGTGTGGGGGTTGGCGTTCGGTGGAGTTTCGGTGGCGTGGTCCAACTGGGCGACCCTCACCGTGCCCGACAAGGCGGAAAGCGCCGGAGGAATCGTGGTGGTCGGTGTTCAATCCGGCATTGCTGCAGGCGCCGGAGTCGGTGGTGCAACGTTCGGACTCGGCGGCGTCGTCGCCGTGTTCTGGATTTTCGGAGTCGTATTGATCGCGTCAGCACTGTTCATCACGTTGTCTGTGAAGAACCCTGGCCGCCACGGGTGACATCTGTTCGCGGTCGTCCGACCTGACGTCGGAAGAACTGGACCCGGTAGAGCTTCTGATGGGCGTACAGCTCGGAGGTGGGACAGACGGAACTCGCGCCGTCGACTACGCGGCGCAGCTGATCGAGACACCCCGGCGCACGATCGTCGCCTTGATCTCGGATCTCTACGAGGGAGGTAACTCGGATAGGTTCGTTCGCTCCATCACACGGCTGACCGACGACGGCGTTCGTGTGCTGGCGCTCGCCGCTCTCGACGAGTCCGGTGAACCGGATTACGACCGTGAGATCGGCCGCCGACTCAGCCGAGCGGGTGTGCACGTCGGAGCGATGACACCCGCAGGTCTTGCCGAGTTCGTGGCCGAGTGCATTCGATGACAGTACGACCCGATCTGTCGGCGCTGACCGACGACGCACTCACCGTGGTCGCCAACCGTGGACTCCTCAAAAGAGCGCTGCGCGTGCAGTCGACCGAACCTCCCACGCTGACGGTCTCCGAACACGCCGTCGTTGCACGATACGCCGACGGTGTCGAAACAACCCTCCCCGCCGAGTGCGCGTTCACCGACGCCTCGTGTACATGCGGGGCGACCGGGATGTGCCGCCACCGTGTGGGGTTGGTCGTGGCGTATCGACAACTGCATCCGGCAGCTGCGAGCACAGTCTGGTCACCGGGTGAGTTCGACGACGAGGCGCTGCTCGCGTACCTCGGGGTGTCGGCAATCCGACGCGCCGAGAAGATCCGGCGAGCGGGATACTCGGCAACAGTGCACCGCCCCCGAGGTGACGATCCTGCTGTGCGGGTCGAATTGCCGCACAGCACAGTGAGTTTCCTCGTTCCTCACGAGCTGACGCTCGCGCGGTCGTCCGCTTCCGATGAGGCCACCATGGAGTCCATCGCTCTCGCAGTCTGGGCCGTCCGCGAGGCCGACGCGCACAGCACCGACACCGTCCACGTCGGCGGTAGCACAATACAGGAGAACACCACCGCAGAAGCGGCGTTGTTGCTCGCACGGACAGTTCTCGTCGACGGTGTCGCACGTCTGACGGAGGTACAGCGCGTCGCCCTGCGGCGGACGGTGCGTTCCATACAAGCGGGCACTGCCGTGTGGTTGGCCGACGCATGTGTGGAACTGCTCGATCAGGTGGACGCCTACTGCTCCCGACATGCCAGACACAATCGCACTCGCGCCGCGACCGTCATTGCGGAAATCGATGCACGAGTCAAGGTCGGGCAATCTCGGGACTCGGCAGCCGCAGCAACGGCGTTGGGAACCGATACCCCCAGCGAGACCCCGCTTCGCAGAACCCGACTCGTTGCACTCGGCGCCCACGTGACAGGGGTGGGAGCGAACGTATGCGCGGATGTGTACTTCGCGGAACCTGGTTCCGGCACCGTCCATCTGCTGAGGCGCGAATGGACCGAACATGGCGGTGGAATACCGACAGGTCACGCGCTCTCGAAACGACGCATCTCCGGAACCACCGTCGAAGCGTTGGCATCGTCGACGGTGGTCACCGAATCCGCTGTGCGGCAGGCCAACCACCGAATCAGGTTCGCGCGCCGTGGGATCGGACGCACAGCGATCATGCCATTGAGCTCCGACACATGGACCAAGTCGCTGACTGTGGTCACCGACTACGCGGCCGAGTACACGCGGCTGGCCGGACGCACGCCGTCGGTCGTGGGCGAGCGAGTCCTGACCAGAGGTGTGGGTGTGGTTCGTGTCGAATCCGTTCTGTTCAAGGAATATTCTCCCGAGAGCCAGCAATTGACAATGCAAGTCCATGACGAGCGGGGAAGCGTGGCACAGATAGTCGTCGACTATCGGTCGTACGCGCCGCGCGCAATGGACGCCGTCGACGAAGCTCTGTCGACCGGCCAGGCCACCGTCGCGGGGCGCCTGAGCATACGAAACGGAGTGTTGCAGATCAGCCCCTTTGGCGTCGCCGGCGCGCGCGGTGTGGTCGTGCCGGATCTCGAAGCGCCGGGCACTGCAACTTCCACACTTCCTGCACGAACTGGCGCGCTGCAGAATGCACCGGATGCTGCGCTGGAGCTACTCGCGGACCTTGCACACAAGGGGTTTACGCCACGCATCGGCAACAGACGCCACCCACCTTCGACGGTCTGCCACTCAGCTTGCCGATTCAGGCATGACCACCACAGCGTCGGCACTCACGGGGGTCGCAGACACCGTATCGGGGGACCTCGACGACCTCACGAACGCGTGGATCTACGCCCTCCTCAGGCTCACTATCGCGCAGGAAAGCTGAACCATGAGCGTTCACCGGGGTCGTGCACTGCCGGGAGGGTGTTGCTGAATCTTCGTGTCAGCTGCCGTCGTCGAGCGAGGTGCGCCACCAGCGGTCGACGGGACTGACCGGCATCGTCCGTTTGTGGCGCGTAGTTTCGTACCATCTTTCGATGGTGACGGCTGCGGTGTCGTCGACCGCGTCTCCTTGGAGGTAGGCATCGATCTGCGCGTAACTCACGCCGAGGGCCTGCTCGTCGGGTAGAGCGGGGCGGTCGTCCTCCAGGTCGGCGGTCGGAACCTTCGTCCACGTCGACTCCGGAGCATCGAGGTACCTCAGCAGTTGCGCTCCCTGGTTCTTGGTCAGTCCGGACAGTGGGGTCAGGTCCGCTCCCCCGTCGCCGTATTTGGTGTAGAAACCGGTGACGGCCTCGGCAGCGTGGTCGGTACCCACCACCAGCAGGTTCTCCTGGCCAGCGAGCGCGTACTGCGCGATCATGCGTTGCCTGGCCTTGATGTTGCCGCGGACGAAATCGTCGAGCCGACCGGCGTCCAATGCGGTCGCCGTCGAACCAGCTGATGCGTCGACAGCGTCGCGAATGTCGACGGTGACGATACGGTCCGGCGCAATGAAGTCCAATGCGATCCGCGCGTCGTCCTCGTCGGCTTGGGTGCCGTACGGCAGCCGAACCGCGAGGAACGTGGCATCTGCACCCAGTTCGACGACTTCGCGGACAGCGCGTTGTGCGAGTGCGCCCGCGAGGGTGCTGTCCTGCCCGCCGCTGATACCTAGAACGAAGCCTGCTGCGCCGCTGACGCGAAGATAGTCGGCGAGGAATGCGACCCGCTTGCGAACTTCCGCGGCGGGATCGATGGACGGTTTGACGCCGAGTTCGTTTTGAATTCGAGTCCGAGTGCGCGATGTCATGCTCGTGAAAATGCCTTTCTCGTCGGTCGGGTACACCGGCACCAGTGCGGTCGGTGCCGTTGCGCGGAGAACGCTTCCCGCTCGGGGGTCATGTCGAACGCTTCTTCACGTGCTGGCGCAAGCACGCGATGGAGAACGACAATGTCTGTGCCAGTACTGCTTCCGGCTCTCCGCCGAAATTCTGACGGTCGGTGGTGATCTCGCCCCGGTCGTAGACCGCGATCCACACCGTTCCCGGTGGCTGGTCTTCCTGCGTTTCAGGGCCGGCCTCACCCGTAATTGCGATCGCTAGTTGCGCCCCTAGCAACCTCGCTGCCGATCGAGCCATCGCGACTGCGGCGTCCTCGCATACGACGGGGCCCTGAGGCACTTCCAGCAGAGAATGTTTGACGTCCTTGTGGTAGGCGACGATCCCGCCTCGATACCAGTCTCCCGCCGAGGGCGACTTGCCGAGCATGGCAGCGAGATTTCCGGCGGTGAGGGACTCGGCGGTGGCGATATAGATCCCGTGTTGCGTTGCGTGCTCGGCAATGTCGTCGCACCACGCCGACAGGCTTTCATCGGTGGGCAGTCGGTGTTCGGGGTTGGTCGTCATGGTGATCTCCGTTCGGAACCTGTTCGGCGCCCGTTGCCTGAGCGCCAAGCTGCACGCTCACCGAAGACTTCCACGCCGAAGTGCCGTCGAAACCCGTGTAGGAGCTCGCTTCGGTGCACACCACGACTCGCTTGCACCGACCAAGCGCGGAGTCGAAGGGTGCAGCCGCACGTAGTCAGCAAATCCATCTCGCGGCGCCGACCTGAAGGGTATTGTGTGATCTGCACCGCCGAAATACGTGCGCTACGGCGTCCGGATGGCGCGTGTTGCCTGCTGTCGAGCCGCCGCGCAGCCCACCTTCTGCTCCGAAGAGGTAAGGGTCCATGGTGTATCTCTCCCACGTCCGCAGTGACGCCGAGTCAATCAGGTCGTCGTTCTACAGCCCCGCGTCGCTAGTCGACGCCGACTGCTCCATCACCGTCGACGAGCCCGTCGGCGGCCCGATCGTGATCAGAGCAGAAGGGGTGCTCGACTCGACGGCGGTGTCTGCACTGACCGAATTTCTCGATGAGGCACTCCACTCCGGCCGCCCGCTCGTACTCGACGTCGTCGATGCCATCGATATCGACGTATCCATCCTGAGAGCACTCGACGACGCATCGAACCGACTACTCGACTCACGAGCACCGATCACGGTGGCCTGCAGCGAGGAACTCACAACGCAATTGACCGACGCAGACATCGACGTTCGATCTCACCCCAGCGTGGCGCGCGCGGTTACAGCCAGCATTGCCGCCCTGCACTCCACAGCACAACACGCCCCCGACGCAGCTGTTCGCGCGCGACCAGCAGTCGCATTGGAAGCGTGCACGCACGCCCTGCAAGGAACCTATCTGTAGAGACCTACACGCCTGGCGAGACGTCCGCTCCGCCTCAGCCGGAGGTTCGGTGATAATGCGTGCTTCGGTCCTGATTCACACTCCGGGCATGGAGATCAGTTCTGCGTGAAGAGGATGTGCTTCGACCAGCGCCTCTACTTCGTGTGCGACGTCTGATCGTTGACGTTGAAGCGATGAGAGCGCAATGCCGATCACAGGAGTGCGAGACAAACTCGGTTGCCGCCGGTCTCCTTCGCCCGATACATCTGCGAGTCGGCGATCCTGCTCATGCGCAACAAGATTGAACTGCCGACACTCCACAATGTCGACTCTGGAGGCAAGACAGCGGCACCCACACTGACTGTGACAGGTACTGGATCGGATCGTTCGTACAATCCGATCTCGACGTTCTTGATCAAAGCGTGCAAGGTCTCCCGGGGCCCGGCGCACGCCGCCAAGAACTCCTCGCCACCAGTGCGCGCCAAAACACCACGGTCCCCGATCAATTCGCTCAGACGGTGGGCAGTCAGAACAATGACTTGATCACCGCGAGCGTGCCCGTGTTCGTCGTTGACGCGTTTGAATTTGTCGATGTCGACTACAAGAACCGCCACTGCAAGCCCGCGCTGCTGCGCGCCGGACCACAGGTCCAAGAGCGCGGTGTCGGCGCCCCGCCGGTTCAAGATGCCAGTGAGCGGATCGAGCGCCGAGCTCCGAGCATCGCGAGCGATCAGCGTCCACGCGACATGCGCGAACAGAGGAGCTCCGTTCGTCGCAATAAGCACGGCCGATGTGACAGCAATCAGGGTTGCGGCATCTTCGGCGCGATGGTGAAATGCCGAGAACGAGATCAGGCAGATGACCGCGCTGGACCACAGTAGATGCGCAGCGAGCCAGCGTGGACTCATGAAATACGTGCAAAAAGCCCCTGTCACAGCGAAGAGGATGCCACCGAGCAACCTACCGAAATCGTCGTAGAACCACAGAACAGACGTGAGGCCCACATCGCCGAATACAGCGAATCCAATAAAGATCGACGCCAATGCACGAGGCCGACTCGGAATGGGTAACACCAGCCACCCAATAGCGACCATCACCTGTAATGCCAACACCACGATGATCCAGGTTCTGCCGGCAGCACTTGTCGGACCATGCGAGCTGAACAGCATGAGTAGCGATATGAACGCCATCGACAGCGTTCCTGTGGCGAACACCCCGCGAAGGACACCGCGATAGTGTCGGGTCGAGCGATACGACACTATCCAGTCATAATCGAACGGCTGATGGAACCAATCCGCCAAGGCAGCAGACACGCGCGACAGTGCGCCCTTCCGGTGCCTTCCTGAGCGAGCAGGTTCACCGTATCGGCTCCGATCCGCGGTCACCGTCCATTGCCCCGTCTCACCGGCTTCTCCCCTCGAAGCACCCCACAATCAGCCTCACGCCAGACTACGTGCTGGACTTTCTTTTTCACGAACTTCGACCCAATTCGAGTTGCAGTCTGAGGCGAGACGGCCGGGTCGCCCCGGACTCACTAGCGTCCAGTTCTTACAGCGAGTGCACGTACAGCTGGTGCTACGCCTCTCCTCGACACGAGACAATCGTCCGACAGTCCTACTCCAGAACCATGTTGCCGTGTACGACTTCGTACCTCGAGCACCAACAGAACAGACACATGACAAAATTTGGCATATACGGTGCGTGGAGACCTTCGAAGCGCACAACTCGGGGTCGATCGTCGAGTTTGGACAGCAAAAAAATCCCCGCCCAGCGAGCTGGACAGGGAATTTCCGTGCTCCCCCCGGCTGGACTCGAACCAGCAACCGTCCGAGACGGTCCATCAACGTCTGCTTGGTTCGCCCGCACTTGTGACAAGCGTGTGACAAGAGGTCGAGTCCGACATGGTGGTGGCGACCTAGTGCCCGTACTGGAACGCGCTGCCGGCGGCGCAATGCGGGAGCAGACACCGTTTCGCCGTTCGGTTGGAAAGCCGCATGTTAGATGGTGTTGCGGAGCCCCACGGCCGGGAAACATTAGCTGCGGTCCACGTCGTCCGTCGCCCGCAGCGCTAAGCCTGAATGCACCGATGGGTTGATGCGCTTCTCGTGAGATCTGTTGTGCGCGCCTGCGGGGGTGTGGGCGTGGTTGAGCACCCGATCTCTGGTATCGGGTTGTTCCACTGGGTTTTTCGTGTTGCGGGTGGGTAGGGATCGTGCGGTTAGGCGAGAATGTAGGCGTTTCGACCGAACATGCTGTCGAACAATGCGATCCAGCTTGTTTCCCAGGGCCAGCGTTCGGGCAGATGCAGGGTGAGTTTGCGTGCGGAGTATGCGATACGAGCGGCCACGGTGATCAGGGTGCGCCGAATGGTGCCGGTCGTGGCCTTCGCCAACGCCGTGTCACCGGTCAGGGTCGCGGCGGCGCGGGTGAGATTGAACGCCATGACCGCGCAGACCAACCAGGCGGCGTTGGCGCAGAAGTGCCCCGACGGCATGTGCGCGAGGGCGGAGTCTTTCAGGTCGGCGTGTACTTGTTCGATGATCGCGTGCCGTCGGTGGACCTGGTCGGCGGTGACGGTGTCGAGTTCGGCGGGGTCGGTGGTGGTGAAGAAGGCGTGAAAGCGCCACACGTCGAACAGTGCATCTTGGCCTCGGTTTCTCTTCGGGCGTAGGTCGGGGATGCGGCGTACGACGAGGCGCCCTGGGATGTGGTGGGCTTTCTTCTGGGAGACGAAGGCGGTGAACGGTATCTCGGCGACTTCGGCCACCGAGATCCACTGTTCGGTGCCGATGTCGTAGAGGGCGTTGGTGTACCGGATGGGTGTCCACGCCTCGTCTGGGATCGTGCTGATCGCGGTCTTGATCACCGAATTGAGTCCGGTAGTGATCGAGACGTCTGCGCCGCCGCGTAGCGCGGCACCGATCGTGGGATGCCCGAAGTAGGCGGAATCTGCCCGCACCAGAGGCTTGACCGACGAGGTTCTGGTCTCGCTGGTGGTGCTGCGCAGTCGGTCGACGGTGGTGAGGGTGTCGGCGATCATTCGCGACGCTCCGCGGGCGGATCCGCAGGCCCCTTTGCGGAGGCGTTGGGCGGTGATCACCGGTGCCGCGCGATCTGTGGTGACGGTGGTGATCAGGGAGTTGAGTCCTCGGATGCCGGAGTAGCCGTAGCCGGATCCTTGTTTGCTGTGGCCGTGAACTTCGATGATCGAGTCGTCGATGTCGACCATTACCCGTCCGGTGTCGATGCCGTCGAGAACGGAAGTGTGTTCGGCGAGCGAGCGGAGGAACCTGGAGGCGACGGCGTCGAGTTGGCGAACATGCCCGAACCGGAACTGGCGCAGGAACGATCCCAATGTCGATGGTGCGTAGGGGCGGTCGAACACGGTGTTCATCGCCCCGTGCCGCAGGATCGCCATGTCAGCGATACTGTCGGCTCCCGCGACCATGCCTGCAACCAGGGATCCGATCTTGCGGCCGGCATTTGATCCCTTGTCCGTCGATACCGTCAGATGCTCCTCGGCCAGTGTGAGCAGGCCTGATCGCTGCGCGAGCGCCATCACCGGGACCAGACCTGCGGCGGATACGAGATTCGGGTCGTCGAAGCATGCGGCAGCCACAGGGCGGGTATGAGATAGTTGCATCTGCGAGATGCCCTTCGTGGTGGCCGGAATGTTCCCTAGACAAGAACTATTCTTTCACCAAGGCAGGGCATTTCGTGTCTACATCCCGGTTAACGGCCCTACCGCATCGGTGCATTCAGGCTAAGAGCAATACCGTTCAGTTAGTGCTTCATCGGTTATGATGGGGTGTGCCTCGTAGCGGATGGGTGAAACCGGCCTCGGATCGTCGGTTGTCGGATCTGGTGTCGGTGGGGTTGTTGACCAGGGTGTTCCCACCGGATGTGGTGGATGCGGTGATTGCGGAATGCGGCCGGACAGAGCAGCGCAGTCGGACTTTGACTGCGCGGGTGACAACGTATTTCGCGATCGGTATGGCGCTGAATGCCGATGGGTCCTACGAGGAGGTGTTCGAGCAACTCACCGATGGGTTGTCCTGGTCCTCGGGATGGTCTCGATCTTGGGCGCCACCAACGAAATCAGCTATCTTTCAGGCTCGTTCACGCTTGGGTTCGGAGCCGGTTCAAGCGCTGTTCCAGAGGATAGCTCGCCCGGTGGCGGACGCTGCCACACCCGGTTCATGGCTTGCAGGGCGTCGGATGGTGGCCATCGACGGCACCTGCCTGGACCTGGCCGACACGCCCGCCAACGTCGAGCATTTCGGTAGACCGCCGTCCAGTCGCGGGGAACAGTCCGCGTACCCGCAGGCACGGTTGGTCGCGGTCGCCGAATGCGGCACCCACGCCCTCTTCGACGCCGCCGTCGGCGGGTGCACGACCTCGGAACGAGAGTTGGCAGGTGAACTCGTCGACCGACTCGAGCCCGGCATGCTGCTGCTCGCCGACCGCGGCTTCTATGGCTTCGAGATGTGGACCCGAGCCGCAGCGTCCGGAGCGGACCTGCTGTGGCGCGTCAAATCAACACTGTCGCCGAAGCATGTCGAGACCCTCGACGACGGATCCTGGCTGGCAACGATCATCCCCACCTCCGGCGCCCGACGTCAGCATCGAACACCGCTGACCGTCCGGGTGATCGACTACTCCCTCGACGACGGACGAGGCAACCCTGAGCAGTACCGGCTGCTGACCACGATCCTCGACCACACCGTGGCGCCGGCGGAAGAACTGGCTCTCGCCTACGCCCAACGCTGGGAAATCGAGAACACCTTCGACGAACTGAAAACCCATCAACGCGGAGCACGAGCAGTCCTACGGTCGAAATCCCCGCCATTGGTACTCCAAGAGATCTGGGGACACTTGTGCTGCCATTACGCCATCCGAACATTGATGGTCGACGCCGCGCGAGCAGGGGGACACGACCCCGACCGAACCTCGTTCGTTGCAGCTCTCCGGATCACGCGAAGATCGCTCTCGCACAGCTCTTTTTCCCCCTCACAACCATAAAGCGATAACCCGTTTGTGGGACCACGCTGTCGAGAAGCTGCAACGCCGAGTCAATCCCGCACGCCGACTACGAGCCAACCCACGCGTTGTCAAACGCAAAATCTTCAAATGGGCAGCCAAACGAGCCCACCACCAACACCATCCACAACCCATCACACCACCGCACTGCACCATTCTACGGCTCTAACTGAACGGTATTGAGGCTAAGAGTCGGGGTCGAGCCTCAGTGGGGCCAGTCGCTGGGTGGCTCACCCTATTACTGAATGTCGAAGCGCTGTTTGAGGGTGTCGAATTCGTCCTGAATACCGGTGGGCAGTTTTTCGCCGACGAAGTCGAACCACTCCTCGATCAGCGGGATCTCGGCCTTCCACTCGTCGACGTTCACCGCGAGTGCTTCTGCGACATCCTCGACCGTGGTGTCGAGTCCGGAGATGTCGAGTGCATCCGCCGTCGGAACGACACCGATGGGCGTTTCGACGCCTGCAGCCTTGTGCTCGATGCGCTCCACGATCCACTTCAGGACGCGGGAGTTCTCGCCGAATCCGGGCCACAGGAAGCGCTTGTCGTCGCCGCGACGGAACCAGTTGACGTAGAACACCTTCGGCAGCTTCGAATCGTCTGCATTCTTGCCGAGGTCGATCCAGTGCTGGAAGTAGTCACCGACGTTGTAGCCGAGGAACGGCAGCATCGCCATCGGGTCGCGGCGGATGGTACCGACCGTGCCCTCTGCTGCTGCAGTCTGCTCGGAACCGACGGTAGCGCCCATGAACACGCCGTGCTGCCAGTCGCGTGCCTCGGTGACCAGCGGGACGGTCGTCTTGCGGCGTCCACCGAACAGGATCGCCGAAATCGGCACACCCTTCGGGTCGTCCCACTCGGCCGCCATCGACGGGCACTGAGCCATCGGCACGCAGTAGCGCGAGTTCGGATGCGCTGCATCGGTACCCGACTCGGGTGTCCAGTCGTTGCCCTTCCAGTCGATCAGGTGATCGGGAGTACCTTCCAGGCCCTCCCACCACACGTCACCGTCGTCGGTCAGACCGACGTTGGTGAACACCGAGTTGCCCTGATCGATGGTCTTCATCGCGTTGGGGTTCGAGTCCCAGTTGGTACCGGGTGCGACTCCGAAGAAACCGAACTCGGGGTTGACGGCATACAGGCGCCCGTCCTCACCGAAACGCATCCAGGCAATGTCGTCACCGATGGTCTCGGCGCGCCATCCTGGGATGGTCGGCTGAATCATCGCCAGGTTGGTCTTGCCACAGGCCGACGGGAACGCCGCAGCGATGTAGTACGCCTTGTCCTCCGGCGAGATCAGCTTGAGGATCAGCATGTGCTCGGCGAGCCAGCCCTCGTCGTGCGCCATCGCCGACGCGATACGCAGCGAGTAGCACTTCTTGCCGAGCAGGGCGTTGCCGCCGTAGCCCGAGCCGAAGCTCCAGATCTCGCGATCCTCGGGGTAGTGCGTGATGTATTTGGTGTCGTTGCACGGCCACGGCACGTCGTCCTGGCCTTCGGCGAGGGGAGCGCCGAGCGAATGCAATGCCTTCACGAAGAATCCGTCTTCGCCGAGCTTGTCGAGCACAGCGGCACCCATGCGCGTCATCACGCGCATGGACACGACGACGTACTCGGAGTCGGTGATTTCGACGCCTAGCTTCGGATCCTCGGCGCCGAGCGGACCCATGCAGAACGGGACGACGTACATGGTGCGTCCGCGCATGCAGCCGCGGTAGAGATCGGTCATGAGACTGCGCATCTCCGACGGGTCCATCCAGTTGTTGGTCGGTCCGGCGTCGATCTCTTCCTTGGAACAGATGTACGTGCGCGACTCGACGCGAGCGACGTCCGACGGGTCGGAGTTGCCGAGGAACGAGTTGGGCTTCTTCTCGTCGTTGAGGCGGGTGAAGGTGCCTGCCTCGACCAGCTTGCCGGTCAGGCGCTCCCATTCGGCGTCGGATCCGTCAGCGAACACCACGGAGTCCGGTTCGGTCAGTTCGACTACCTGAGCAACCCAGGCAAGCAACTCGAAGTGCGTTGTGGGTGCGATACGGCTGATGTCGTTCAGGGCGATAGCTTTCGTCATCTAGTTTCCTCACATCGCGAGAAGCAGTCTCAGTGGTTAGACATCCCAGGGCCGTAATTTGTCAAGCGGCGGTGGGTTGTTGTTCAGTTCGGTGTGCCCAGGCGATGTGTTCGTCGTATTTGGTGCGATGTCGTAGGCAGCCGTGCAGTAGTCCGACGAGTCGGTTGGCGAGCGCGCGGAGTGCTTGGTGGTGGAGGTCCCCGGCGGTGCGGTGTTGGTCGTAGAACGCGCGAGCTCCCGGGCTTTGGCTTATGGCGCAGAATGCCCATTGGTCGATTGCGTCGTAGAGCCGCCGGTTGCGCACGTGCCTGGACAGAACGGCCCGTTTTTTGCCGGACGCGATCGTCAGCGGTGACGTTCCGGCGTAATTTTTGCGAGACTTGGCGGTGGTGTACCGGTTGACGTCGTCACCGAATTCACCGAGCACCCGGGCGCCGAGGATGACACCGAGTCCTGGCAGGGAGAGGTAGATGTCGGCGTCCGGGTGTGCTTCAAAATGGCGTGCGAGTTCGGCTTCGAGGTCGCCGATCTGACGGTTCAGTTCCGCGATCAGCGCTACCGCCGAGCGGGTGGTGGCCGCGAATGCAGCCGCAACGGGCGGCGGTGCTGCGAGGTGCTCGGTGCGTAGCGCAGCTTGGATCTCTGCAGCTCGTGATTCGATATTGCGTTGCCGCCCTGCCCTTTTCAGTATCGCTCGGATGCTCGCTGCACTCAGGTGTGCCGCTTCGGCGGGCGAGGCGGCACGCGAGAGGACGGCGACCGCGTCGCGGTGGTGGAGACTGTTGAATGCTTCGAGTGCGGCGGGGTAGTACTCGAGGAGCGCTGAGCGCAGTGCATTGATTTGTCGGTTGCGGGACCAGATCAGGTTCTGGTGCCCGCGGGCCAACACCTTGATCGCGGCGGCGTCTGCGGTGTCACCGGCGATGGTGCGGTGGTTGTGTCGGTCGGTGCGCACCAGGTCGGCCAAGAGTTTGGCGTCACCGGCGTCGGATTTCGCACCCGAGAGGTGGTGGCGGTCTCGGTAGCGTGCGGCGGCGAGCGGGTTGATCGCGTAGACGGTGTATCCAGCTGCGAGCAGAGCCGATACCCACATGCCTCGGTCGGTTTCGATGCCGACGACGACGTCGGCAGGTTCGCGGGCATGGGAGGCCACCACGTCGTGAAACCCGCTGATGCCTGCCAGACCTTCGGGTAATCGGCGGGACGCCAAACGTTTTCCGTCGGCGTTCATCACGTGGATGTCGTGGTGGTCTTCGGCCCAGTCGTCTCCTACGAAAATCACGGGCAGTTCTCCTCACGTCCGTTTCGGTCACTGGCGGTGAGCCTCGAGGGATCCGGACGGCGACCTAATGGATCAGTGCTCGACTGGCACGACACCCCATCAGCGTTCTGGGAACCCTCGCCGGCCGGTGGGGCCACGATCTAACCTTAGGAGTCGATCTTCTCTCCGGGGCCATATAGTGATCACCCACCAGCGGCTCGGTGATCAGCTTTCTCCGACTAACTTCGCTACTGTCGAAGACTCGCCGATCAAGTCCCATTAGGGACAGATCGAGTCGAGTAGGTCCAGGACGTTCGTCCGTTGAAGTTTGGCGATGTCGTCGTCGGGCCAGCCCCGACGCACCAGTTCGTCAGTCAGCAGCGGAAGCCCTGACGGGCCCTCGAGGCCGTCGATGGTTTCGATTGGATCGAAGTCGGCAAAACCCGGCCCCACAGTCGCTGGGGCGATCTCCGCGAATACTTCGGCGACGAAGTCGGGCCCGATCCCGATGTGGGAGGGCCCTGCTACCGACTTGATGTGCTCGACGTGATCGGCCAGCTGCCGGATCGTAGCTCCTGAGTGCGCGAGGAACGATGCCATGAAATTGACGCACACAACGCCGTTACGTTCTGCCACGCCACGAAGTTGTCGATCCGTCAGGTTGCGGTGGTGATCACGTAGTGCTCGGGCGGATGAGTGACTGGCGATGACCGGTCGCTCCGCCAGGTCGAGAACGTCATCGACACCTGCTGCACTCAGATGTGAGATGTCGAAGACCATCCCTAGAGCTTCGATTGTCCGTAGCGCATCCTTTCCCAGGGTTGTCAGTCCTCCGTGAGCAGAATCCTGGTCGCTGGCGTCGGCGAACGCGTTACGTCCCATGTGGACGAGTGAGATCATGCGCACCCCCAGTCGCTGAGCGTGCCCGAACAATTCCAAGTGCGGGGCGAACGCACCACATCCCTCGATCGCGAGCATGAGTGCGATTTTGCCGTCCACCCGTGCTCGATCGACTTCGGCGCGGTTGGTGCACAGGCGAACCGAGTCCGCGTTCTCCTCCGCGATCACGTGGGCCGCCTCGATCATTCTGAATATCTCTCGCAGTGAAGCTTCGCCGAACAGCGTGTGATCGACGTAAACAGCCAGAATTTGAACCCCGATACCGCCTGACTTCAACTGTGGAAGCCAGTTGTCACGAAAGTAGGGTCCCCACCGTTCGCGTGGACGTTTGACGACCAACATCAGCAGGTCGTTATGGGTGTCCACGATTTCCGTCGACCGTAAATCCCGATGGGGATCCTGGCCGTCGTGTTGTACCGATGTTGCTTCCGAAGCTATCGGCATCGTGCTATCCCCACAATTCGCTCTCGGGGGCATAGACGAGCCCGTTGCTGTATCCGATGGATGGCTCGACGTCCTGGCGCAGCCAGAGGTGGTTGTCCAGATCCACCCACTCTGCAGCGATGACGGCATGCATACCGACCGCGGTGGAGAGCGAGGATGCGGGGAGGCAGCCGACCATAATCCGCATGCCCCGATCTTGGGCGTCCTCGATGCACGCGAGAGCGGCGGTCAGGCCGCCGCACTTGTCGAGTTTGACGTTCACTCCATCGTAAAGTCTGACGAGCCTATCGAGATCTTCTGCTACGGAAAATGATTCGTCGGCAACAAGTGGGATCGGTGATTCGAACGATGCGAGGTCGGAGTCGGATGTGGGCGGCAAAGGTTGTTCGATCATCTCCACATCTGTTTCGTGCAGAGCCGGGAGGATACGTTCGAGTGCCGCCAGATCCCAGCCACCGTTGACGTCGACGACCAAGCGCGCATCGGGACGATGACGTCGAGTGATGCGAATTCGATCGACGTCGTTGTCCGACCCGAGTTTGAGTTTGAGCATCGGGTGCGCTGCAGTGCGTTCGAGCTCCGCCTCGACTGTGCGTTGGTCGCCCATCGAGATGGTGGTCATGACAATTTGTTGCTCCGGAACCTGTACGCCCAACTGGTCGCGGACTGAGATGCCGGTACGTTTGGCCGTGAAGTCGAACCAGGCGGCTTCGATTGCGTTCTTCACGGGCATGTTCCGTGATTGGTCGATGATTTCGTTCGGCGGTTTCCCTTCTTTCACAAGTGCTGCAGCAGATTTGAGAGCTGCGGATGCTTCTGCGGTGTCCGCGTCGAAGAAGCTCTCGAACGGAGATCCTTCGCCGCGGCCGCAATGCTGATCGTCGCGAAAGGTAACTCGAGCCAGAGTGCAGGTGTCGTCCGAAGCGCGCGAGTATTGGTACGTGGTCACTAGAGGGACGGTGACGAGTTCGGTGGACATGGTCAATGTCGGAGTCGTGATTGGCATCAGCCGACCTTTCTCGCGTCGAGGTCGAACAGTGAACCTTCGCGTACGAGGCGACGAACTCGACGGCAATCGCGGTGCACTTGTAACTCGTTGTCTGCTTGCAGATAGATGAATCCGTGTTGTCCTGTGGTGTCGCTCGATGGCAATACGACGTCACCCTTCACAGGAAGCCCGTAGAGGCCGACGACCGACGCGATGTCTTCGAGTCGGCTCAGACCGTCGGTGCCCGTTATGCGCCCGTCGGTGTCGAAGTGAACCCATACTATTGCCATCGGTCGATCGGGATGTTGGACCTGCTGGCGAGCAGCGAATTCGTCTGGTGTGCAGAGTGCTTGGGCCGTCAAATCTACTTGGGTGAACTCGAGTGATCGGCGGAACGGCACCTCTTCGATTGTCGCGCCCATCAACCGTGCCCCGGTTTCGATCATGCTCGGACCATCAGGGGTCAGTTTGAGTTCGGTGTGTGATGGTCCGTTGTCGATCCCGAGTGCCGACAGGGCCCGATTGTTGTACGTGATCAACTCGTCGAATCGATCGAAGGTAGGGGTGAGAAGAGTGTGCTGCACCATTCGTATGCCCTTGCCGGGGGTTCTCTCGAAGTCGAACTGCCACATGTCACTGGTGGTGTGGCGGCCCCGGTGACTGACGCTGTTCACGACGTAGATCGGTCCATCGAGATACGTTTGGGCGAGAACGTCGGTGTTCAACACGTCGAGGTAGTTGAGCTTGCCCACGATGGTCTCCGTCGCGATGGTGATCTGTTCCAGATTGTGGCAAAAGAACACGTCTTCGGAACTGGTCGACATCACAGGTTTGATGACGATTGGCCACTCCTGTTGGACTGTTGCCCACTGATAGATCTGAGCGGGGTCGGCGGAGCGGATTTGTTGAACCACAGGAAGACCCGCGGAACGGAGCTGCTCGATCATCAGATGCTTGTCTCGCCGCGCGGCACTGAGGCGGTGGACATTCCACGTCAGCCCCAGATGGTGGCAGAGCTCGTCAGCGAACAACACTCCTGACTCTGCGCCCGCGAGTACTGCGTCGACGCCGCGCTGGCGGAGTTGCCGCGCGATCACCTCGGGGGTGTCATGAGGTAGGGCCTCCCGGGCCCCGTGTCCGCTGCTTCGTTGCAAGATCTCGGGTGGCTGGGGGCTGCTGGCGATGTGAATGGTGTCCCCGCCCATGGCGTGGATGGCCGGGGCGAGGAGGCGGCCGGTCGAGTACCCATCGACGATGGCAATACGTGGTGTCATGTCATTGTCCCTATGCATGTCGAGATCGTTTGTCTGGTCAGGTCGTCGGCGAGCGAGGCTGCCTGCCTCGCAGAGGCATTGAAGTAGTTCGGTATGGCCAGTTGCCCTACTGCTGCAGGCCCGATCCGGTGTATGCGGGGGTCCGGCGGTCGGGACTCGGAGCTGCGAATGTTGCCAGGCTCTGCGCTGAGCCCGGTTGCATCGATCGCGACATCGAATGTCAGCGGACCGTTTTCGGATGCTAGACGAACGCTGGAGTGATCGAAGGTCAATGCGTCGCCGGCTCGAACGTAGCTCAGGCGCTGTTGCTCTTCGCTGGCGATCAGTCGGTCTGCGACCGAGCCGGGGATGGCCGATACGTACCGGAGTACGAACCGGTTGAACCAGATTGCCAGCTCGCGGCGCTGCTCAGGTGGGGTGTGAGGCCACACTGCGTTCGCTACTGTCACGGCGTTTCGATCGATGCGCTGCCACGCTGGGCGCGTTGATCTGGCGTGGTCGAGATCGTTACGTAGTTGCTCGGACGCAGTTGTTCCGCGCGTAGGAAAAAGAGACCCCAGTGGGTCGTGAAGCCGCAATTGCTCTTTCAGTAGGTGGCGCCAGCGCATCACCGCTCCGGGCAGGCCTGGCCCGAGTCGGTCGATCACCGTCGCAGTGGTGATCACAGTGGAGGGCGATTCCTTCATCTCGGTTCGTACGGCGGGCAATCGTCCGGTACGAGAAGCCATCGTCACTTCTGCATCAGGATTGAACTCATGAACCATCTGAGCAGCGTCGATCGCGCTTTGGCGCATTCCGAGTACAAGCACGCGTTTGGCTCTGTCGAGTTCGGCGACGTGACGGGGAGTCTCGTATGCACCCCACAACCGTCCGTGCGCCACCTTCTGCCGTCGAAGTGTCTGCACGGACGGGTGGAGTCCGGTGCAGACCACGGCCTCGTCGACCGGATAGGTTTCACCGCGGTCAGTGACGACATCGACTCCGGAGATAGTCGATTCGATCGCGCGCGCTGACGCCGGCACGTGGTCGACGTACACCCCCCGAGATTGCGCGTGAGCCAGAGCCGAGTGGAAATACTCAGCGAGGTAGGCGAGAAAGAGCCCACGAGGCAGATACGAGTGTTCGGTGATGCCGGTCGACGGCACTCCCCACCGTGCGGTGCAGACCGGGTTGCGCATCAGCCATTTCCTGAGGTGGTCAGGCTCTCTGGGTATCAGCGAGTTCACACCAACGCTGGTGTTGCACAGCAGATATTCCTCGTCCCTGTCGAACGCGATTCCCGAGGCCGGCAATCGCGGATCGATGATGAGTATTCGGTCGATGCCCTTCCACTGTCGTTCTGCTAGGTGCACTATCAGAGCCGTCCCGGCTGCACCGCACCCGACGATTGCAATTGATCCCATGTCTCCCCCTGCTCCCGTACCTGGTGTCAGTGCGGTGACGTTGCCACCGCTGCTGAGGTGTCCCGTCCGGCCAGCCATCCGCACAGCGTGAGCGGAACCATGACCGCCAGTAGCGCGAACAGCGGCGCGTTCCACGATCCGGACGCGCTGTGTATCGCACCCGCAGCAAGTGGTCCGAGCGCGGCGACTAGAGCGTGTCTCTTAAATTGGGTCCGTTTTCGTTTTCATCGCCGGGCCGTGGTTGTGGTTGCGGGAGTGCAGAACTGCCGCGCACAGGACAACGCCCCCGAGGAATGTCATGGCGTACTTGTCATATCGAGTGGCCACACCACGCCACTGTTTGAGCCGCCCGAAGCCACGCTCCGGAATAAATCAAGTCAAGTGAGACACCGGGCGTTCAGTTGATCTGGATTTCGAGTGCTGGTTCGTTGATGTAGACGACGTGCGGGATCTTCGGTGGTGTCGGCCGAGTCGAGAATCGGGCAGGGTTGGCGGCGAATGCTGCGGTGAGTGTGATCTGGCGGGCTTCGTCGATCGCCTCCGCGGTCCCGAAGTGTACCGATGCCGGGGTATGCCATCCGATGCCGGAGTGGTGATGAATGTGGTTGTACTCGTTGAAGAATCCCTCCAGGAAAGTTCGGGCATCATCAAGGGTGGCAAACGATTTCGGAAAGTCATGCAGATACTTCAACGTTTTGAACTGGGCTTCGGAGAACGGATTGTCGTTGGACACTCTGGGTCGTGAATGGGATCGGACGACTCCGAGAAACGTCAGTAGTTCCGACACGAGACCCGAGGTCATCGACGCTCCGCGATCGGCATGGACGGTGTGTGGTGTCGCGCCGTTGCGTTCGATAGCTTCGGCGATGAATTCTTCAGCTAGATCAGCGCTTTCGTGGGATGAGACGATCCAGGACGGGGTGTAGCGGGAGTAGATGTCGATCAGGACGTACAAGTGGAACCAGACGCCCTTGGATGGTCCTCGTAGCTTGGTGATGTCCCAGGACCAGACCTGCGAGGGTCCGTTTGCGAGGAGTTCGGGTTTGACCTTCGGCGGGTGTGTGGCCAGGCGTCGTCGTTCACGGTTCTGCCCGGCAGCGGAGGCGATGCGGTACATCGTCGAGGTTGAGCACCAGTAGTTTCCTTCGTCGAGTTCGCGGGCGTATATCTGACAGATCGCGAGGTCAGCATTGCTGTCGGAGTTGATCACCGCCAACACCTGTGCGCGTTCAGCGGCCGTGAGTGCCTGCCCGTTGTCGGGGACGCTGCGGCGTTGCTTGGGGCCCAGAACAGGTGGTTGCCGGCGGCGGTAGTGGGTGGCGCGGGAGCGACCGATCAGCGTGCACGCCGTTCTCGTCGGGACCGAGGCGGCACGGAGTTCGTCGAAGGTGGTGTCAAGGGCGTGGTCGGCGGCATCGGTGTGCCCGTGCTCTCGGAGATCGACTCCAAGAGCACATGCAGTTTTCCCATGATCTCCAGCGCGGCCTCCGTCTGCGTCAGCTGCTTCTCGAGGTGCGCGTTACGTCTGCTGAGTCGGTCGAATTCTTTGCGGTCGGCTGCGTCGATAGTATTGCGACTCTTGTCTTTACGTCGCTCAGTCGTGTCTGCAGGCGTGGTGTTGTCTCGGGTAGCGGACCATTCACGCAGCTGCGACTGGTAGAGGCCTTCGCGGCGTAGAACCGCCGATTTCTCGCCGAACGGGGCTGCGCGGTATTCGTCGATGATCTTGTTGCGGTACTCGGTGGTGAAAGTACGGCGGGTTGCTTTCGGTGCGGGGTCGATCGACTTGTCCGGCGGTACGGGCTTCGGGCTGCTCATCGGTGATGCTCCAGTCATGCCCTCAGGGTGTGCACTTCGTTTGCTGTAAGTGTCTCACTTGATCCTGGCAGAGAGGGCTCGACGGTGTTGCGGTGCTTGTACATCGTCGGATCGAAACCCGGTGGACGACCACCGGCGGACCCCTTGTCGGCCCGTCGCTGCTTCTGGTCGCTGCGCTCGGGAATGGTGTGTTTGATCTTGCGGCGACGCAGTTCGGTGCGGGTACTGGGATGGGTGTACGCCTTGTCGGCGAGCAATCGGTAGTCCTGGTCCCCACCGGCAGCTCGGTGGGCATCGAGCAACGGCACCAACTGTGGATTGTCCCCGGCTTGCCCACCGGTCAGCAGCATCGTCACCGGCGAGCACGTCAGGTCGGTCAGTGCATGGATCTTCGTGGTGAATCCTCCGCGAGATCGACCCAACGCGTGGTCAGCGGGTTCGTCGACGGATTTCTTGTAATTCGACAAGGCCCCCTGTGAGAGTGTCGGCTCGCGCACCGGCCGCATGCTGATGCGCCCGGACGCTGGTCGAGTCGATCGAGAGCACCGCCCCGATATCGCCGTCGAGTTCTTCCGGGTCGAGACCGAACACCTCGGCCACCGCGGCAAGCATCTCGTCGTAGGTGCCATCGAAGGACCATCGGTGGTGGCGTTTCCACACCGTCTGCCACGGACCGAAGTCCTCCGG
This sequence comes from Rhodococcus sovatensis, assembly GCF_037327425.1. Taxonomy (NCBI): domain Bacteria; kingdom Bacillati; phylum Actinomycetota; class Actinomycetes; order Mycobacteriales; family Nocardiaceae; genus Rhodococcus; species Rhodococcus sovatensis. Next base: position 1,339,299 of record NZ_CP147846.1, on the reverse strand, counting down.
CAGATCTCGCCACGGACACCCGGTACGGAATCGGTATGCGATGCCCTCCAGAATTCGCCGGTGCTCGGCGAACCGCCGCCCACGTTTTCCCACGTCGGTGGGTATCACTGGCTCGACGATCTCCCAGAACTCGTCACTGATCACTCCCACGCGCGTCATCGAAATATCATCGCTGACAGCACCTCTCAAATTTGGGAGACACGCTCTAGGTAGCCGATCGATTGAGCCATGGTCGACAGGCTCGTGGCAGTCGACGTGTCCGCAGATCGAAGATTGATCAATGTCAGCGCGAGCGAAAGTTGGCCTCCCTGGCCAAGTCCGAGCAGTATCGACCACACCACCGCTAGCTCGAGGTGCCCGACGAGAACGCCCACCAATTCAGCGACGGACAGTGCGACGACACCGACCGCGAGCAGGCTCTGTCGGCGAACACGAGCGGCCACGACGGGGATTGTGAGCGCCGTTGCGATACTCGATACCGACAACGCAGTCAGCAGTAAACCTGCGTTCTCGGCGCTTAAGCCGCGGTCCCGATATATCGTGGGCAGCCACGCAATCATCGAATAAGCGAGCAGCGACTGCAGTCCCATGAAACCGGTGACCGCCCACGCAACGCGTGATCGCAGCACAGCCGATTGCCATCGCGGCGCAGCCGTTCGGACCGCAGAGGTTCTCGCGCGGTCGATGTGATGATGACGCCGTGCGAGACGCGCCATGACCACCAGGGCTAGCGCAGCAGGTAAGCCCCACGCCACGAGGGTCATTCGCCAGTTGTGGAACAGGTATTGATCGAGCGGGATCGTCACTCCCGAGGCTATTCCTGCGCTCGCACTGACCAGTGCGGTGAACACCCCCGTCATCAACCCGATCCGGTGCGGAAAGAGCACGCGGATCAATATCGGACCGAGGACATTCGCGATTGCGATGCCAATTCCGGCCAGCAAGGTTCCGCTCACGAGAGCTGGCCACCACGGAGTGCCACGTAACCCGGTGCCCACCAGCACCAGAACCAGGCATGCGGTCAGCACGACGGGAACGGCAAATCGACGCACGGCGCGAGTGGCGGCGATGGCGAACACTCCCAGGCACAGGACCGGCCCGGTGGTCAAAAAGGCGGCTGCGCCTGCACCGAGATCGTAGGCCTGCCTGATCTCGGTGAGCATCGCTGATGCACTTCCGAACACCAGTCGAAGATTGAGGCCCAACAGAACAATTGCCGCCACCGCGGTAGTCACACCCACCGCTGACCCGGCAGTTCGCACCGAGACCTTCGGTGTGTCACCGAGCGTCTGCCGTGCCTCCACTTCGGTCATTTCCACTCCCCTCCATAGGTCGAACTCTGCCGAAAACCGCTCGTGGCGGCCAGGTCGTTCGTGAGCAAACCGAAGAGCCTGTTCCCGACGACCATTGCAGGGATGCGACAGCAAATCAACCCGTAGGGCAACATAATGACCTTTCAGGCAAGTTAATGGCGCACGCGGAGGTAGGATGAGCCCATGGCCGCCCAACCCACTGACGACAACTGGATCGGACGCAGAATTGCGAGTCTTCGCAAGGAGCGAGGTTGGACCCTCGCAGTCGTCGGACAACGGGTCGGCCTGTCCACTACGCAGCTGTCCCGGATCGAGTCGGGTGGGAGACAATCCTCGGTAGGCACGCTCATCGAACTCGCGCGGGTATTCGAGGTGACGCTCAGTGAGCTTGTCGCAGAAGAGTCGACCCGCTCGTTCCACCTTGTGCGCGCGGGAGAGCATGAACCTCGAGAGTCCGCAAACGGTGCAATGACCACTTTGTCGGGTAATTACCCAGGTCTGGATGCCGTCCTGTTGACTATCCAGCCATCGTCGAGTGCCCCAGTCGCCCAACACTCGGGTGAAGAATGGCTCTACATAGTGGACGGGTCCGTGGAAGTCACCATCGGAGACGAAAAATTATGCCTCGGGTCAGGCGATTCGCTCCATTTTCCTTCATCGAGCGCGCATTCCGTGCGCGCACTTGGCGATGTGCCCTCGCGTGCACTTCTCGTGTCCACGACCACGAAGCCGCAGCGCTAGCCACGCTTGCGCACGCCGGGCTCGGGGACGCCTCGCTCTCGCAACGCCCGGAATCGGCGAACCGGACGTGGCAACACATCGGACGGGCGGCACCGTCGAGCAAAGAGTAATTTACATCGCCCACCTCCAGATAGCCCCCATGGCGGTTCCAACGCTGTTACCCGCCTTCGTCATCTGCATCTAAACCTTTTGCTACACAGATCTTTAGGCGAAATCGGCCACCCGCCGAGGTTCCGATCGATTAACCTCGACTCACGCACCTTGGTTTGCGACGCTTCGGAAATGCAGGGATCAGTAGTCAAGCGCCTCATCGATCCAATACAGTCCGCACCAGTCGAGAGTTTGACGCCCTTACTCAATTCAATCGAAGGCCGCGTGACGCAATATTCTTCGATCGGACCAGCTCGCTCCTGGTGCGCATTTCGCGACGCCGGGATCCCAAAATTTGGTCTCTGCGAAGCAAGGACGCATCCCCACATCAGGTGTCGTTCACCTACTGCTCGACAATGCATCGACGACAGACTCCCACGCTGCCCGAACATCACGCGGCACAACCAACTCCGACCACACATCGACCAGAAGCACACCGTCGATATACCGCAGCACATCCTCCGGACGACCCTCGCGCAGCACGATCTCGTACAACCTGGCCCGCTCCACACGGTCCGCCAACCGGAACTCCTGACCCGGCGACGACCAGTTCAAATCCAGCGGCAACACCACAGTTCCCAAGGCATCGGCAATCGGCAACCGCGGCAACGACGTCGGCACCCGATACACACGACCACGAGCACTCGGCACATCCACGAACTCCACACGAGGCACAGCTTCGACGTCGAACCCAGCCTCCCCCAGCAAGCGTTCGAGAGTCTCCAAAGACGGTGACTTGCGGCCGTTCTCGTACGCCGACAACGTCGGACGCGACGTGTGTGCCCGACGCGCAAGCTCACCCTGCGTCAAACCAGCAGCACGACGCGCACGCTCAACGAGCCCATGTCCAGCCATGAACCGCTACCTCCTCCGTGCTACGTATCCAATTGGATACCTTACACCGGCGTGAGCGAAGTCTGCCCAGCGTGCGACGCCTACTGGAATCCGACTGTCAACGGACCCTCCACAAGATGAGTTACGGACGAGTTGTGGCAAGCCGTGACAAGCCGGCGAGCACAGACCGAACACCACCTGGTCGAGCTTCATGCGAGCCTGGGCGGATACCTGACCGTCCGACTTCGCCGCGACGTATCCAAATACGAAAAAGACCCTCTGTCCCGCACAGTCGTGCAGGTCAGAGGGCCTATCGCGCTCCCCCGGCTGGACTCGAACCAGCAACCGTCCGATTAACAGTCGGAAGCTCTGCCAATTGAGCTACAGGGGATTACCTCGGTGGCTTCGCACTCTCGTGCGGGCCGAAAGAAACAATAGCGCACACCCCCATGGGAGTACCAAATCGCCCTGTCCCGGCGGTGTCAGGCAGGATGGAGGGACCGCGCCCAGCTTCACTGAGAGGACTTTCATGATTCGTTTGGTTCTGGCTGCCGGAGCGGCCTACGTACTCGGAGCCAAGGCGGGTCGTGGGCGCTACGAGCAGATCCGTAAGACCGCTTCGGCCGTCGCGGGTAGCCCGGCTACGCGGAAGGTCATCGAGGTGGGCAGGCAGAAGCTGTCGGACTCGCTGAACACGCAGCCGAAGCTCGAGCCGATGAAGCCGATCGACGAGGATACGCAGCTGTACATCCCGCAGGATCAGCTCCGCAAGCGCTAACCGGCTTCGGAAGCGTCCTCGACGTTGCCGATTGCCTGTTCGAGCAGGCTGCGCCGGTACTGCTCGAGCGCGATCACATCGCCCAGCAGCGCGTAGTACTCGTCCGGATTGACCTGCGGTGACATTCGCTGCATCTTGGACTTCAGCTCGGCCACCTGTTCGCCCACCCACACTTCCTGCAGACGCGCGAGCACTCCGCCGATGTATCGCGTCAGCGCAATGTCTGCCACCGGGATGTGCTCGACGGCCAACTCCATCACAAGCGACTTCACGACAGGCGTCTCCGCACGCTTGGCGACGGCGTCGACCCACTCTCCCCCGCCGAGTCCCGCTGCGGTGCCCCCAGCTGCCGTCACGGCCTGACTGACGGCCGCGTACGCGGGATGAGTGAACGTCTCCGGCGGCAAAGAGTCGAACACCGAACCTGCGATCGCGGGATTCTGCAGAGCGGACTTGAGGGCCTCTCGCTGCGGCCACAACGACGGATCTTTAGGCTGCGGACGCACCGGGCCTGCAGGCACCTCGGGCGTCGGGGCCTGACGCTTCTCGAACGGGACACGCTTCCCCTTCGCGTCGCCACCGCCGCGGGCATTCTTCTTCGCTTCGTCCCGCACCCGGGCAAGCACCATTGCCGTGTCATCCCAGCCGGTCCACCCGGCGAGCTGACGCGCGTACTCGTCGCGCAGTGATGCGTCCTTGATACGGGCGACGACCGGTACCGTCCGACGAAGCGCCTCGACACGTCCTTCTGGGGTGTCGAGGTCATGTTCGCTCAGAAGCGATTTGACGACGAACGCGAACATCGGTGTACGGCGCGCAACCAGATCACGGACGGCACCGTCACCGGACTTCTGTCGCAGCTCGCACGGATCCATGCCGTCGGGCGCAACCGCAACGAACGTCTGACCGGCAATCTTCTGATCACCTTCGAACGCCTTCATCGCAGCGGCCTGCCCGGCAGCGTCACCGTCGAAGGTGTAGATGACTTCGCCGCGAAAGTAGCTGTCGTCCATCATCAGTCGCCGCAGCATTGCGAGGTGATCTTCACCGAACGCCGTACCGCACGACGCGACCGCAGTCTTGACGCCGGCGAGGTGCATCGCCATGACGTCGGTGTAGCCCTCGACGATGACGGCCTGATGCGATTTGGCGATGTCCTTGCGCGCGAGATCGAGCCCGAACAACACCTGAGACTTCTTGTACAGCATGGTTTCCGGCGTGTTGATGTATTTGCCGGGCATGGTGTCGTCATCGAAGAGCTTGCGCGCACCGAACCCGATGACGTCCCCGCTCTGGCTTCTGATCGGCCACACGAGCCTGCGCCGGAACCTGTCGATCGGGGTGCCGCGCTTGCCCGGTGTCGCCAGGCCTGCGTCGATGATCTCCTTGGCCTCGAAGCCGCTGGAGAGCAGATGCTTGGTCAGGGTGTCCCAGCCGTCGGGCGCGTATCCGCAGCCGTACGTCAGCGCTGCCTGGCCGTCGAAGTTGCGTTCGGTGAGGTAGTCACGGGCTGTCTGCGCGTCGGGTTCGCGTAGTCGAGCAGCGTAGAACTCCTGTGCTGCGGAGTTCGCCGCGATCAGCCGCGCTCGTGTCCCTCGGTCACGTTGGACCGAGGGCCCTCCGCCCTCGTAGGTGATCGAGTAGTTCAATCGGTCCGCGAGTTGCTCGACGGCCTCGACGAAGGAAATGTGTTCGATCTTCTGGAGGAAGGAGTAGGCATCACCACCTTCACCGCAGCCGAAGCAGTGAAAGTGCCCGTGGTTGGGACGAACGTGGAACGACGGCGACTTCTCGTCGTGGAACGGGCACAGGCCCTTCATCGAGTCGCCGCCCGCGCGCTTGAGAGAGACGTAGTCACCGACGACGTCTTCGATCCGTGTGCGTTCGCGAATGGCGGCTATGTCACGTTCAGGAATTCGGCCGGCCACACGGGCAGTCTAGTCCTGTCCTCAGCCTCCGGAGAATCAGATCAGCCCCAGCTGGCTTGAGCTCCGAGACTGCGCTTGTCGATCAGTTCGAGCCTGCTTTCGGTGTACGACGCGATCTGATCTACCACCACCCGTGTCCGCTCCCCGTCACTGTCGGCTCGGTTCCAGGCCGGGACGAATATCGGGTCCAACTCCCCCGGCGCTGATCTCTGCAGCCACTCCGCGACCCGATGAATTCGGTCACGCTGGCGTTCCTGACGGATCTTGTGCCCGGCGTCGGACATCACGTACCGCAGCGCCATCGTCTTGAGCAGCGCTACCTCGGCTGCGACGATCGGCGGGATCACCAGGTCGGCGTCGTATCTGGCCAGAGGCTCTGTTCCCCGTCGGCTGCGGGTGCCGTTGATCGCAGCGGTTGCGAACCTGCCGACGAGCTCACTCGTCAAATGCTTGAGCGCGACCGATGCCGCCAAGGTGCCGTCGAACTGACCCACAGTCGTCACTACGGGCATCCGTGACAACCGGTCCGCCGCTTCGATGAGTTCGTTCACGTCGAGGCCCCGGAATTCTCGGACACCCAGTTCGGCCAACTCGCGCTGCTCGGCGGGAGCACCCAGTGATCGCAGGGCGATACGACCGTCGATAACACCGTCCTCCACATCGTGCACCGAGTACGCGACATCGTCGGCCCAATCCATCGACTGTGCTTCGAGGCACTTGCGACGCTCGGGCGCACCGTCACGAACCCAGTCGAGGATGGCGGCATCGTCGTCGTAGGCCCCGAACTTGGCGCCGGGTGACGGGCGTAGCCACGGATATTTCGTCGCCGCGTCGAGTGAAGCGCGCGTCAAGTTGAGTCCGACGCTTTGGCCGTCGGCGTCGAGGATCTTCGGTTCGAGCCCGGTGAGGATTCGCAGATTCTGTGCGTTGCCTTCGAATCCGCCGCAGTCGACTGCGACCTCGTCGAGGGCCCGTTCGCCGTTGTGACCGTAGGGAGGGTGCCCAATATCGTGCGCAAGCCCGGCCAGGTCGACGAGGTCCGGATCGCTGCCGATTCCCTCGGCGATGCTCCGGCCGATCTGCGCGACCTCGAGCGAATGCGTCAGCCGGGTACGGGGAGTGTCCCCGTCGCGCGGGCCGGTCACCTGCGTCTTGTCGGCCAGCCGCCGGAGCGCCGCGCAGTGCAGCACCCTCGCACGATCTCGCGCGAAAGCGCTACGGTGCGAAGCATTTTCCTGCGCACTGTTCAGCCCAGCCGTCTTCGGCGCCTCGGTGACGAAGCGCTGGACGTCGTGATCGATGTAGGTACCCACCGTCATTGCCCTGCCGTGTACGCGAAGTCAGCGGTGAAGTGCGTCAATTGGTACCACAGGAGCGCGCCTGTCTCGCGCGCGATGCCGTGTGCCTGCGATTCACGCGTGTACACCGCGGGTCCGGTGCGGGTCGGGGACGTCCATGCGTCCAACCCGGCGTCCCGTGCCATGGTGCGCGTGCGGAGCGAGTGCCACGGATCTGACACCAGCACCACCGACGACTTGCCCTGTGCACGTAAGGTTTCGCTGACCGCTTCGATACTTTCGAGCGTGTCCGAACCCTGTTCGACGGCGGTGATCTGATCAGCCGGCACGCCCTGGTCGATGAGGAACATCTTTCCCGACGCAGCCTCGGTGTACAGATCGCCTTCCTGCTTGCCTCCGACTGTCACGATCTCGGGAGCCACACCCTCCTCGAACAACGACGCTGCCTGAGACAACCGCGCCTCGAACACCGATGACGGCGTTCCGGAGTACTGCGCGGCACCGAGGACGACGATTGCGTCCGCCGTCGTCTTGTCGTCGATTCGGGCAACGTGCCACACCCGGACCGCGGTCCCACCGACGACCAACAACCCCATCAATACGACGCCTACGACGAGTCGCGTCGTCCACCGACCGAGCGTGCCGAAGAAGCCGAGCCGCGGAGGTTCGGGTTCGGAATAGTCGTACGAATCCCCATATGGGTCGCCGTACTGATCGCGGTCGAGAGTCGGGTTCACCCCTCGAGTTTGCCAGTCCACCCGCGCGGCCGATGCTCGGGCGCGCGGGCGACCGTCACAACCACCCTCGTTCCTCCGCCACCCGGACTGCTTCGGCGCGAGTCGTGGTGCCCGTTTTTCCGATGGCAGCGGACAGATGATTGCGGACCGTGCCCTCGGACAGGTGCAGCGCCGCGGCCAGTCGCGCGGCCGTCCCACCTGCTGCCGCGGCCCGAAGAACTTCGTGCTCGCGCGCGGTCAGCGGCGAGATTCCCTCGGTCAGCGTCTCGGTGGCAAGCGTCGGATCGACCACGCGCAGACCCATGTCGACCCGGCGGACCGCGTCGGCCAATTGTCTCGCCGGGGTGTCCTTGACGACGAACCCGTCGGCGCCGGCATCGATCGCGCGACGCAGGTACCCGGGCCGTCCGAACGTGGTGACGATCATCACCCGGCAGCTCGGCACGTGCTTTCGTAACTCGGCGGTCGCCGCGATCCCGTCCAGTCCCGGCATTTCGACGTCGAGCAAGGCGACGTCGGGACGGTGTTCGAGAGCGGCGGCGACAACCTCGTCGCCGCGTCCCACTTCTGCGACGACCTCGAGATCCGACTCGAGGTCCAGCAGTGCGGCCAGCGCACCGCGGACGAGGGCCTGATCGTCGGCCAGTAACAACCTGATGCTCATCGGCACTCCACCTCGACTGTGAATCCCCCGGTCCCCGATCGTCCGACGGTCAGTGTTCCGTTCGCGGCTTTCACGCGTTCGGCGAGCCCGCGCAAACCGTTGCCGATACTGCCGTCGTCGTTGATACTGCCGTCGCCAGGGCACTGTTCCGAGACACCGGCCCCGTCGTCGGAAATCTCGATGCGTGAGGCCTGCACGTCGACACGGCAGCGCCTCGCACCGCTGTGCCGAATCACGTTGGTGACGGCTTCGCGAAGGGTCCACCCGAACAATTCGCGGTTGCGCAGCGGGACAAGATCTGCGTCGAGCGGCAGATCGGCGTCGATTCCAGCGGAGGCGAGCGCGGTGCGCGCATTTGCGAGCTCGACCGCGACGTCGACCTTGCGTAGTCCACCGACCGTCGATCGAACATCGCTGAGGGCTTCGCGGGCAAGCGCTTCCACCTCGCCGATCTCGACGGCCGCGCGCGCTGGGTCGATCTCGATCAGTCGTCCCGCCAATTCGGCTTTGACGGTGATGACGGTGAGCGAGTGGCCGAGGATGTCGTGAACGTCACGGCTGACGCGCTCGCGTTCGGCCACGATGGCGAGGTCGGCCAGCTGCTGGCGGGCGACAGCGAGTTCGTGGTTGCGCTTGAACACCTGCGTGATGCCCCATGCTGCAACCGCACTGATGACGAGTTGAAAGGCGAAGAACGAGCCGGGATCCCAGTCGGGAACGATACGGGGAACGACCTCGATCACCACGACGAGAACGGCCACCGAGGCCCATGCCTGACGCGTCGGCAGGGTCATCATCGCAAGGACGGCCATGTAGATCGTCGCCCCGAACGACTGGCTTCCGATCATGACGGCCAGGACCACGATCAACGAGCCCATCACGATCAACCCGAACCACGCCCAGCGAATGTCGAGTGCTCGTCCTGATCGATTGGCGGTCCGGAATCCCCAGATGACGATGAGGAACGTGGCTCCGAACGCGACGACGGCCGCAGATCCGAGAACCTTCTGCCACAGGTGCGGAAGTGCCAGCACCTCCCCGAGCGGATACGCGAGGTAGAACAGCCAGATCAAGCCGAAAACCCAGCCGAAGCGGAACATCCGACCGATCCCCTCGGGTGCACTCACCTCGACTGGGGTCATGGTGCTCACGCTAGTACCCCGTTCACACACGCTTCGTATCACGACGGAACAGGACTGCAGCGCCGGAGATGAACAACCCTGCCCACACGAGGAGATTGATCACGGCGACTGCAAGGGTGCCGAACGAGGGCTCGGTGAACGGAGCCCGCGCAACGGCCGCGAGACCGTACAGCGGGGTGAACTTGGCGATGTCGGCGAACCAGCCGCTGTCCGCGAGTGGAACGAACAGCCCACCGGCGAAGGCCAGGACGGCGAGAACAGGTCCGAGAATCTGCATCACGTTTTCCGACGGCAGCAGATATCCCATGAACAATCCGAACGCCGCGAACACCGAACTGCCAAGCCAGGCGATGATGCCGCTGGACACCCAGACCCAGATCGGCATGTCCGCCCCGAAGCCTGCAGCGACCGCGAACACGACGAGCACCGATGCGAGGCCCATCGTCATCGCGACGATCATCTTGGTCACGATGTACGCGACAGGGCGCAACGGCGTCAGGCGCAGTTGCCGACTCCACCCCTGCGCGCGCTCGACCGACACCATTGCGCCGCCGCTGGTGGCCGCGAGCATTGCGCCGTAGACGGCCATGCTGATCGCGACGAACGCCGTCACGTTTCCGTGCGCGAATGCGTAGTTGCTGGTGAAGTCGGATTGGGTTCCGAAGATCACGAAGAACACCGGCGGCATCACCAAGGTGAACACAACCGTCCGACGGTTGCGGACCAGCCTCTTGATCTCGAGGCCGAGAAAGGTCGGGCTGAAGCCGCCGAGGGTGAGCGTGCGGTTCTGAGTCAGCGTGGTCATCTTGTGCTCCCTACGAGATCGGCGGATCGGTCGGTGGTCAAAGCGAGGAACGCGTCTTCGAGGTTCTTGGATACGATTTCGAGGTCGACAGCTCCGTTGTTCAGCAGGTATCGCGCAACGGTGTCGGAGTCACGGCCATGGACGATGACCCGTTCGCCTCGCGTCTCCACCTGGTCGACGCCCGGAAGGTGTAGCAGCGCGGAAGCATCGATGGACGGGGCTGTGGCGGTGACGGTACGACCGGAGGCGAGGTTCTTGACCTCGGCGGCACTCCCGTCGGCGACGATCCGTCCGTGCCGCAGCAGCACGATGCGATCGGCATAGGCATCTGCCTCGTCCAGGTAGTGCGTAGCGAACAGAACGGTTCGGCCGCCACGTGCGTCGTGCCTGATCGCGTTCCAGAAGTCGCGTCGACCTTCGACGTCCATTCCGGTTGTCGGTTCGTCGAGGATCAGTAGATCCGGTTCCGGCAACAGTGCCAGCGCGAACTTGAGCCGTTGCTGTTCACCGCCAGAGCACTTCGCGACACTCCGGTCTGCGATCGCGGTGATGCCCGCGCGCTCCATCACGCTCTCGACTGGCTGGGTGCGCGGAAAAAGGGAGGCGGTGAGGCGGATCGTCTCGCGGACGGTCAGATCTCGAATGAGTCCGCCCGACTGCATCACCGCCGAGATCCGCCCAGCGCTGATCGCGTCGGCCGGTGGGGATCCGAATACCTGGGCCGTACCCGAATCGGGCTTGGCCAGCCCGAGCATCATGTCGATGGTCGTCGTTTTGCCCGCACCGTTGGGGCCGAGGAAGGCAACCACCTCACCGGGTTCGATTGTCAGGCTCACGTCCGCCACGGCCTGTACCGACCCGTAGGACTTGCTCAGGTGCTCCAGATGCACTGCGGGTGTCGTTGTCATGAGAAGAACTTTGCTACTCCGGCAGCTCCCGGACCTCGATCGAGCGTCACGATTCCGTCATGACAAGTGTCATGGGGAGTGATCACCCCTCCCTGCTGCCGGTAGATTCAGTTCTCATGGCAGTCGATCAGGCAAAGCACGGTCCCGTTGTCTCCAGAGTCCAGCGATTGCTCGCCCTCGGTGCTCTCATCGCGATCGTCGCTCTTGCGGCACTTTTCGGCGCCGCGGGGACTGCGACGGCCGAGCCCCCGTCACGGCTGGCCGGCCAGATAACCGACAACGTCGAGGCCCTCGACGACGGACAGCTCGCCGACGTGCAGGCCGCGATCGACGATGTGTACAACGCGGATCGGATCCGTCTCTGGATCGTCTACGTCGCAGATTTCGACAACCTCGAACCAAGCGAATGGGCCGACGCAACCGCCCAAGCCAGCGGTTTCGGAGACAGGGACGCATTGCTCGCGGTCGCGACCGTCGACCGGTCGTACGCGACGTGGGTGTCCAACGGTCTCACCGAAATCACTCAATCGGAGATCGACGAGCTGCAAACCGACAACATCGAACCCGCTCTGCGCGAAGAAGACTGGGCAGGTGCAGCGATCGTCACTGCAGGAACACTGGGCGACGCCTATGCATCCTCCGGGTCCAGCGGATCCAGTACCCCCTGGCTCATCGGCGCAGGAGCCGTTCTCGTCGCGGGCGGCGGGGCGGTCGTTTATTCGTCGCGACGCAACAAGGCGCGTCAGAAGGCCGGAATCGAAGCGGCGAACAGCATCGATCCCACCGACACCGCGTCGCTTACGGCGTTGCCACTCGACATCTTGGATGCCCGAGCACACTCCATGCTCGTGGAGACCGACAACGCAGTCCGCGCCAGCGAAGAAGAGCTCGCGATTGCACGATCGGAGTTCGGCGACACCACCGCAGGGCCGTTCATCACCGCGTTCGAGGAGGCTAAGAAGGCGCTCGGCTCGGCGTTCCAAGTTCGCCAACGTCTCGACGACGCCATCCCCGAGACGCCGGATCAACGCCGTTCGATGCTGATCCAGATCATTTCGTCGTGCGGGCGGGCTGATCACGAACTCGATTCGCGTGTAGCCGAATTCGAGTCGATGCGCGATCTCTTGATCAACGCCGATACGAAGCTCGACTCCCTGACACAAGCTGTCGTCGAACTGACGGTCCGAGTGCCGGAGTCGGAGAAGATTCTGGCCCAGCTGCAGACCGAGTTCGCGCCGCCTGCGCTCGCCTCGATCTCGTCGAACATCGTGATGGCCCGTGAGGACATCGAGCTCGCCGAGAGCAACATCGCGGTGGGCCGTGACACCGCTGCGAAACCCGCCGGCCAGCAAGGGCAACTCGTCTCGGCTGTGCGGACCGCCGAAAAGGCAGTCGACCAAGCCCGAGCGCTGCTCGACGGAGTCGACCACGCGCAGAACGACATACGCAACGCGATCGCGACACTTCCCGCAGCAATCGAGGAGGTCCGCCGCGACCTCGCGAACGCCGATTCGTTGGCCAAGCACGGCGGCAACGAGCTGCAGAGTGCACGCGCCGCCGCCGAGCAAGCCCTTCGCAACGCCGAGGCGTCGCAATCCTCGGATCCCCTCGGGAGCTACACGCAACTCGTCGCGGCCGATCGACATCTCGACGAGGTGATCGAGGACGCCACCGAAGCGAAGACCCAGGACGACCTGCAACGCGCACGCCTCGCACGTGACCTCGGCGCTGCCCAGTCGCAGATCACCGCAGCGAGGGACTACATCTCGACCCGCCGCGGTGGCGTCGGAGCCCAAGCGAGGACGCGTCTCGCCGAAGCAGAGCGCCACTTCGAGGCTGCCCGACGGCTCGAGTCCACCGATCCCGCACAGGCACTGCAACACGCCCAGGCCGCAGCGGGGTTGGCCGCGCAGGCGTCGCAGACCGCGCAGGCCGACGTTGCGAGCTGGGAGGACAGCCGTCGACCACGTGGAGGTAGGGGCTCGGGAGGTGGCACCGCGGGCGCCGTTCTCGGTGGAATCCTGATCGACAGCATGCTGCGCGGTAGCCGTGGGGGCGGCTTCGGTGGCGGCGGCTTCGGTGGCGGCGGCTTCGGTGGCGGCGGTGGCTTCGGTGGAGGTGGCGGGGGCTTCGGTGGCGGCGGGCGCTCGGGCGGCGGCCGGTTCTAGGCGCGCGTAGGCGACTCCCGCGCGCACAATCGAGGCGGCCGGATCCGGCGTGCCTCCCAAGGTCGTGAGCAATGCGTACAGCCTGCCCGGGCACCGAATGACTCATTCGGTGCCCGGCTTGGGTGACCGAATGAGACATTCGCTCACTCAGAGTGACCCAAACAGACATTCGGTCACTCAGAGTGACCCAAACAGACATTCGCTCACCCCAAGTGACCGAAACAGACATTCGGTCACAGAAAGGGCGGGGTGTCAGGCCCCCAACAACCGCTGAGCGAGGTAACCCTCGACCTGGTCGAGTGCGACCCGCTCCTGTGCCATGCTGTCCCGCTCACGGATTGTGACGGCATGGTCGTCGAGGGTGTCGAAGTCGACGGTGATGCAGAACGGGGTTCCGATTTCGTCCTGGCGACGGTAGCGGCGACCGATTGCGCCGGCGTCGTCGAATTCGACGTTCCAGTACTGACGCAGCTGCTGCGCGAGATCCTTGGCTTTCGGCGTCAGATCGGCGTTGCGGGAGAGCGGCAGGACCGCGACCTTGACGGGAGCGAGGCGACGGTCGAGCTTGAGCACGACGCGCTTGTCGACGCCGCCCTTTGCGTTTGGAGCCTCGTCCTCGGTGTACGCGTCGACGAGGAAGGCCATGAGCGAACGCGTCAGACCAGCCGCCGGTTCGATGACGTACGGGGTGTAGCGCGTGTCGGTGGCCTGCTCGTAGTAGCTCAGATCCTGGCCGGAGGCTTTGGAGTGCACCGACAGGTCGTAGTCGGTGCGGTTGGCGACGCCTTCGAGCTCGCCCCATTCGCTGCCCTGGAACCGGAAGCGGTACTCGATGTCGACGGTCCGCTTGGAGTAATGCGACAGCTTTTCCTTGGCGTGCTCGTACAGCCGCAGGTTCTCGGGGTCGATGCCGAGGTCGGTGTACCACTTCATGCGGTAGTCGATCCAGTACTGATGCCACTCGTCGTCCTCGCCGGGCTTGACGAAGAATTCCATCTCCATCTGCTCGAACTCACGGGTGCGGAAGATGAAGTTTCCGGGCGTGATCTCGTTGCGGAAGCTCTTACCGATCTGGCCGATGCCGAACGGAGGCTTCTTGCGTGAGGTGGTGAGTACGTTCGCGAAGTTGACGAAGATGCCCTGCGCGGTCTCGGGGCGCAGGTAGTGCAGGCCCTCTTCGTTGTCGACCGGTCCGAGGAAGGTCTTGAGCAGGCCGGAGAATGCGCGCGGCTCGGTCCACTGGCCCGGATCACCGGTTTCGGGGTCACGGATGTCGGCGAGACCGTTCTCGGGTGGACGCCCGTGCTTCTCCTCGTAGGCCTCGAGAAGATGATCGGCGCGGTAGCGCTTGTGCGTGATGAGGGACTCGACGAGCGGGTCGCTGAAGGTTTCGACGTGACCCGACGCCTCCCACACCTGGCGCGGCAGGATGACCGAGGAGTCGAGCCCGACGGTATCTTCGCGCGTGGTGATCATGTTGCGCCACCACTGCTTCTTGATGTTCTCCTTGAGCTCGACGCCCAGCGGGCCGTAGTCCCAGGCCGACTTGGTACCGCCGTAGATCTCGCCACAGGGGTAGACGAGCCCTCGACGCTTGGCGAGGTTGGCGACGGTTTCGACTTTGGACTTGGGTGCCACTGGCGGAGCTCTCCATCTTGGTGTCTTGCGAGGGGGACTTTGACAGGCAGAAGCCTATCGGTCGAGGCACATTTAACCGAACGCTCCCCACCGCGTTTGACATGCGCACTCGTGCATATCAAAATGGAAGTGGTTTGCATTAACACTCACTGGACTAGTGTGGTGTCCGAACACGAGAACTGACGAAGGAGAAATCTGTTGGCAATCCTGGAGACAGACCCTTCGAATCTCGGCGATGACCACAACGTGATCCCCGGTCATGCACAGATCCCCGGTCATGCACACGATCCGTTCGCAGCCACCCCGGCCGCGCCGGTTCCGCCGAAAGAGACGCTGACCGCCGCAGGCGACATTCTGCGCGCACTCGCGGCCCCAGTGCGGATCGCAATCGTTCTGCAATTGCGCGAATCCGAGCGCTGCGTCCACGAACTGGTCGGTGCGCTCGGGGTCACCCAACCGTTGATCAGCCAGCACCTCCGCGTCCTCAAGGCCGCCGGAGTCGTCCAAGGCGAGCGCAACGGCCGTGAAGTTCTCTACCGACTCGTCGACGATCACCTCGCTCACATCGTCGTCGACGCGGTCGCACATGCTGAGGAAGGCTGATTTCGTGACCGACAAGACCACGACCGACACCGTCCACCCCCGCAAGCCGGTCGCAGTCGGAGTGCGCGCCACCAAGCAGCGCAGTGCCATCTCCGACCTACTGGACAACATCGACGAGTTCCGCTCGGCGCAGGATCTGCACGACGAACTGCGCCGTCGCGGCGAAGGTATCGGTCTCACCACCGTCTACCGCACGCTGCAGACACTCGCCGATGCCGGCACTGTCGACGTGCTGCGGATCGACACGGGAGAATCGGTCTACCGGCGCTGTTCGTCGGGCCACCATCACCATCTCGTCTGCCGGGACTGCGGTTACACCGTCGAGGTCGAAGGACCGACCGTCGAGACGTGGTCTCAGGGCGTCGCCGAGGACAACGGTTTCACCGACGTCAGTCACACCATAGAGATCTTCGGCACCTGCAGCGAGTGCAAAGCCAAGTAGCTCAGGGCAGCAAGCCCTCGCGGGCCTTCTCCACTCCACCGAGAACCAGCACCAGCATCGTCATGAGAGCCTCGTCGTCGAGGCCACTGGCTGGAAATGTGTATCGCAACAACACATCTGCCGACTTCTCGTGCACGTTGACCGAGATCGATCCGAACTGCGAGTCCGCGTTCCGATCGGCAACCTTCTTGTGCAATGCAGCTTTGAGCGGCCGATCCCACGCTAGAACTGCCGTCAAAGACAGCACTTCCAGTCCCGGCGAGAGAGCTACCGAACGCAGCGAACACAGCGCCCCGGCATAGTCGAACCCGAGCGAACCCTCCTCACCGACCACCACGGTGGCGAACTGTGCGAGCGCCAATTCTGCACGGGACTGCAACGTCAACTGCTCACTCATATTTGACTCCACCGAATCTGCGATCTCTGGAGGCGAATTCGACGCATGCTTCCCACAGATCCCGGCGGTCGAAGTCCGGAAAAAGCTTCTTCTGAAATACGAACTCCGCGTAGGCAGATTGCCACAGTAGAAAATTCGACGTCCGCTGCTCCCCCGACGGACGTAGGAAAAGATCGACGTCCGGCATATCGGGTTCGTCGAGGTACTTGGCGACGGTCGCTTCGGTGATCTTCTCCGGATCGAGCTTGCCTGCAGCAACCAGTCGAGCGATTTCCTTTGTTGCGTCCGCGATTTCGGCTCGTCCACCGTAGTTGACGCACATCGTCAGGGTCATGACGGTGTTCTTCTTCGTCAACTCCTCGGCGACTTCGAGTTCCTTGATCACGCTGCGCCACAGGCGGGGTCGGCGGCCGGCCCATCGCACCCGGACACCCATCTCGTTCATCTCGTCCCGGCGGCGCCTGATGACGTCGCGATTGAATCCCATCAGGAACTTGACCTCGTCGGGACTGCGCTTCCAGTTCTCGGTGGAGAACGCGTAGGCCGACAGCCACTTCACCCCGATGTCGATGCAGCCGCACACCGTGTCCATGAGTACTGCTTCACCGCGCTCGTGACCCGCCGTTCTGGGCATCCCTCGGTCCTGCGCCCACCGACCGTTGCCATCCATGACCAAGGCCACGTGGCGTGGAATCAACTCCGGTTGGAGAATCGGTGGTCGTGCGCCGGACGGATGTGGATCCGGTGGACGTACCGCCGACACCTCGTCAGGCTGAGTACGCGGTTCGCGTCGCAGAATCACGGTCTTCATCCTGCCCGACGGCAGAAACCGGGGCCGAACCAGGCTCGGGCTGATGCGGCGCCGTCCGCTCGATGAGCGGCAACGTACGCAACTGTCGTTCGAGATGCCACTGCAGATGGGCAGCCACCAGTCCGCTGGCCTGACTGCGCACGGCGGTGGATGTGGTCTGTGTGTAGTCCCATTCGCCACGTTCGAGAGCGACCATCAGATCGAGTACGCCGGTCATCGGCGTCGCCGATCCCGGTGGTCTGCAGTGCACGCAGACCGATCCGCCCGCAGCGACGTGGAATGCGCGATGCGGTCCGGGCGCTGCACACCGAGCGCACTCCGTCAACGACGGCGCCCACCCGGAGAACCCCATCGCGCGGAGCAGGAAAGCGTCGAGAATCAGTTCCGGAGGGCGTGCACGGTCACCGAGAGCACGCAACGCCCCGACGGTCAGCTGATGCAGCCGTTTGGCGGGCGCATGTTCTTCTCCTGCCAACCGTTCCGCAGTTTCGAGAATCGCGCATCCGGTGGTGTAGCAGCCGTAGTCGGTGACGATGTCACCACCGAATGCATTGACGGTATGGACCTGCGTGACGATGTCGAGGTTGCGTCCGGGATGGAGAAGAACGTCGACGTGGGCAAAGGGCTCGAGCCTGGCGCCGAACTTGGATTTGGTGCGGCGCACCCCTTTGGCGACGGCTCTGACGATGCCGTTGTCTCGGGTCAGGAGCGTGACAATACGGTCGGCTTCACCCAGCTTGTGCTGGCGCAGCACGACTGCGTTGTCCCGGTATAGCCTCACGCGTTCCAGTCTCCCACGTCATGGCTCCTGCAGACCTGCGCCACTCGCACCCGACGGCCACCGAACGTCAGAACCCCAGCTTGCCCATCTGCTTGGGGTCCGTCTGCCAGTCCTTGGCGATCTTGACGTGCAGATCCAAGTAGATGCGCGTGCCCAGCAGCTTCTCGATCTGCAATCGCGATGCGGTGCCTACCTCCTTGAGCCTCGATCCACCCTTGCCGATGATGATGGCCTTCTGGCTGGAACGTTCGACGTAGAGGATTGCGTGTACGTCGAGCATGTTGTCGTGGCCCTCGCGCGGGGTGACTTCCTCGATCACCACGGCCAGCGAGTGCGGAAGCTCGTCGCGAACGCCTTCGAGCGCGGCCTCGCGGATCAGTTCGGCCATCAGGATCTCTTCGGGCTCGTCGGTGAGCTCGCCGTCGGGGTAGAACGCCGGCCCCGGCGGAAGTTCCGACGCGAGCAACTCGACGAGCTTCTCCACCTGCTCCCCCGACGCCGCAGACACGGGGATGACATGACTGTTCTCGCCCAGGAGCTTCGACAGCGACATGAGCTGCTGCACGACGCGTTCCTTCTTGACCTTGTCGATCTTGGTGATGATGCCGATCAACGTGGTCTTGGGTGCGATGTGACGCACCTGCTCGAGAATCCAGCGGTCGCCCGGCCCGATCTTCTCGTCCGCCGGAATGCAGAGGCCGATGATGTCGACTTCGGAATACGTGTCTTGCACCAGGTCGTTGAGGCGCTGCCCCAGCAGCGTTCGCGGACGGTGCAATCCGGGGGTGTCGACGAGAATGAGCTGCGCGTTCTCGCGGTGGACGATGCCGCGAATCGTGTGACGCGTCGTTTGAGGGCGAGACGAGGTGATGGCGATCTTGGAGCCGACGAGTGCATTGGTGAGTGTCGACTTTCCGGTGTTCGGCCGTCCGACGAAGCAGACGAATCCGGATCGAAAAGTGTTCTCGCTCGAATCAGTC
This sequence comes from Rhodococcus sovatensis, assembly GCF_037327425.1. Lineage (NCBI taxonomy): Bacteria > Bacillati > Actinomycetota > Actinomycetes > Mycobacteriales > Nocardiaceae > Rhodococcus > Rhodococcus sovatensis. The sequence continues at coordinate 1,320,181 of NZ_CP147846.1, read as the reverse complement.
ATCGAGCACCTCCCAGCTCTCCCTGCCGCGGCGGGCTTGGGATGGTCGTCGTGGTATCGCCTGCACTATCGCGCATCGACGTCCTGTGTCTGTGTGTCCTGCTCGTCGTCGTCGGCATCTTCCGGAGTGGGCACTCGTTCCACCAATACCGTCGTGACACGCACGCGGCCCTTCTGATCCGACCCACCTTCACCGACGAGTATCAATCCGTGCGACTCGACGCGTGATCCGGGCAGCGGTACGCGACCCAGTTCGTAGCCGAGCAGCCCGCCGACCGTGTCGACGTCCTCGGATTCGATGTCGATACCGAACAACTCGCCGACATCCTCCAACGGAACACGGGACGTCACACGGTACCGTCCGTCGCCGAGGTCCTCGATAGGTGCTACCTCGTCCGAGTCGTACTCGTCGGCGATTTCTCCCACGATCTCTTCGAGGACGTCTTCGATGGTCACCAACCCTGCCGTGCCACCGTATTCGTCGACGAGAATCGCCATGTGATTTCGGTCCAGCTGCATCTCGGACAGCAGAGAGTCGAGAGCCTTCGAGTCCGGTACGAACACCGCTGGACGCATCACCTGATCGACACGGACACCTCGACCGCCGTCGGTGGAGTAATACGTCTGCTGGACAAGGTCTTTCAGATAGACGACACCGACGATGTCGTCCACGTTCTCCCCGATCACCGGGATACGCGAGTGCCCACTTCGGACCGCGAGTGAGGTGGCTTGACCGGCAGACTTGTCGGATTCGATCCACACCATCTCGGGTCTGGGAACCATCACCTCACGCGCCGAGGTGTCACCGAGTTCGAAGACGGATTGGATCATTCGACGCTCGTCGTCGGCGACAACCCCGCGTTCACGGGCCATGTCCACCAGTTCACGGAGCTCGATCTCGGAGGCGAACGGGCCGTTGCGGAAACCGCGCCCCGGGGTGATCGCGTTGCCGATCAGAATGAGCAATCGGCTGACCGGTCCGAGAATCCAGCCGAGCGCGCGCAGCGCGAACGCTGTGGACAGCGCGATGGAATAGGCGTGCTGTCTGCCGAGCGTTCTCGGACCGACGCCCACCGCGATGTAGCTGACCAGCACCATCACGATCGCGGTGACCGCGAGCGCAAGATTGTCCGACAGCAGATCCATCATGCCGCCGGCAAGCAGAACCGTCGCCGCGATCTCGCACAGAATTCGGAGCAACACCGTCAGATTCACGTATCGGGGTCGATCCGCGACGACGTTCAGCAGTCCGACGGCACCTGGTCGTTCGTCCTTGACCATGTCCTCGATGCGCGCACGCGAAACCGTGTTGAGTGCCGAATCGATGGCCGCGAACAGACCGGCAAGGGGCACCAGGACCACGGCAGAGACGACGAGTGCGGGCGCACTGCTCACAGGTTGTCGTCCCGCGCGAATCCGGTCTTGCCGAGCAACCTGTTGTCACGCGCGGCCTGCAGTTCGGCTTCCTCGGCGCGACGCAGATCCTCGTACCATTCCTCGAGGATGCGGTTCTGCAGACCGAACATCTCCTTCTCCTCGTCCGGCTCCGCATGGTCGTAGCCGAGGAGATGGAGCACGCCATGAACCGTCAGCAGCGCCAGCTCGTGCTCGAGCGGATGACCTGCCGCAGCTGCCTGATCTGCCGCGAACGACGGGCACAGCACGATGTCGCCGAGCATCGACGGGCCGGGCTCCGGGGCGTCGGGACGACCACCCGGCTCGAGCTCGTCCATCGGAAACGACATGACGTCCGTCGGCCCTGGCAGGTCCATCCAGCGCATGTGCAGATCGGCCATGGTGGCCGAGTCGACGAGCACCATCGACAGTTCGGCAGCAGGATGGACATCCATGCTCGCGATCGCGAATCGGGCCACGCTCACGAGTTCCGACTCGGAGACATTCATCCCCGATTCGTTGGACACCTCGATACTCATCTACCGCTCATTCTCTCTTTCGCACACAACTTCGCTTCGGTGAACACGGTGAGTCTATCGGCGAGCAGACCGAGGCCCACCCGAGCGTCGCGCAGCACGGTTTACGATCGGCGAGTCTCCCCCACGCGTCGACTCGAACCGCTCGTAGGCGTCGACGATCTCCGAGACCAACTGGTGCCTGACCACGTCGCTGCTGGTCAAGTGTGCGAAATGAATATCGTCGACGTCGGTCAGAATTTCGGTCGCGGCGCGCAGTCCTGAACGCGCACCTCCGGGAAGGTCGACCTGAGTGACATCGCCGGTCACGACGATCTTGGCGCCGAAACCGAGCCGGGTCAGAAACATCTTCATCTGCTCGGCGGTCGTGTTCTGCGCTTCGTCGAGAATGATGAATGCATCGTTGAGGGTGCGACCACGCATGTAGGCCAGGGGCGCGACCTCGATGACTCCCGCCTGCATGAGCTTGGGGATCGACTCGACGTCCATCATGTCGTGCAGTGCGTCGTGCAGCGGTCGAAGGTACGGATCGATCTTCTCGTGCAAGGTCCCCGGAAGGAATCCGAGGCGCTCCCCGGCTTCGACGGCCGGTCTGGTCAAGATGATGCGGCTGACCTGCTTGGCCTGCAAAGCCTGCACTGCCTTCGCCATCGCAAGGTAGGTCTTGCCGGTACCGGCGGGGCCGATTCCGAACACGATAGTGTTGGCGTCGATGGCATCGACGTAGCGCTTCTGGTTGAGAGTCTTCGGCCGAATAGTCTTACCGCGACGCGACAGAATGTCCAGGCTCAGCACATCTGCGGGCGATTCGGAGACACCCTCGGTCAGCATCGCGACGGTCCGCCGAACGGCATCGGGGGACAACGGCTGCGCACGCTTCACGACAGCGGCCAGCTCGGAAATCACGCGCTCCGCCAAGGCGACATCGGCGACCTTGCCGGACAGAGTCACTGCGTTTCCCCGAACGTGGATGTCCGCGCTCAACATCTGCTCCAGAGTCCGCAGGTTCTCGTCCGACGCTCCGAGCAGCGGCAGAACCGCTTCGGGGGCCAATTCCATGCTCGACCGAACCTGACGTTCGGCAGGAAAATCGCTGTGTTCAGTCACGTGGTGGCCAATGCCTACTTTCGGGTATCGCTGATATCGGTGCGGATCTGATACGGACGTACTGACACCGAGTTTAACGCTCTGCGCGATCAGCGCATTCCAATTAGTCCAGCACCGCGGCGAGCGTCTGCTTCCAGCACTCGCTCCCCGGCTGCAGGAACGCAAAGTGGTCCTCGCCGTCCACGACCGACAGTCGAGCGTCGTCACCGGCGTCGACTGCCTCCCCGACATACCGCTCGCTGTGCGATACCGCGACCTGCGCATCGGCCGCACCGTGAATGCAATGCACCGGAATGCCTGTCGGCAGCCGATGCAGCGGCGACGCGGAGCGATAGAGTTCCGGCGCTTCGTCGTAGCTCACGCCCAGGAGTGCCGTCACTGCCGGATTCACCGATCGGTTCGACGGCCCGACGGTCAGATCGAGAACTCCCGCCTGGGACACCACCCTCGACGGCCTTATTTCGGGGTTTTCCCGTCCTGCCAGCCAAACCGCGAGTTGACCGCCTGCCGAATGTCCGACGATCCGGACGTCGCCGCGATCGAGACGGAGCGGCGAATTCTCTTGCACGACACCATCGATGGCGTCCACAGCGTCGGACACGTCGCTGCTGACCTGCGGCCAGGTTCCGCCGGCACCGACTCGCCGGTATTCGATGTTCCATGCGGCGAACCCGGCCCGGGCGAACTCGATCGCGTACTGAGTTCCGAGGTTGAGCGCGTATCGACCACTCCAGAATCCACCGTGGATGACAACGACGACGGGAACAGGCTCCGACGCAGCAGTTTCCGGTAGATACAGATGCCCGAACTGCTCGGAGTGCTCGCCGTAGGCAATTCGGATTCGGTTCACTCGGACGATCCGAAATCGAGCGGTGCCTGCGCCCAGCGGTCCGTGATCGCACCGATCGCTCCGAGCGCGACAGCTGCTGCCGTCGATGTGCGTAACACGGTGGGACCCAACATCACTGCCGTCGCGCCGGCATCGGTCAGCCTGGCGATTTCTTTGTCATCGATCCCACCTTCGGGCCCGACGACGAGCAACGCCTCCGACACATCGCGGAACGGCAGCGAGGAGAACTCAGCCGTGGCGGCTTCGTGCAGCACTGCGACGAGGCCACCCCGATCGACGACCGACCGGACGAGCTCGACTACCCCTGCGGTGTCGTGCAGGTCGAGCACGTCCGGCACGAAGGGGCGTCGAGACTGCTTCGACGCCGCCGCCGCGACGGCTCGCCACCGGGTCACACCCTTGACGGCTTTCGCGCCCTCCCACCGGGCTACACACCGCGCGGACTGCCACGGAACGATCGAGTCGATGCCGGCTTCGGTGGCAAGTTCGACCGACAGTTCCGAGCGTTCCGCCTTGGGCAGCGCCTGGATCAGCCCGATGGTCGGGGTAGGGCGGGCAGCTTCGGATCGAGACGTCACCGCCATTTCCAGACGATCACGCTCGACCGCTGTCACGACCGTATCCGCAAGTCCACCTGCGCCGTCCGACAACAGAATGCGCTCACCGACGCGTATCCGGCGCACTGTGGCAGCGTGATGGCCCTCCTTGCCGTCGAGTACGGCTGTGCCGCCGACGCCGGGCAACGGGGTCAGATAGAAGACGGTTGCCGCCATCGTCAGCGACCGCTGAACGCTTCCCGCAGCCTGGAGAACAACCCGCCGCTGTGCTGCGACCCGGTCGTCACCACTTCGGCCGCGTCACGATCGCGGAGCCGTTTGAGATCTTCCAGAAGCTGACTCTGCTTGCTGTCGAGCCGTGCCGGGACGACGACCTCGAGATGCGCGTGCAGATCGCCGCGGACTCCGGAACGCAACTTCGGCATTCCGTGTCCTCGCAGCACTGCGACCGCCCCTGGCTGAGTTCCCTGGTCGATTGTGATGTCCGTGGGACCGTCGATAATGGCGTCCACCGACACCGATGTTCCCAGTGCCGCGTCGACCATCGGTACGCGGATGGTGCAATGCAGGTCGTCGCCGTCACGGACGAAGACCTCGTGCTGCTGCTCGACGATTTCGACGTACAGGTCTCCTGCAGGTCCGCCGCCGGGGCCGACCTCGCCCTGCGATGCAAGCCGGATACGCATCCCGTTGCTCACACCCACCGGAACCTTGACCGAGATGTCACGACGCGATCGCACACGCCCGTCGCCCGCGCACTTACGGCACGGGTCGGGGATGGTTTCACCGGCACCGCGGCACGTCGGGCAGGGACGAGACGTCATGACCTGGCCGAGGAACGAACGTTGCACGGACTGGACCTCACCGGCGCCACCGCAGGTCTCGCAGCGAACGGGCTTCGAGTCACCGTTGGTGCCCGAACCCGTACACAGATCGCACAGGATTGCAGTGTCGACGGTGATGTGCTTGGTGACGCCCGATGCGCACTCGTCGAGTGTCAGTTTCGTGCGGAGCAACGAGTCTGCTCCAGGCTGGACGCGACCACGTGGACCGCGCCCTCCGCCACCGCCACTGCCGCCGAAGAAGGCCTCGAACACGTCACCGAGACCGCCACCGAAGCCGGCGCCGCCGAACCCTCCGCCACCGCCCCCACCTTGCTGCAGTGGGTCTCCGCCGAGGTCGACGATGCGACGCTTCTCCGGATCGGACAGCACCTCGTACGCGGTCGAGATTTCCTTGAACCGAGCCTGAGCGGCCTCGTCCGGGTTCACGTCGGGGTGAAGTTCGCGAGCCAGCTTCCGGTAGGCGCGCTTGATCTCCTGGTCGGTGGCCTTCTGACCGACTCCGAGCGTTCCGTAATAGTCCCGTGCCACGTAAGTCTCTTTCGTCATGTATTTCTCTTGGATCAGTTACTCGCCGCCCGCACACCCGTTGTGCGTGGCAGCGTGGAAGTTCTCAGCGTTCGGCGAGGACCTCGCCGATGTATCTCGCAACGGCCGCGACCGATGCAATTGTTCCTGGATAGTCCATACGAGTGGGTCCCAGCACACCCATTCCTCCCAGCACCATGCCAGCCGAACCGTAGCCGGTGGAGATTACCGAGGTACCGCGCATCTCCTCGACCTGGGTTTCTTCGCCGATCCGCACCGTGACAGTGCGCGTGTCCTGCGTCACAGCAAGTAGTTTCAGCACCACGACCTGCTCTTCCAGAGCTTCGAGGACTGCGCGTAGGGAGCCAGGGAAACCTGCATCGCCAGCGAAGTCGGCCGCGTTGCGGGTGAGATTCGCCGTCCCCCCGAGAACCAATCTCTCTTCGGGATGTTCGACGAGTGATTCGATCAACACGGAGGCCGACCTGATCATCGCGTCACGCAGGGGGCCCGGTGCGTTCTCGGCCAGTTCCGCGACAGCAGCCGATGCCGCCGCCAAGCGTTTTCCTTCCAACGCGCCGCCGAGTAGGCGGCGCAGCTGTGCGAGCTCGTCATCGTCGATGACATCGCCGAGCTCGACGATTCTTTGGTCGACTCTCCCCGAATCGGTGATGAGAACCATCAACAACTTTGCCGGGGTAAGCGCAACGATCTCCAGGTGACGGACCGAAGACACCGACAAAGTCGGATATTGGACGACGGCAACCTGACGGGTCAACTGTGCCAGCAGACGCACCCCGCGCCGGAGCACATCATCGAGGTCGACCCCGTTCTCGAGGAATTCGAGGATCGCCCGACGCTCCGCAGGTGACAACGGCTTCACGTCGGCGATCCGGTCGACGAACTGCCGGTAGCCCTTGTCGGTCGGAACACGTCCTGAACTGGTGTGTGGCTGGGCGATGTATCCCTCGGCTTCGAGGACTGCCATGTCGTTGCGCACGGTAGCGCTGGAGACGCCGAGATTGTGCCGCTCGACCAGGGCGCGTGAGCCGACTGGTTCCTGAGTGGAGACGTAGTCGGCGACGATGGCGCGCAGTACTTCGAATCGTCTGTCGTCGGTGCTCGACACTTTCCACCCCTCCGATCAGGTCTTGTCGCGTAGCTCGTCGCTCGAGTCTAGTAGCCGCAGACACCTCGGCGCTCCAAGGCCTTACTGTGGTGCGGTGGCTTACTCGACTTCGACGACGTTCATCGCATGATCTTCAAAGGTGTGCGCGACGGCAAGCCGTACCCTGAGCACGGGCTTTCCTTACGCGACTGGTCCAAGATCCCGCCTCGCCAACTGCGACTGGACGAGATCGTGACGACGACGAAAGTCCTCGAACTCGACCGACTGCTGTCCGAGGATTCGACGTTCTACGGCGATCTGTTCCCGCATGCGGTGCACTACCGCGGCGTGGTGTATCTCGAGGACGGACTGCACCGAGCCGTCCGGGCGGCGCTCCGAAATCGGACCGTGTTACATGCCCGGGTGTTCGACTACGACCTACTCGGGGCCTGAGCACTTCCGAGCGCGGGCCTCACGCGGCAATGGTGCGCACCACGGCGTCGGCGAGCAGCCGTCCACGGTCGGTGAGTACGTAACTTGCACCCTCGACGACCATCAGACCGTCTGCGACGACCTTGTCGGCAGCCACGCGCTCCGCGTCCGCGAGGGCATCGGCGGGCAACCCGGTCCGAAGCCGGATCTTGAGCATGAGTTCTTCGAGGTGGCGATCCTCCGCAGTGAGTAGCTCGCTCCCCGCGACGGGGAAGGCACCGGACGCCAGTTGTTCCGAGTAGCGAGCTGGGTGTTTGACGTTCCAGAAGCGGGTGCCACCGATGTGGCTGTGGGCGCCGGGACCAGCGCCCCACCAGTCGCCGCCGTCCCAGTATCCGACGTTGTGCTTGCACTCGGCGTCAGCGCCGGTGGCCCAGTTGGACACCTCGTACCAGTGCAGACCGGCGCTCGACAGCGCCGAATCGATGCGCTCGTATCGGCTGGCGAGCACATCGTCGTCGGGCATGGGAAGTTCTCCCCGACGCACCTTGCGCGCCATGGCAGTCCCGTCCTCGACGATGAGTGCATACGCGGACACGTGATCGACGCCTGCGTCGAGCACGGCCGTCAGCGAGGAGTCCAGGTCGATGTCGCGCTCGCCGGGTGTGCCGTAGATGAGGTCGAGGTTGACGTGCTCGAATCCGGCACGCCGCGCTTCCTTCGCTGCTTCGACCGCGCGTCCGGGAGTGTGCGTGCGATCGAGAACAGCCAGCACATGTGGCGCCGCCGACTGCATCCCGAGGGACACCCTGGTGAAACCCCCTGCACGAAGTCGATCGAAGAACTCGGGCGACGTCGACTCCGGGTTCGATTCGGTGGTGACCTCGCCCCCACTGGTCAGACCGAAACTCCCCCGTACCGCGGCCAGGACTTCCGACAGGCCGTCGCCGCCCAGCAACGACGGTGTCCCGCCCCCGACGAACACGGTGTCGGCTGTCGGGACCATCCCGACTCGTTCGGTCATAAGCGACGCGGCCGCGTCGAGCTCGCGGCGAAGCCCTTCCAACCACGATGCGGGCGAGGCGGAGGTTCCCAGCTCACCGGCGGTGTAGGTGTTGAAATCGCAGTATCCGCACCGAGTCGCACAGAACGGAACGTGGACATAGACGCCGAACGGCCGCCGACCCACACCGTCGAATGCCTCGTCGGGCAATTCGAGCGCGACAGTGGGTGCAGCGAGAAGATTCACCGTCCCAGTCTCCCAGAAGCGCCGACACCCCCGTTCCATGCGCACGCCGAAAGAACTTTCACCGGCACTGCCAGCCTATTTACCGCGAATTCGGGGTAAATAGGCCGCCCGTGGACGGACCAGGGGCGATGTCGTGGCACAATGGGCCCCGTGACTGACTTCGGGATACGGCTGGTGGCGCGACGCCATGTCGATCTCAAGCGTGTCTGCAGTTCGTCGTGTCGATGCTGGACGAGCGTGTAGCCGAGCTCTGCGCCGGCCCGCTCCACCCCGATTTCTCTTGCAGCACCACGTCAGAACCACTCGGTCCGTCCGGAAGATGCGTGAACGGACAGTCGCACGACTGTCGCGAGCCGTCCGGAGAGCACAGATCCAGGAGCACATCGATGTCGTCGACCACCGACGCTGCCACGCCCGAGGCGTCATCCACGCCTGCACGCGTAGCCCCACGGGAGCGCACTCCGCGCCCCACCAAGCGGCGCGCCGAGGGACAGTGGGCTCTCGGATACCGCGAACCGCTCAATCCGAACGAACAGTCCAAGAAGGACGACAACCCGCTCAACGTTCGTGCCCGCATCGAGAACATCTACTCGAAGCAGGGGTTCGACAGCATCGACAAGAGCGACCTACGCGGCCGGTTCCGGTGGTGGGGGCTCTACACCCAGCGTGAGCAAGGATACGACGGCACCTTCACCCACGACGACAACATCGACATGCTCGAGGCCAAGTACTTCATGATGCGCATCCGGTGCGATGCGGGTGCACTCAACCTCGAGCAGGTCCGAACGTTGGCCGGTATCTCCCAGGAGTTCGCCCGGGACACAGCGGACCTGTCGGACCGAGAGAACGTTCAGTACCACTGGATCGAGGTCGAGAACGTACCGGAGATCTGGCGTCGCATCGAGGCCGTCGGACTGAAGACGACCGAAGCGTGCGGGGACTGCCCGCGCGTCGTGCTCGGCTCTCCCCTCGCCGGTGAAGCCGTCGACGAAGTGCTCGACCCGACTTCGGCCATCGACGAGATCGTCGAGCGCTACATCGGCAAACCCGAGTACTCCAACCTCCCCCGCAAGTTCAAGACCGCGATCTCCGGCCTGCAGGACGTAGTGCACGAGGTCAACGACTGCGCCTTCATCGGTGTCGACCACCCGGAGCACGGCCCCGGACTCGATCTGTGGGTCGGCGGCGGGCTCTCGACCAACCCGATGCTCGCTCAGCGTGTCGGTGTCTGGGTGCCCCTCGAGGACGTGCCGGACGTCTGGGAAGGCGTCGTCTCGATCTTCCGCGATTACGGCTACCGCCGGCTTCGCACCAAGGCCCGCCTGAAGTTCCTGATCAAGGACTGGGGCATCGAGAAGTTCCGGCAGGTACTCGAGGACGAATACCTGCACCGCAAACTGATCGACGGACCTGCCCCGGAGAAGCCGACACGTCCGCGCGACCACGTCGGAATCCAGAAGCTCAAGAACGGCCTCAACGCCGTCGGAGTCGCCCCGATCGCCGGTCGCATCTCCGGCACCATCATGGCCAAGATCGCCGACGCGGCCGAGAAGGCCGGCTCGGATCGAATCCGTTTCACGCCGTACCAGAAGCTCATCGTGCTCGACGTTCCCGACGCCAAGCTCGAAGAGCTCATCGAAGATCTCGACGCTCTCGGACTACCTGCTCGCCCCTCGCATTGGCGCAAGAACCTGATGGCGTGCAGCGGAATCGAGTTCTGCAAGTTGTCGTTCGCCGAAACCCGCAAGCGCTCACAGGTTCTCGTACCCGATCTGGAGGAGCGCCTGGCCGACATCAACACCCAGCTCGACGTTCCGGTCACCATCAACATCAACGGTTGCCCCAACTCGTGCGCGCGCTCGCAGATCGCCGACATCGGCTTCAAGGGCCAGCTCGTCGACGACGGCGACGGGAATCAAGTGGAGGGTTTCCAGGTTCACCTGGGAGGCAGCCTCGGCCTGGACAGTGCATTCGGCCGAAAGCTGCGCCAGCACAAGGTGAACAGCACCGAGTTGGGTGACTACATCGAACGAGTGGTGCGGAATTTCGTCAAGAACAAAAGCGAGGACGAGCGGTTCGCGCAGTGGGCCGTACGAGCAGACGAGGCGGATTTGCGATGAGCACACCGATATCTTCGACACGAATGGACCTGTCGGTCGACGAACTGAAGGCGATCGCCGAGCGCGGCGCCCGTGAACTCGACGGTGCCGATGCAGCAGCGTTGATGGAGTGGACCGAGCGCGAGTTCGGCAAGAACTACATCGTCGCATCCAACATGCAGGACGGGGTCCTGGTTCACCTTGCAACGCAGGTGCATCCGGGAGTCGACGTTCTGTTTCTCGACACCGGATACCACTTCGCCGAGACCATCGGCACACGTGACGCGGTCGAGGCCGTATACGGCGTCAACGTCATCAATGCCCGTGCCGAGGCGAGCGTCGCGCAGCAGGATTCCATCGAGGGCAAGGACCTGTTCGCGCGTGAACCCAATCGCTGCTGCGCCATGCGTAAGGTCGCGCCGCTGAAGAAGGAACTGGCCAACTACAGCGCATGGGTCACCGGCATCCGACGCGTCGAAGCCCCCACTCGTGCGAACGCGCCACTCATCTCCTTCGACGACGCGTTCGGGCTCGTGAAGATCAATCCGATCGCAGCATGGTCGGACGACGACATGCAGCGGTACATCGACGAGCACTCCATCCTCGTCAATCCGCTCGTCGACGAGGGATATCCATCGATCGGGTGCGCACCGTGCACCGTCAAACCCGCCCCCGGCGCCGACCCGCGTAGCGGTCGGTGGGCCGGCAAGGCCAAGACCGAATGTGGGTTGCACGCGTCATGACATCGAATTCGACAACACTGAGCACGACTGCCGAACTCGCGCAGCGCCCGCTGCTCGACAGCGAACGCTTCGACACGCTCGACGCACTCGAGTCGGAGGCCATTCACATATTCCGTGAGGTCGCGGGCGAGTTCGAGCGACCGGTCATCTTGTTCTCCGGCGGCAAGGACTCCACCGTTCTGCTGCATCTGGCGATCAAGGCGTTCTGGCCGGCTCCGCTGCCCTTCACCCTCCTGCACGTCGATACTGGACACAATCTGCAGGAAGTGCTGGACTTCCGCGACTACGTCGTCGCGAAGTACAACCTGCGTCTGCACGTCGCGAAGGTCGAGGACTACCTCGCGGACGGACGCCTGACCGAACGCCCCGACGGCATCCGCAACCCGCTTCAGACCGTGCCACTGCTCGACTCCATCGCCGAGAACCGCTTCGACGCGGTCTTCGGCGGTGCGCGCCGCGACGAGGAACGCGCACGGGCCAAGGAGCGAATCTTTTCACTGCGCAACGCCTTCGGTCAGTGGGACCCCAAGAAGCAACGCCCAGAGCTGTGGAACCTGTACAACGGCAAGCATTCGCCGGGTGAGCAGGTTCGGGTGTTTCCACTCAGCAACTTCACCGAGCTCGACATCTGGCGCTACATCGCTCGGGAGAACGTCGAACTGGCAAGCATCTACTACGCCCACCAGCGTCCCGTCTACCAGCGCGACGGCATGTGGATGACACCCGGCGTATGGGGCGGACCGTCCGAAGCCGAAGAGCTGCAGACACTCTCGGTGCGGTACCGCACGGTCGGCGACGGCTCCACCACCGGAGCCGTCCTGTCCGACGCAGCCGACAACGAGGCCATCCTCGCTGAGGTCGCCGCATCCCGCCTCACCGAACGTGGAGCCACACGCGGCGACGACCGCGTCTCCGAGGCTGCCATGGAAGACCGCAAGCGCGAAGGATACTTCTGATGAGCAACGCCACGGCCGGTAAATCTAGTTATTCCGTAGGCACCCAGCTGCTGCGCCTGGCTACCGCCGGCAGCGTCGACGACGGCAAGTCCACCCTCGTCGGCCGCCTGCTGTACGACACGAAATCCGTACTCGCCGACCAGATCGATGCCGTCACCCGTGCATCGGTCGACCGTGGCCTAAGCACCCCCGACCTGTCGTTGCTGGTCGACGGACTGAGGGCCGAACGCGAGCAGGGCATCACCATCGACGTGGCATACCGATACTTCGCCACACCCGCGCGCTCGTTCGTCCTGGCCGACACTCCCGGGCATGTGCAGTACACCCGCAACACTGTCTCCGGCGCCTCGACGGCTCAGCTCGTGATCCTCCTGGTCGACGCCCGCAAGGGTGTCATCACGCAGACACGGAGGCACGCTGCGGTTCTCGCGCTGCTCGGTGTGCCCAAACTGGTGCTGGCGGTCAACAAGATCGACCTCGTCGAGGACCCGGCTCAGGTGTTCGCCGACATTTCCGCCGAATTCAACTCGCTCACCTCATCCCTCGGCTGGGCCACCGAAGACGTCATCGAAATCCCGGTGTCGGCGCTACACGGTGACAACGTCGCCGTTCGCTCGACGAACACGCCGTACTACGACGGACCGACTCTGATCGAGCACCTCGAGTCGGTTCCTGTGGACGCCGAACCGCATCGTGTCGGACTTCGATTCCCTGTCCAGTACGTGATCCGGCCCCGCACTGCAGAATTCCCCGACTACCGCGGATATGCGGGACAGGTCGCCGCCGGGACCGTGTCCCCCGGCGACGAGGTTCTCGTGCTGCCGTCGGGGACGCGGACGACCGTCGAGCGCATCGACACCGCGGACGGGGAACTGGCTACTGCCAACGCCGGCCGAAGCGTCACCCTGATCCTCGCCGACGACGTCGACGTCTCCCGCGGCGACACCATCGTCTCGCCACAGGATGCGCCGGAACCCATCGGCGAATTCGACGCGACGGTGTGCTGGCTCGCCGAGAAGCCGCTGCGGCCGGGCGCCCGTCTGCTGCTCAAGCACGGCACGAGGACAACTCAGGCCATCGTAGGCTCGCTCGTGGAAAAGTTCGACGAGCAGAATCTGACCGCGGAGCCGTCCCCGGAGTCGTTGGAGCTCAACGACATCGGCCGTATCTCCGTTCGCGTCGCCGAGCCGATCGTCGCCGACGATTACGCCGTCAATCGCCACACCGGCAGCTTCCTGCTGATCGATACGGCAGGCGGAAATACGCTCGCCGCAGGACTCGTCGGTGATGCCCTGTCGGCGGTGGAGCTCGGAACACCGCAATCTGCATGAATGCAACGTCCGTCCGAGCCGGCACACTGATCGCCGTCGCACACGGTAGCCGCGACCCTCGGTCGAAGCTCACCGTGGACGCGATCGTAGAGCGAATTCGATTGCGGCGCCCGGACCTGGACGTGCGGGTTGCTTTTCTCGATCTCACGGCTCCGAGCGTCGAATCCGTTCTCGACGACGTTGCTGCCGAGGGGATCCGGTACGCAACCGTGGTTCCACTACTGCTGGGCAGCGCGTTTCATGCTCGTGTGGATCTACCTGGGTTGCTCGATGCTGCGCGCGTCAGGCATCCTCGGTTGGTTCTCCGGCAAGCCGAGGTACTCGGCGACGATCGTCGCATGGTGGGTGCGTTGCGCGCCAGAATTTTCGACGCAGGGGTCGACGCAACCGATTCCAGCGTGGGTGTCGCGGTTGCCGCGGTCGGCTCCTCACACGGGCCGGCCAACCAGCGCTCGCGTGCGCTCGCTCAGCGCGTGCTGCATGGCACATCGTGGCGTGCGGCCGTCACTTGCTTTGCGACAGACCAGGACCCACGGCCGGATCGGGCACTTGCCTGCCTCGAAGAAGCCGGTGCACGCACCATCGTGATCGCACCGTGGTTCCTTGCCCCAGGTCTGCTGACCGATCGTGTGTTCGCCGAGTTCGGCACCCTCTGTCGCGACGCTATCGCGGCAGACGTGCTCCGCGATCACCCGTTCGTCGTGGACGTCGTCTCGAGCCGATACGACGCCGCAAACGACCTCACTGCGCTGGGACGGGACACGTCCGAGCGATCGGCGTGATTCAAGCGGTCACAGACTTGCTGCGATCACTGGTCTCGACTCCGACCGCGTCGAAGAATGCAACCGGTCCGGATACCTGTACCCGCACCCTCTCCCCTGGTCCGCACAGATCGGTACCACGCACCCACGCAGTCGACCTCGCGCCCGACGTGAGGTGTTCGAGCGTCTGCAGTGAGTGAGGTCCTGCGAAAACTGTCTCGACGATCACGAAATCGCCATCCGAATCGGCAGTCGGCGTGAGCTGCTCGGGCCGGACGAGCACGCGGCCGTGGCCGGATGCAACGCCTGTCACCGGGATGGTCCCGAAGATCGTCTCGGCAGCCATTCCGACCCCCATCCCCTCCACCATCATTGCTTCGCCGACGAATGCACCGACAGCCTCCGAGCTCGGGCGATGGTAAAGCTCGTGCGGCGTTCCCGTCTGAGCCGTGGATCCGTCGAGCAGAACCGTGACGCGGTCGGCCGTGGTCATCGCCTCGGTGCGGTCGTGGGTCACCAGAATCGACGGAGTTCCGCTGCTGTGCAACAACTCTCGCACTTCACGCCGAAGGCCCGAACGTAGACCGGTGTCCAGCGACGCGAACGGTTCGTCCATCAGCACAACGGATGGGTTCGGAGCGAGCGCCCGCGCGAGTGCCACACGCTGTTGCTGCCCTCCGGACAGCTCGCGAGGATCGACGTCGATCGCGTCGGGCAATCCGACGAGTTCGAGCATGGCTTCCACGCGGGAGCGGCGACGGACACGGTCACCCCGACGCTTGTGCGGCAATGGATTCACCAAGCCGAACCCGACGTTCTCGCCCACGCTCAGATGCGGGAACAGTCCGCCTTCCTGTGGCATCAATCCGATCCGCCGGTGTTCGGGCGGGACGTGCGTCGACGGTGGTGCCGCCAGCACGGTTCCGGCCAGCGTGATGGAGCCGCGATCGATGCGATGCAGACCGGCCAACGAACGGAGCAACGTTGTCTTACCGCACCCCGATGGACCCAGGACAGCGAGCATTTCCCCCGCCTCGAGGTCGAGATCGAGATCGAACAGTACTTCGCGCCTGCCGTAGGACGCGCCGAGTCCGCGTACCGAAAGCTCGCTCACAGGTTCTCCTTTCGGATCGATCGTTCGCCTCGACGACGGATCGCCCGATCGAGAACGAACGTCGGGACTGCCGAGACGATGATCAGGGCGAATGCATAGGGAGCCGCTTCGCCGTACTTGAATACCTGCGTCGTCGACCACAGTTCGGTCGCCAGGGTGTCGACCCCGCGAGGACGAAGAAGCAACGTGGCGGGCAGTTCCTTGGCGACGGTCAGGAATACCAGAGCCCCGCCCGCCGCAATTCCGGGGACTGCGATGGGCAACGTCACGCGGATGTCCGTTCGAGTGCGCGTGTTTCCCAGCGTGCGCGAAACATCCTCGAGCACAACGGGTGAGGCGTGGATCGCCGCTCTGGTCGACCCGACCGCCAACGGAAGGAACAGAACCACATAGGCCAGGACGAGCAGAGTTGCAGTTTGATAGATCGATGGGAGAAGCCGTATTCCGATGAACACGACCGCAAGTCCGACGGTGATTCCGGGCAGACCGTGCGCAATATAGGTCGACAGTTCCGCGGCCCGTGCCACCGGCGATGTCGACCGAGCGGCGTACAACGCGACGGGGAGCGCAAGGATAACCACGGCAAGTGCAGCGAGCGCCGAGTACCGCAGCGTCGCGAGGGTCGTGTCGATGACGTCGACCCAGTCGATGGTGAATCTGAAGGACCGAACCAGCCACCGTACGAGACCCAGGATCGGCACCGCCACCGCCGTCGCCAGCAGTGCAGAGACCATCAGCAGGGCCGGGAGTGTCCAGCGTCGTAGCTCGACGGGCTCCGCTGGGCGAGGTGAGCCGGACCCGATACGCGCAGTCGCGCCTCGACGAGTGCGCCGCTCGGCCAGAGTCAGAACGAGCGCCATCAGTACGAGTACGAGACCGAGGATCGATGCGGCAGTCCTGTCCAGACCGCCCCGGTAGGCACTGTAGATCCCCAGCGTGAACGCGTCGTACCGCATCAGCGCGACCGCACCGAAATCACTGATGGTGTACAGCGAAGCGAGTAACACGCCTGCGGCCGCCGACGGGGTTACATGACGTAGTTCCACGGTCAAGGCAGTGCGCAGTGCGCCTCGCCCCAGTGTTCGGGACACTTCCGCGCGCCCCGGGTCTGCCGCAGCAAACGCGGCGGCGACGGGCAACATCACGAGCGGAAAGCACGACATGGACAGCACGAGTGCCGCCCCGAAGAAACCAGCGAGCGAGGGGAATTCCGCAATCCAGACGTATCCCGAGACGTAGGAAGGGATCGCCAACGGCGCGCAGAGCGCGACGGCGAAAAACCGGCGACCCGGGAGGTCCGTCCGTGTCACCACCCACGCCGCGAGTACTCCCAGGATCAGGCATGCGATCGCGACGGCCGAGGTGAGTGCAGCCGTTCTCAACGCGAGATCGAGAGTTCGCCGACGAAACAGCAGCGTCGACGCTTTGCCCACTCCCCCCTCGAATGATCGAAGTGCAAGATAGACGAGCGGGGTCAATGCACCGAGAGCAACGATCGATGCGGCCGCCGCGAGAATCGGGCGGCCGCGGTGGAGATGCGTCAAACTAGATCATTCCGACCTCGGTGAGCAACGCCTGAGTCTGCTCGAGCGATGCCAGCTGGCCCAGATCGATGTCCGATGCGCCCAGATCGGCGAGCGGAGGAAGGTCATAACTCGATGTGACTCCGTCGATCACGGGATACTCGGCGGTTTCGTCGGCGAAGTAGGCCTGCGATTCCGCGGACAGGAGTTCGCGCACGAAATCCTGCGCCGCTTCCTGATTGGTCGACGTCGCGAGAACACCTGCGCCTGCCACGTTCACCAGAGCGCCAGGGTCACCCGGAGCAAAGTAGTGCAGTTCGATCGGTGCTGCGTCGCCGTTCTCCGCTTTGAACGGGTACCAGTAGTAGTGGTTGGTCAGCCCGGTGGCCACCTGTCCGTCGTTCACTGCGGTCATCAGCGGACCGTTGCCCTCGAAGGCAACCGGTTCGTTTGCGAGGAATCCGTCCAACCACTGGCGGGCTCCGTCTTCCCCACGCTGGACGCGCAGTGCGGTGACGAATGCTTGGAACGATGCGTTGGTCGGTGCATAGCCGATCTGTCCGCGCCAGCGCGGATCCAACAAGCCGTCGATGCCGGTCGGCAGATCGGACGCGGTGACGATGTCGGAGTTGTACGCCAAGACCCTTGCCCGTGCCGATGTCGCGACCCAGGTGCCGTCGGCGCCTCGATACTGCTCGGGAACGAGTTCGAGGATGTCCTGCGGCAACGGTGCCAATGCTCCCGCCTCGTCCAACGCTCCAAGTGCGCCGGCATCCTGGCCGTAGAAGACGTCGGCGGGCGACGCGTCGCCCTCTTCGAGAATCTTCGCGGCTTGCGCGTTGGTGTTTCCGGAGTAGTCGACCTCGATGTTTCCGCCGATACGGGAGATCAGTGGATCGACGAGGTCCTCGTCGCGCCCCGAGTAGACGACGACCGACTCGGCGGTCGCCTCGCTGGACTGCGCACCCGAGTCCGACTCCTCGGGAGACGAACTACACGCCACCAATCCGACGGCAACAGTGGCACTGATGGACAGCAGCGCCAAGCGATGAACGCGACCCATGATTCTCCCTGCAATCTCACGGCAAAAACGACATAACGGAAGAAACATACACCGTTAGGCCAGGCTCAGCTAGCCTGCCCAGCTGCCATCGTCTGGGCGCCCGGAAGGTCGCCGCTCGCGGCGACCTTCGGGATTCGGGTGGCCCTCACATAGACCGACTCCCCTGTTTCCAGCTGCAGCGCCTCGCTGTCACCCCGGGTGATCTGGGCCGTGAATGCCTCACCCGTAGCCAGGTTCTTCAACTCGACCTTGACCTCGAACCCGAGGTGCACGACGCGCTCGACGACCGCGCGTGTGACCCCGGCCGATTCGGCAGTACCGGTCGCCTGCGCGAGCGCCATGCTCGGATCCCGACCGACGCGAATGTCATGCGGGCGTACAAGGAGTCCGTTCAGCTTCGAGACCTGTCCGAGAAACGACATCACGAAATCGGTCTCCGGCCTGTCGTACAGATCCTCCGGCGTGCCGACCTGCTCGATCTTGCCCTTGTTCAACACCGCGATGCGGTCCGCGACGTCGAGGGCCTCCTCCTGATCGTGCGTGACGAGAACCGTTGTCACATGGACTTCGTCGTGCAGCCGACGCAGCCACGTCCGAAGGTCCTCACGGACCTTCGCGTCGAGCGCGCCGAACGGCTCGTCGAGAAGCAACACCTGCGGGTCGACAGCCAGAGCGCGCGCGAGTGCCATCCGCTGGCGCTGGCCGCCGGACAGCTGAGCCGGGAACCTGTTCTGGAACCCTGCCAGGCCGACGATCTCGAGCAGTTCGTCGACCTTGCGCTTGATCTCGGGTTTCGGACGCTTCCTGATCTTCAACCCGAACGCCACGTTGTCGCGCACGCTGAGGTGCTTGAACGCGGCGTAGTGCTGGAACACGAACCCGATCTCACGACGCTGGGGGCTGATCCAGGTGACGTCCTGTCCACCCAGAATCACCTGGCCGGAGTCGAGCTGCTCCAGACCTGCGATCGATCGCAGCAGCGTCGACTTTCCCGAGCCGCTCGGACCGAGCAGCGCCGTCAGCGAACCCTTGGGAATGTCGATGCTGACGTCGTCGAGTGCGGCGAAGTCGCCGTAGTTCTTCTTGCCGCCGACGACGGAGATCTCGATCTCGTCGGCCTTCGATGCAGTCATTACTTCGTCCTCTTCTCGTCGAGGGTAGTCATCAGAAGCAGCACGATGACGGCGATGAACATGAGCAGAGTCGACGCCGCATATGCACCCTGCGGGTTGAAGTCTTCGTACCGCGAGTTGACCAGGAGTGTAAGGGTCTGCGAGATACCGGGCAGGTTGGTCGACACCATGATCACGGCACCGAATTCACCGAGCGAACGAGCCACGGTCAACACGATTCCGTAGGTCAAACCCCACCGGATCGCCGGAAGAGTGATGCGCCAGAACGTTTGTAGCGACGACGCACCCAGTGTCGATGCCGCCTCTTCCTGCTCCTCCCCGATCTCGTACAGGACCGGCTCGACCTCGCGCACCACGAACGGAAGGGTCACGAAGATCGTCGCGATGACCATGCCAGGAAGCGCAAAGATGATCTTGAATCCGAGGCTCTCGATTCCACCGAACCACCCGTTCGCGCCCCACAGCAGGATCAGTGCCACGCCAGTGACGATGGGCGACACCGCGAACGGAAGATCGACGATGGACTCGAGTATTCCCTTGCCTCGAAAGCGCCCGCGCACAAGGGCCAATGCCGTGATGACTCCGAACACGACGTTGATCGGCACCACGATCGCCACGATGAGCAACGACAGCTGCAGCGCAGATTGGGCTGCAGGCGTCGTGATGAGACCCCAGAACTCGACGAACCCGTTCTCGAAGGTTCGGTACAGAATCGCGCCGAGGGGAAAGAGAACGAGGGCCGCCAGATACAGGAGGGCAATCGTGCGGAGCGAGAGCTTGATCGGTAGGGCGATCTTCATCGGTTCTGTTCCTCTCGTCGAGCGAGGCGGTTTCCGACGATGCGGAGTACGAACAGCACTACGAACGCGAGCGCGAGAAGAACCACCGAGATGGCTGCCGCGTCGACCGGTCGGTCGTACTCGATCAGTTCGCGGATGTACTGCGATGCGATCTGTGTTTCTCCAGGGATGTTGCCGCCGATCAGCACGACGGATCCGAACTCACCGATCGCACGAGCGAAGGCGAGTCCGGTCCCGCTGAGTACCGAGGGCAACAGGACCGGTAGCACGATCGTGCGGAAGATCGTCCAGTTGTTCGCACCGAGTGACGCAGCTGCCTCCTCGACCTCCCGATCCAGTTCGATCAGCACCGGCTGCACGGCCCGCACGACGAACGGGAGTGTGACGAACAGCAGTGCCACGACCACAGCGGGCTTGGTGGCGTTGAACACCAGACCGATCGGGCTCGCTGGGCCGTAGAGCGAGAGCAGCACGAGGCTGGCGACGATGGTGGGGAGCGCGAACGGAAGGTCGATCAGAGCGTTGACGAATTTCTTACCGGGAAACTCGTCGCGCACCAAGACCCAGGCGATCAAAGTACCGAACACGAGGTTGACGACGGCCGCCGCCGCGGAGACCTCGAGCGTGACCTTGAACGTCGCGATCGCACGGGTCGTGGTGATGGCATCCCAGAACCCGGCCAGGCCATCGTCGAACGATTTGACGGTCAGGGCAGCAAGCGGCAGCAGAACGATGATGCTCAACCACAGGACTGCGACACCGAGACCCAGCGGTCCGACCGAGCCCGGGCCTCTGAACTTGCGGCCCTTCCGCGGTGCGGGATCTCCACTTCTCGTCGACATCGCTGTTACTCGGTGCTCTCTTTGTAGATCGCCGTGATGGCACCGTTGTCGCCGAACAGTTCCGTGTCCACCGACTCCCAGCCACCGAGATCATCGATCGTGCGGAGCGCTTCTGGGGTGAAGAACTTGTCGGAGAACTCGGCCGCGATCTCCGGGTTCACCGGACGGAAGCCTGCTTCGGCCCAGATCCGCTGCCCTTCGTCGGTGTAGATGAAGTCGTTGAGCGCGTTGGCCTTCTCCAGCTGCGAACTCGTGTTGACGACGGCGACGGGGTTGTCGATTCGGAACGTGTCGGCGACGTCGATGTGCTCGACCTTCTCTCCCCGCTCCTCGATCAGGAGTGCCTCGTTCTCGTAGCTGAGGAGCACGTCACCCTGACCCTGCAGGAACGCTTCCGTTGCGGCGCGGCCGGACTCGGGCTGGACTGGGAAGTGCCCGGACACGAGCTGCTGAACGTAGTCCAGCCCTGCCTGCTTGTCCTGGCCGCCGTTGCTCTTCGCTGCGTACGGCGCGAGGAGATTCCACTTCGCCGATCCCGAGCTGAGTGGGCTCGGGCTGATGACCTGGACATCCGGCTTCAGTAGATCGTCCCAGGTCTGAATGTTCTTCGGGTTACCTTCGCGCACAACGAGCGTGACGACCGACCCGAAAGGCACTCCGCCGTATGCATTTTCGTTCCACGACTCGTCGACGATGCCGGCCTTGACCAGACGCGTCACGTCGGGCTCGACCGAGAAGTTGACGATATCGGCCGGGGCGCCGTCGGCGACCTTGCGCGACTGGTTTCCCGAGGCGGCGTAGTCGGCGTTGATGGCCGTATCCTTGCCGCCTTCAGTGCCGGCGAACGCGGGTCCGATCAGGTCCCAGCCGTTCTTCGGCACGGCGTACCCAACCAAGGTGAGTGGGGTCCCGTTGCTCGATCCGCCGTCGCCTCCGACGACGTCGCTCGATCCACCCCCGCAGGCAGCCAACACGAGCGTCCCTACGGCCGCGAATGTGGTGAGCAGGGATCGAGAGTTGTGCCTCATCGAGAAAAGCCTTTCATCGAATGATCGTCGCGGGGACGGTGCGGATCGAACCGCACTACGAACACGTAAGAGGAGGGGTACCACGGCATGGAGCGGCCCGAATCGAGGGGGCGCGACCGGAAACACAGGAACTCGACGCAGCTCACACGAGTGCGGGCGCGAGAAACTGCCGAATCGAACCGGCGCTCAGGATGTGGGTCGACAGTCGATGTCGGCGACTGCAAGCATGCCGACTGCGATCAACGCCAACTCATGGCGGACCCGGTACACGGCAGCGGCAGACACGGACAGAAATCTAGCAGAGGAACCCGGCGGACTCTAATTGTCCGCGGCGACCCTGAAATCACCTGGTGAGAAACCATGCGAGCGCGACGAGCACGAGCAATGCAATCAGGGCGAGAGTGACCCTCGATTTCGGCATCAGTGACCTTCCGTTATCGGCGAGTCGGGTGCCGCGGGCACCGCGTCCATCTCGGACGCCCTGTCGCGGCCGAGCAGATGAAGAATCGTCGCGAGTACACCGTCGACGATGCGCGCCAACCCGAATGCGGCGGGTACGACCACAAGTAGAACCACGATCGACTGCGGCACGAACGGCAGCCCGGTGATCCAGAGTTCGATCCCGTCCCACCAGCTGGCTATCGCGTGCACGGACTCCACCTTAGAGGGGGCATGCACGCGCACTTCACTCCCGGCCTTTCCACTGCGCCACGCCGAGAACTGCCAGCGGTGGACGACAGGGACCGCGAAGTCGATGATTGGCGTATGACGGCATTCGAAGAGCAGTCGACGGTAGTTCCTGTGCGTGACGATTCGATACCACGGCCAGGGGCGCTAGGAGGGGCGGAACCGGCCGGGCAGGGAGCTCTGGAAAGCACCGAAGCGCCCGTGTCCTCCCTGATGTCCTATCGCAGCTCGTTCCCGCCCATCGACGACTACGCCTTTCTGTCCGACTGCGAGACGACCTGCCTCATCGCCCGCAACGGGTCCGTCGAGTGGATGTGTGTTCCACGGCCGGACTCGCCGAGCGTCTTCGGCGCAGTCCTCGATCGAAGCGCCGGCCACTTTCGCGTCGGACCGTACGGGCAATCCGTTCCCGCTGCCCGCCGATACCTGCCGGGCGGGCTGATCATCGAGACGACGTGGCAGACCGAGACCGGATGGCTCATCATCCGAGACGCCCTGGTGATGGGACCGTGGCACAACACCGATCAACGGTCCCGCACCCACAAGCGGGCCCCGTCGGATTGGGACGCCGAGCACATACTGCTCAGGACGATCAAGTGCGTCAACGGCACCGTCGAGCTCGAGATGAGTTGCGAGCCGGCCTTCGACTATCACCGGGCTCCCGCTCGATGGGAGTACACCGGCAAGGTCTACGAGGAGGCTACGGCCACCTGCGAGGCCAGTTCCGTCGGCGACCAACCGACTCTGAAGCTGACCAGCAATCTTCGACTCGGCATCGAGGGACGCGAGGCACGAGCGCGCACGCGGATGACGGAGGGAGACAACGTCTTCATTGCGTTGTCGTGGTCGGATCTGCCGGCACCGCAAACATTCGAGGAGGCCGCCGAGAAGATGTGGCGTACCTCCGAGTGTTGGCGACAGTGGATCACGATCGGACGCTTCCCCGATCACCCGTGGCGTGGCTACCTGCAGCGCAGTGCGCTGGCGCTGAAGGGCCTGACCTACGCACCGACCGGTGCGCTGCTGGCGGCGTCGACGACGTCTCTTCCGGAAACTCCCGGTGGAGAACGCAACTGGGACTATCGCTACGCGTGGGTCCGCGATTCGACCTTCGCACTGTGGGGCCTGTACACGCTGGGTCTCGATCGAGAGGCCAACGACTTCTTCTCGTTCATGTCGGATGTGTCGATGACCGAGGACGGGCGCGCCAATCCGCTGCAGGTGATGTACGGAATCGGCGGCGAGAAGACACTGGAGGAAAGCGAACTGCCGCACCTGTCCGGCTACGACGGCGCCAAGCCCGTACGCATCGGAAACGGCGCGTACAACCAGGAGCAGCACGATATCTGGGGCACCATGCTCGACTCCGTCTACCTACACGTCAAGTCGCGCGAGCATGTCCCCGAGTCGCTGTGGCCACTGCTCAAGAGGCAGGTCGAGGAAGCGATCGCCAATTGGCGCAAACCCGACCGCGGCATCTGGGAAGTACGCGGCGAACCGCAGCACTTCACCTCCTCCAAGGTCATGTGTTGGGTCGCACTCGATCGCGGAGCGAAGCTCGCGGCAATCCACGGCGAGACGGATTACGCAAATCAATGGAACGAGATCGCCGACGAGATCAAGGAGGACATTCTCGAGCACGGCGTCGACGAACGCGGCGTCCTGACGCAGCGGTACGGCCACGAATCACTCGATGCCTCACTGCTACTCGTGCCACTGCTTCGATTCCTGCCTGCTGACGATCCTCGGGTCCGAGCCACGGTGCTGGCGATCGCCGACGAATTGACCGTCGACGGACTTGTCCTGCGCTACAAGGTCGACACCACCGACGACGGCCTCGAAGGCGAGGAAGGAACGTTCACGATCTGTTCCTTCTGGCTCGTGTCGGCGCTCGTCGAGATCGACGAACTCCCCCGTGCCAAGCATCTGTGCGAACGCCTGCTCGGCTACGCCAGCCCACTCAAGCTCTATGCGGAAGAGATCGACGCTCGGACTGGTCGGCACCTCGGGAACTTTCCCCAGGCGTTCACCCATCTGGCTCTGATCAACGCTGTCGTGCACGTGATCCGCGCCGAAGAATCTCAGGCGGCTGGACACTTCCAGCCCGCGCACACCAACTGAGCAGTCAGCGGCGGCGTTCGAGCTGATCGGCCCACTCGGCCATCAGCTCGGACACCGTCGCCTCGCGGGCGCGCAGGTGCCCGGTTCCTGCCCACATGGACAGCGCCGCCGGATCGCCTGCTTTGCCTGCCTCGGCCCGCATCGGCGCGGTCAAATAGTGCACGTCCGGATACGCGAGCGGCGCATCCTCGGAGTTGTCGCGCATGAACTCGTTGACGATCCCTCTTGCCGGACGGCCCGAAAAAGCACGTGTGACAGCGGTTTCCGACGTCGACGTCAGTTGTTCGCGGTGAACCTGCCGGGTTCCGGCTTCCGTGGTGTTCAGAAATGCAGTTCCGAGTTGGGCTGCGTGCGCTGCCCCCGATTCCAGCAGCGGCGCAACGTCGGTGCCGTCCATCAGTCCGCCGGCGGCGATTCTCGGCAGCTCCGACACTGCACGAACATCCGCCAGCACATCGGCAAGGGGCGCATCGGGGGCCGAGCCGTCGAAACTCCCCCGGTGGCCACCGGCTTCCGGCCCTTGCACGACGAGAGCGTCGACGCCGTTGGCATCGGCTTCGATTGCCTCTGCGGCCGAGGTGACGGTGCACCACACTTCGGTGCCGACCTCGTGGAGTGCGGCTACTTCAGCTGCACTGAACGTTCCGAACGTGCTGCTCACGAGCGGCACCGGGTTGTCGACGAGCCAGCGGAACTTCTCCGGATAGAAATCGTCGCGGCGTGGCAGAACCCCGGGTTCGACGTGGTACTTGTCGAGCCACGGCGAGATGCGTCGGACATAGGCTTCGACGTCCGCGCCCGTCGGATCGTCGGGCAGGAAGAGGTTGACGCCGAAGAGAACCTCGCGCATCGCCTGCACCTGAGCGGCGAATCTGTCGATATCGAGGAGCGCACCGGCAAGCATGCCCAGCCCTCCGGACCGTGAGACCGCGATCGCCATCTCCGGCGTCGACGGTCCCCCTGCCATCGGTGCGCTGATGATCGGCACCGACAGTGCTCCTAGGATTCGCGACGTCATGTTCCTCCCCTATGAGTGCTACTTCTTCGGTTTGTCCGTCGACGACTCGGATGACAACGCGGCGACGAACGCCTCCTGCGGCACCTCGACGCGGCCGATGGTCTTCATCCGCTTCTTGCCTTCCTTCTGCTTCTCGAGCAGCTTGCGCTTGCGGCTGATGTCGCCGCCGTAGCACTTCGCCAAGACGTCCTTGCGGATTGCCCTGATGTTCTCGCGCGCGATGATGCGTGATCCGATGGCGGCCTGGATCGGCACCTCGAACTGCTGGCGAGGGATCAGTTCCTTGAGCTTGGTCGTCATCTTGTTGCCGTAGGCAGCAGCAGCGTCCTTGTGCACGATCGCCGAGAACGCGTCCACCGCCTCACCCTGGAGCAAGATGTCGACCTTGACCAGCGCTGCGCTCTGCTCGCCGATCTCCTCGTAGTCGAGGCTCGCATACCCACGTGTGCGCGACTTCAGGATGTCGAAGAAGTCGAAGATGATCTCCGCCATCGGGATGGTGTAGCGCAGCTCGACACGCGTCTCGGACAGGTAGTCCATTCCACCGAGCTCGCCGCGCCTGCCCTGGCACAGCTCCATGATCGAGCCGATGAACTCACTCGGCGAAATGATCGTGCACTTCACCATCGGCTCGTACACGTCACGCACCTTGCCCTCGGGCCAGTACGACGGATTGGTGACGATGTGCTCGGCCTTGTCTTCCATCTCGACGCGGTAGACGACGTTCGGCGAGGTGGAGATGAGATCGAGGTTGAACTCGCGCTCGAGCCGCTCGCGAGTGATCTCCATGTGCAGCAATCCGAGGAAGCCGCAACGGAATCCGAAACCGAGAGCCACCGAGGTTTCCGGCTCGTACGTGAGCGCTGCGTCGTTGAGTTGGAGCTTCTCGAGCGCGTCGCGCAGATCGGGGTAGTCGGAACCATCGAGCGGGTACAGCCCGGAATAGACCATCGGACGAGGTTCGCGGTACCCGGTGAGCGGCTCGGTCGCACCCTTGCGGAAGGTGGTGACGGTGTCGCCGACCTTCGACTGGCGCACATCCTTGACACCGGTGATGAGGTACCCCACCTCACCGACGCCGAGGCCCTTGGTCGGCTTCGGATCGGGCGAGACGATACCGACTTCGAGCAACTCGTGCGTCGAGCCGGTCGACATCATGGTGACCTTCTCGCGCGGGTTGAGGGCGCCGTCGACAACTCGGACGTAGGTGACGACACCGCGGTAGGTGTCGTAGACGGAGTCGAAGATCATCGCGCGGGCCGGGCCGTCGGGATTACCGACGGGCGCAGGAACGAGCTTGACGACCTCGTTGAGGAGCTCCTCGACACCGACACCGGTCTTGCCGGAGACACGCAGCACGTCGTCGGCCTCGCAACCGATGATGTGGGCGATCTCGGCGGCATACCGATCGGGGTCGGCGGCAGGCAGATCGATCTTGTTCAGGACCGGGATGATCGTCAGCTCTTTGTCGAGTGCGAGGTAGAGGTTCGCCAAGGTCTGCGCCTCGATCCCCTGCGCAGCGTCGACGAGCAGGACCGCACCCTCACACGCCTCGAGTGCACGCGAAACCTCGTAGGTGAAGTCGACGTGGCCGGGGGTGTCGATGAGATGCAGGACGAATTCCTCGCCGTCGACCACCCAGGGCAGACGGACGTTCTGCGCCTTGATGGTGATGCCGCGTTCGCGTTCGATGTCCATACGGTCGAGGTACTGAGCCCGCATCGACCGATCGTCGACGACGCCCGTGAGCTGCAACATCCGATCTGCCAGCGTCGACTTGCCGTGGTCGATGTGGGCGATGATGCAGAAGTTCCTGATCCGGGAGGGATCGGTGAACGTCGTGTCGGCGAAGCTGGGCACTCGTATCCTTTGCTGGCGTTTGCAGGAGATATCCGGACCCATCGTCCCACGTCCGGCGGTCGACGAGTTCCGCGGGCTGCTGACTAAACTCGACTCCCATGGCTGGCAACTGGAGCAAATTCACGAAGGAACTCGGCAACATCGCACTCCGCGAGGGCCCGAGGCTGTTTCGGCAGTTGCAGAGTTCGGGTGCTCTGCAAAAAGGTAAGGACGCGATCACCGGCAAGTCGAGCAGCGGGCCGACCGTCGAGCCAGGCCGTCCGGTCGCGTCGCACACCGTGCCGACCGCGCAGCGGGCTCGGGCAGTCGAGTACTCCCCTGATCTGGACGGCAAGGCCGATCCCGGCGAGATCGTGTGGACGTGGGTGGCGTACGAGGAGGACGCCAGCCAGGGCAAGGACCGGCCTGTCCTGGTTGTGGGCCGCGACGGGAAGACGCTGCTGGGACTGATGTTGTCGAGCCAGGACAAGCGCGACGGCGACCCCGACTGGGTGTCGATCGGGTCCGGATCCTGGGACGCCGAGGGTAGACCCAGCTGGATCAGACTCGACCGTGTTCTCGACGTCCCCGAAACCGGAATTCGTCGCGAGGGTGCAATTCTCGCGAAGACGAAGTTCGACGCCGTCGCGTCGAGGCTTCGCTCCGACTACAGCTGGTCCTAGGAGTCCAGCCGGTCGTACCGCCCGAACACCCCGCGGTAGGGCTGCCCGAGCAGGACGTTACGCCAGACGTGTGATCTCGACCACAACATCGAGAGCTGTCGATCCGCCGCCCGAGAAGATGCCCTTCAGCGGCGGCACATCGGCGTAGTCACGCCCGAGTCCGACCGACACGTGCTGCTCGTTGACGGCGATCGCGTTGGTCGGGTCGTAACCCCACCACGCGCCCGTCCATGCCTCGATCCACGCGTGGCTCTGTCCCTCGACGGACGTACCGATGACCGCCTGCTTCTTGGGGTGCAGGTATCCGGACACATACCGACTGGGAATGCCGATGCTGCGCAGCAGTAGCAGCGTCAGGTGCGCGTAGTCCTGGCAGACGCCCTTCTTCTCCGACCATGCCTCGACCGCAGATGTGTGCACACCCGTCGTGCCGGGGACGTAGGACATCTCCTGATTCACCCAATTGGAGATCTCCACTACCGATTCCTGGGGCGGAAGCCCCTTGGACAGCTTCTTGGCTATCGCCGAGAGTTGCCGGTTCTTGGGTACGTACTCGGTGTTGTCGAGAACCTCGTTGAAGCGGTCGATGACGGGTTCGCTCGCCAGCTCCTCCCACGACGCCTTCTCCTCCGGCGGCGAGAACGGATCGGTCTCGACGACCGATGACCCGGTGACCTCGAGTTCGGTATGAGGAGCGTGCAGATCGAATGCCGTCACCGCCGTTCCCCAGTAGTCGGTGTAGCGATAGCTTCTGGTGACTGGATTGGTCTCGACACGATTGAGAATCACGTTCTGCCGGTTGTCACTTCGCGGAGTCAGTCGCGCCTCGTTGTACGACGACGTCACCGGCGCGTCGTACTGATAGCCCGTGGTGTGGACAACGCGCATACGCCAGCTCACAATTCACCTTCCAGTTGATCTTCGTACGCGCCGGAACCGGCGTCGGTCCATGCAACCCAGGGTGCTGCGTGGAAGTACTGCTTCGAAATTGCTTCGCCGAGATCTCGACATGTCTCCTGCAATGCGAGCAGTCTCTCCTGCAGATCGTCCAACAACGCACCGGGACGCAGGAATTCGAGCTCGCTGCGTGCGCGGCCCAGCAGACGTTGTGCTTCTGCACGTGCACCGACACGGCTGTTCGGCTGGTGATCGAGTTGGTCCAGTGACCGCTCGGCCTCACTCAATGCATAGAACACCGACCGAGGGAACAACCTGTCCAACAACATGAATTCGAGTACTCGTTGCGCATCGAGGGCGCCGCGGTACGTGCGTAGGTAGGTGTCGTGCGCGCCTGCAGAACGGAGCACCGTGACCCATGCTGGTGACGACGGACGGTCCCCGGCACGCGAAAGCAACAGCCGGACGGTCATGTCGATTCGCTCGACGGACCGACCCAGAATGAGGAATCGGTAGCCGTCGTCGTGACTCAGGGTCGAATCTGCGAGACCGGCGAACATCGCTGCCCGTTCCTCGATGTAGCTGAAGAACTCGTGCGGCCCGGTTCGTTTGGACGCACGGATGCGGTCGGTCAGGCCGTTGTAGGTGGTGTTGAGGCACTCCCACATCTCACTCGACGTGACTTCCCGTGCACCGCGGGCGTTCTCGCGGGCACTGGAGAGAGAGTCGACGATCGACCCGCTTCCGTCACGACTGAACGCGACCAACTCGGTCAACGACCACACGTCGAGGGACACGTCCGGCTCGTGCTTGAACCCGAGGACTCGAAGCAGAACCCGCGAGATGTGGTCGGGGTCGACGGTGGCATCCTCGAGAAGTTGATGAACGGTGACGTCGAGGATCCGAGCCGTGTCGTCGGCACGTTCGACGTATCGCCCGATCCAATAGAGCGACTCTGCGTTCCGCGCGAGCATCTAGTGTCCACCGCCATTCACTTGCTGTTGCTGTTGCTGCTGCTGTTGTTGCTGTTGCTGATCCATCGTCAGTTCCGGTCCCTGTTCTGTCATCGGGGACTCGGGTGGCTCACTGACGATCTCCTCGCCCGCGAGTTCCTGCTCTTCCTGAGATGTACGGGTGGCGAGCACCCAGGTGTCCTTGCTGCCACCGCCCTGACTCGAATTGACCACGAGCGAACCCTCGGGAAGCGCCACACGCGTCAAACCACCGGGCAGCACCCACACGTCGTCGCCGTCGTTGACCGCGAACGGGCGCAGGTCCACGTGTCGCGGAACCAGTCGGCCGCCGATCTTGGTCGGCACTGTCGAGAGCTGCACGACGGGCTGGGCGATCCATCCCCGCGGATCCGCTCTGATCTTCTTGCTGATGGTCGCCAATTCCTTCGGGGACGCGTCCGGCCCGAAGACGATGCCGTAACCACCGGAACCTTCGACGGGTTTGATCACCAGTTCGTCGACGCGGTCGAGCACCTCCTCGCACTCGTCGTCGAGCCAGCACCGGAACGTGTCGACGTTGGCCAGCAGCGGCTTCTCGCCCATGTAGTAGTCGATGATCGTCGGCACGTAGGTGTAGACCAGCTTGTCGTCGCCGACGCCGTTTCCGACGGCACTGGAAATCACCACGTTGCCGGCACGCGCTGCATTGACGAGCCCCGCCACGCCGAGCACCGAGTCCGGACGGAATTGCATCGGGTCCAGGTAGTCGTCGTCGATGCGCCGGTAGATGACGTCGACCTGACGCTCGCCCTCGGTAGTACGCATGTAGACGATGTTGTCGCGACAGAACAAGTCTCGACCTTCGACGAGTTCGACGCCCATGAGTCGTGCCAGCAACGAGTGCTCGAAGTACGCCGAGTTGGCGACGCCCGGGGTGAGGACGACGACCGTCGGATCGGCCTCGTTCAGAGCTGCGGACGCGCGCAGTGCGCGGAGCAGATGCGAGGCATAGTCGCCGACTGCGCGCACTCGGTGTGTGGCGAAGAGGTCAGGGAACACCCGCGCCATCGTCCGACGGTTCTCCATGACGTACGACACACCGGACGGCGACCGGAGGTTGTCCTCGAGCACTCGGAAGGTGCCCTGCGCATCTCGGACGAGGTCGATACCGGCAACGTGAATTCGGACTCCGTTGGGCGGGACGATGCCGATGGCTGCGCGGTGAAAGTGCTCACACGAGGTGACCAATCGCTTCGGCACGACGCCGTCACGCAGGATCTCCTGGTCTCCATAGATGTCGGCGAGAAACATCTCGAGCGCCTTGACACGCTGCTTGATTCCGCGCTCGAGACGAGACCATTCGCCGGCCGCGATGACACGGGGTACCTGGTCGAGCGGAAACGGCCGCTCCTGTCCCGACAAAGAGAACGTGATGCCCTGATCGATGAACGCGCGTCCGAGCGCGTCCGAGCGTGCGTCGAGGTCGGCCGAGCTGGACGGCTCGAGCGCCGAATGGATCCCCTTGTACGGAGTGCGAGTCTTGCCGTCCGCGTCGAACATCTCGTCGAAGGCAAGGCCGTACTTTCCGACGTCGGAATAGCCGCCGAATACACCGTCGACTACCGGTTTCTCGCGAGCCGCCGATTTCGATTTACTGACTTTGACCTTCTCTTGGGCAGTGGCTGCAGATCGCGGGCTCATCTGCGTCATGTTGCTACAGAGACAGGAGATAAGCGCGTCGGACGCGTTAATTTCTGGAAAAGGACAACAGATTGCCCCGGTGGCCCCGCGAGAGTCGGGCCGGGCATACTTAGGTCAAGCGCGCGCGGAATTGGGTTCTGCCGCCGGTGCTGGTATTCTCGATCTTCGGCGCTGGGCTGTATAGCTCGGCAGCAGACTTCGGGCATTCCAGCATGGATCGCCCTGACCGGAATACCGACGAAGACAGAAGGATTTTACGCGTGGCCAACATCAAGTCCCAGAAGAAGCGGATTCTCACCAACGAGCGCAACCGTCTGCGCAACCAGTCGGTGAAGTCGTCACTGCGGACGATCATTCGCTCCTTCCGCGCCGCTGAGTCCGCAGGCGACAAGGAGAAGGCTTCCGCCATCCTCGTCACCGCAGGTCGCCAGCTGGACAAGGCAGCCAGCAAGGGTGTCATCCACAAGAACCAGGCAGCCAACAAGAAGTCGGCACTGTCGTTGGCAGTCAACAAGCTCTGATCTTCACGTAGTACGCAGAACCCGCTCGGGATAGCCGAGCGGGTTTTTTGCGTTCCTCAGCGCACTTGAACGGATCAGCGCACTTGCCTGGCTGTTCGGAGAGCTACCGGTTGCTCAGCGCGGCAACGACAGACACCGCGTTCTCGACCGCGTAGTCCGCATCGGCAGCCTGCCCCTTCACGTCCGCATTGAGCTGCGAGACGATCTGCAGGGCCTCCCCGATGGTCTGGCCGTTCCATCCGCGCGCCTGTGCTTGCGCCTTCTTGATCTTCCACGGCGGCATCCCGAGTTCACCCGCCATTCGGAACGGGTCACCGCGGCCTGCGGAGCCGACGAGTGCAATGGTGCGCACGGCGTCAGCCAGCGCGTCCGCCAGAAGTACATGCGGGACGCCTCGGTGCATCGCCCAACGCAACGCTTCCAACGCTCCCGGCACATCCCCCGCCACAGCCTTCTCGGCGACGTCGAACCCGGATACCTCCGCTTTGCCCGAGTAGTAGCGTCGAACCGCGTCGACGTCGACCTTGCCTGCCGTATCCGCCACCAACTGCGAACAAGCGGCGGCCAACTCGCGAAGTTCGGAACCCACGGCCTCCACGACCGCCTCCACGACGTCTCCACTGACCCGCACCTCGGCCGCACTGAATTCACGTTTGACGAAATCTGCCCGCTCGGATGCCTTGGTCAACTTGGCGCATTCGTGCGTGACAGCGCCTGCCTTCTGCAGAGCACCGACCATCGCCTTCGCTCGCCCACCGCCGGAGTGCATGATGACCAGCACCGCGCCCTCGGGCGGATCCGAGGCTGCGTCGACGACCAGCGCCACCGCATCCTTGCCTGCTTCCGCGGCCGCTTCGAGAACGACCACACGGTCCTCCGCGAACAGGGACGGGCTCAGGAGCTCCAAAAGCTCCGGCGCACTGGCATCGCCGGCACGAAGCTTGGTGACCGGTAGATCGTCACCCTCCGGGGCAGCTGCTCGAACGCGCGCGACGATGGACGCCACGGCACGATCCATCAGCAGTTCTTCGTCGCCGAGGACGAGGTGCAGAGACTCCACCGGATTGTTCGCAGTCACGGTGACGATCGTGCCATGCCGGTCCGACGGGTTCGAACACGCCACTTCGCGTCACAGGATCTTACGACGCCACCCACATCACCAGTACTGCTACGACCGCGCCACCCATTACCCACCGACAGACGCGGAACCGCAACAACACCAGCATCGCCGCTGTGGCGACCGCGACAGTCAGGGCGCCCGCCACTCCACTCGGCATCTCGACACCCGCGCCCGGCAGTGACGCCGACCACCGCGCCACCGCGACAAGCCACCAGAGCGGCGCCGACGCCAATTCGAGCACGAGAGAAGCAAGCCAGCCTGCCCACGGTGCGAACACTGCTGCAACGACTCCGACAACGGTGATCGGCGCAACCGTCGGGGCCACCGCAATGTTGGCGAGAATTCCCACCACGGAGAAGGTTCCCGTCATGCCCGCCACGATCGGGGCGGTCACCGCGTGCGCTGCAGCGGCGACGGCAACCACTTCGGCCGGCGCGCGGCCCCAGCCATGCGCACGCAACCAGTCGACCCATACCGGCGCCACGACGACAAGCCCCGCGGTAGCGGCCACCGACAATGCGAAGCCGACGTCCACGGACAGCTCGGGCCACCATGCGAGGAGGCCGAGTATTGCGGTGCAGAGCGCAGGGACTGCCTGACGTCGTCGACCCGTGACGAGCGCGAGCAGTCCGATACCGCCCATCACCGCCGCACGCAACACGCTCGGGGACGGCCTGGCAACGACGACGAACGCAAGGAGCACCACCGCACACAGCACTACCGTCGTGCGTGGTCCGATCGCAATGGCACGGGTCAGCAACAGTGCTGCACCGAGGACGATCGCGAAATTCGCCCCGGAAACCGCGGTCAGGTGGGTCAATCCAGCTGCACGGAAGTCGGCCTCGAGGTCTTCCGGCAGTGCCGAGACGTCACCGACCACAAGCCCCGGGAGCACCCCTGCCTGATCGTCCGGCAGCGCATCCGACGCCGCTGCCGCAAGCGACGTTCGCACTGCTGCCGCCGCTGCCGCCACCGGCCCCGGCGCGTCGACCCGCAGCGGAGGTCCGTCGACCCGTACGACAGCGAGCGTGAGGTCCTGTCGGTGCGGCGGCGACAGTCGACCTCTCAGGGCAACGGACTGCCCGGGTACGAGGTGCCCCCACTCGCTGGACGGAGCCAACACCGACACTCGTCCACCGAGCTCGATCGGTACCCCAGCGATGTCCATCTGAACCAGCTCGGCCCGGATGGCCACCGTCGGAGGCCCGGGCGAGCGAACGCGGTGTGGATCCTCGCGCACTACGATTGCTGCGCTCACCCACGCCCGTTCGTCGGCTGCCTCGACGACGGGGCTCGTGTCGAATTCCCACGCGTGCAGTGCGGCCGCACCCGAGTAGCATCCGCCGATCACTGCCATCGTGATAAGTCCGACGCCACTGCGCCCCAGGTGCACTCGCACATAGAGTACAGCGACGCACAGACATACCCACGCCACGGCGAGTGTGATTGCTACGACGGATCCGCCCAGAATCCCGCACACCGTCGCACCCCATCCAGCAACCGCGCACGGGACCAACCGCACGTCGTACGGGCGGATCAGCGGTTCGTTCACACCGTGACCTGGTCCTTGAGTTTTTCGAAGCGTACCGGGCCGATACCGTCCACCTCCGCCAACTGCCCGACGTCCTTGAACGCGCCGTTCGCCTCCCGCCAGGCAATGATGCTCGCTGCCGTCACCGGTCCGACGCCGTCCAACGCGTCGAGCTCGGCCACGGTCGCGGTGTTGAGATTCACTGTGCCCGCTGCACTGTCGGTCTCTGCACTGCCAGATGCGCCGGTTGCCGAGGTAGGAGCACTTCCTGGTGCGGAATCTTGCACCGTCCCGCTGATGATCGACCTCCCCTCCGGCGGTGGCGAGCCGACTACGATCTGGTCACCATCGGCAAGCTTGGCCGCAAGGTTGAGAGCCACGACATCCGCGCCGTCGAGTGGTCCGCCTGCGGCTTCGAGGGCATCGGCGACGCGTGAGCCGGCCGGAAGGTTCACCAGACCCGAGGATTCAACAAGACCCACCACACTGACCACGATTCTCGACGGTGGAGCTGTGGTCTCAGAGGGTACGACCTCTGTCTCCGAAATGGGTTGCACGATCGGCAGAGTCGGTACCGGAGCGACGACCGGCGCATCGCGCAGCACTGCGTACCCCGCCACAATCAGCACGGCCACGCCGACGCCACACAGCGCAAGCATCCCGGTTCTACCAGGGTCGAGGCGGGCGCCGCGCCATCGCTCCGGGAGGTGGGCCGAGAGCGCCGATACACGCTGATCGTCCTGCCTGAGCCAGTCCGGCGTTGCGTCCGCGTCCACCCCGTGCGGACCGCGTTCGAGAACCCGCGGAGAACTGGGCCCGTGCGGCGTCGAGTTCCGCGAGATCGGCTGCGTTCGAGGACTTGCCATACCCGCGACGGTATCGACGGCCCTAGTCTCCGATGCGAGAAAACCGCAGCTGGAATATTGCTCTGTGGATAACCGCTCAGGCTGTGGACAACCCCGATCGACCGTGCCGAGTCAGCGCTCAGGACAGACGACGACTCCCACTGCGCCCGGGCCGACATGGGCTCCGAGAACGGCCCCGAAAGGAACCACGGACAGATCGCTGACCTCGGGAATTCTGCGTGCCAACAGTGCAGCGACAGCGTCGGCACGCTCGGGGCACTGCATATGGTGCACGGTGAGCGCAACCCTGTCTTTGTCGGCGACCCGGTGGGCGGCGTCGACGAGTTTGCCGAGCGCCTTCGTCGACGTTCGAGCCTTCTCTCCCAGCACGAGCTTGCCTTCGCTCAGATGCAACACCGGCTTCATGGCCAGCGCCGTACCGACCAGCGCGGCCGCCGCTCCGATGCGACCACCCCGACGTAAGTGATCGAGCCGGTCCACCACGATGAAGCTACGACTCCGCTGGGCCGCTGCCACGGCATCGCCGTAGACGGAGTCGATGCTGTCGCCGCGGGCGGCCGCTCGGGCAGCGGCAAGCACCGCATAGCCGAGGCCCATCCCGGCCGACGCGGAATCGATCACGCGGACTCGCTCGCCCAGCACTGTTGCCGCCTGCCGAGCCGCCTCCCAGGTGCTGGAGAGTCCACGCGAAATATGAACGGCCACAACGCCTGCGCCATCACTTCGTTCCAGAGCATCACGATAGAGACCGGTCAACTCCGCTGGCGATGCGCCCGCAGTCGTGACAGGACCATGCGCTGCAAAGTCCTCCGGTATCGGATCGAGACCCTCGCGCAGGTCGATGCCGTCGACGAACACATGCAAGGGCGCCACGGTGATCCCTGCCCCGTGGGCGAGCTCGGGACCCAGGCAGGCCGATGAATCGGTGATGACCGCTACCGTCACCCGCGCTGTTCCTTATCGCCTACAACCGATCTCAGTTCGGCAAGCATCGCATCGGCGACGGCGACGTGCGCGTCCCAACCCCAGTGGATTCCGTCGGGGTTCGCATGGTCGGAGAAGATGTTCTCCCGCACCGCGGCCGCCAGATCGACCAGTGGCACACCGCTTTTCGCACCCCATTGCCGGAGAGCCTTCTCGGCGGCGGGTCGACCGGCATGAACTTTGCCGTACGCATCGCTGCGATGCACCGAGGGCAGCGTTCCGATGACCGGTAGTTCCGGCCGAACGTACGCCAGCGCGGCTCGCGCCTGCTCCAGGTAGTCGACGCTCAACTTCGGTGGTAGCGCCACCGGCCAGCCGAGGTGCGCCAGCCTCGGTTGCACCCATTGGTATCCGGCACGCACAAGTCGCCGAAAGGCCGGTGGGCGGACATAGCGAATCTGCTCCCGGAACGCCGTCGGTAGCGGCGACGGCAACGAATCCATCCCGCCGACACCGAAGATCACTGCGCCTGCCTTCGGAATCGCCGCCCACACGCGCGGATCCTGCGTCAACGCCCACCACGCGTCGCGGCTGGTCCACCCGATGCGCGCCACCAGCTCCACCGTCCACCCCAGCTCTGCCGCAACGAGATTGGGCCAGATACGCGGGTCATCGACCGGAAGACCGCCCTTCGGCCCGTAGTAGCTCAACGAGTCCGCCACAACCAGGAGCACCGGCGGCGCCTCGGCGGCGACGACGCGAACCTGGTAGTCGTCAGAGGACATCACTGGCCACTCTCGCGGACGCGTTCCACACATCGAGATGCCAGCCGATCGCGTCACCCTCGCCGTGACTGCTCAGCTGCACCCAGCTGGTGTTCGA
This sequence comes from Rhodococcus sovatensis, assembly GCF_037327425.1. NCBI lineage: Bacteria > Bacillati > Actinomycetota > Actinomycetes > Mycobacteriales > Nocardiaceae > Rhodococcus > Rhodococcus sovatensis. Next base: position 1,282,442 of record NZ_CP147846.1, on the reverse strand, counting down.
CAGTCCTCCGAGCACGGGCCACCGATCGACCGGCAGCTCGAGTAGCGCGGCACTCAATGCGGCAATCAGGCCTCCGTGGGCGACGAGGACGATCGGCGCACTCGCACCGTCCGCTCCCCACTTCGGCTCGGTGTCGAGTAGTTCGCGAACCACCGGCACACTGCGACGAGCTACGTCGATGCGATTCTCGCCGCCCGGAGGCGCGATGGTGGCGTCGGTGCGCCAGGCCGTCCGCGCGCCGGGCGAGAGGTCGTCGACATCGTGGTGCGTCAAGCCTTGCCAGTCGCCCAAATGAGTTTCACGAAGCCGTGGATCGACGTCGACGGACACACCGCACGCGTCACCCAACGCGGTGGCGGTGTCGAGAGCGCGTCTCAGATCCGAGGAAACGATGCGCACCGGCGATCGAGGCGCGAGCAGCGCAGCTGCGGACTTGGCTTGTGTTCGGCCCAGTTCGGTCAGGTCGGTATCGAGGTGACCCTGCATGCGTTCGGTCGCGTTGTACTCGGTCTGGCCGTGCCGGAGCAGAATCAACTGCCGCTTGACCGGTGTCACTGCTCCGATTCCACCGAATCGCCCGATGTCTCTGCAGCGGGCCGCTCACCGAGCCCGGGAACCTCGATGCTCGGGCAGTCCTTCCACAGGCGCTCGAGCGCGTAGAAGTTGCGCTCGTCGTTGTGCTGGACGTGGACGACGACGTCGACGTAGTCGAGAAGCGCCCACCGACCTTCGCGAGTCCCTTCCTTGCGAATCGGCTTGAAGCCCTCCTCGCGCAGCTTGTCCTCGATGTTCTCGACGATCGCGTTGACCTGACGTTCGTTGGGTGCCGACGCGATGACGAAGCAGTCGGTGATGACCAGCTGCTCCGAGACGTCGAGGACCACGACGTCGGTCGCCAGCTTGTCATCGGCTGCGAGCGCCGCGATGCGCGCGATCGAGGTGGCCTGTTCGGTTGCAGTCACTTAGCTAATCTCCCAATTGTGTTGAGCCTGATTGTGTCGAGCCTGGTTGTATCTGGTCTGCCGGATTCGTCTTCTGTGGCGCCGGCTCCGACATCGTGACGGAGCCGTCGAGGCGCTGTTCGCCCCTGGGTCGGTAGAGATTTCTCTTGGAGATGTACTGGACCACGCCGTCCGGGACGAGGTACCACACGGGACGGTTTTCGCTCGCCCGCAGCCTGCATTCGGTCGAGGAGATCGCGAGCGCGGGGATCTCGATCAGTGTCAGCGCGTCCTGTGGTAGATCCTGGAGATGATCGGCGAGATGCTCGACTCCCAGTTCGAAGCCCGGCCGCGACACCCCGACGAATTTCGCGAGTTCGAACAGCTCCTCCCAGTTCTGCCAGGTCAGGATACTCTCGAGCGCGTCCGCGCCGGTGATGAAGTACAGCTCGGCGGCCGGATGCTGTTCGCGGAGGTCACGCAGGGTGTCCACCGTGTACGTCAGCTTCTTACGGTCGACGTCGACGCGACTGACCGAGAATCGAGGGTTGGACGCAGTGGCGATAACCGTCATGAGGTAGCGGTCCTCGGCCGGGCTGACGACCTTGCCTTCCTTCTGCCAGGGCGTTCCGGTCGGGACGAAGATGACCTCGTCGAGCCCGAAGCTGTTGGCGACCTCGCTGGCGGCGACGAGGTGGCCGTGATGGATCGGATCGAAGGTTCCGCCCATCACTCCCAGCTTGCGGACCGCCACAGGTTGTTGTTGCACGATTGTAGAGCTTACTTCGCGGGACCAGGAGTACAGATCACACCGGCAGTAGCCGCGAGACGATGTCGCCCAACTGGCCGGCGGAACGGCACTCGTACATGCTGATGACCTCGCTGTAGACGGTGGTGGCGGAGTCCCCCGAACCCCACTGACCCTTCGGTTCCGGGTTGAGCCAGTACGCGTGCTTTGCCACCGAAACCGTGCGCGCCAGCGCGGCCGCCTTCGGGTCCCGGTAGTTGGTGCGGGCGTCGCCGAGTACCAGTACCGAGGTCCGTGCCGTCACCGCCTGGGAGTACCTGTCGTCGAAGGTCTCGAACGCATGCCCGTAGTCGGAGTGCCCGTCGTAGGTGATCAGCTCCGATTCTCGGATGATCCGCGACATCGCCGCGCCGAGATCGGATCCCGAATCGAAGAATCGCGTCACCTCGTCGGTGGAGTCGATGAACGCGAAGATGCGAACGCGCGAGAACTGCTCGCGCAACGCATGGACCAGGAGCAGCGTGAAATGGCTGAACCCTGCCACCGACCCCGATACGTCGCACAACACCACGAGCTCCGGGCGGGCTTTCCTCGGTTTGCGCTGCACCAGGTCGATGGGGACGCCGCCCGTGGACATGGACTTCCGCAGAGTGCGTCGAAGATCGATCGAGCCCGACCTGCTTCGTTTACGCCTGGCGGCAAGCCTGCTCGCGAGTTTCCGCGCCAGCGGCGTCACACTGCGCCGCAGCGCCACCATCTCGGTGTCCGATGCTCGCAGGAAATCGACGTCCTCGGCGAGCTTCGGAACGCCGTAGCTCGCGACGCGTTCACGGCCGAGCTGCTCTGCGGCGCGGCGGCGCGTCTCCTTCTCCACCATCTTGCGGAGATCGGCGATCCGCTGCGCGGCGGTACGTTTGGCCACCTCGTCTTCGTAGGCGCCCGACGCCCGTTCCGAACCGTCTTCCGCGTTCCCCAGTAGTCCTTGCAGGATCTTGCTCAGCAACGTATCCGGGGCGACGTCGCGCAACGCCTGATAGGCCGAGAACGACGGCCCGTTCGTCGACTTGTATTGGCCGAGCTCCTCGACCATCTGCGCGGCCAGCATCTCGGTCAGCTCGAGTGCATCGGGACTGCCGTCGACGAGAAGATCGGTGATCAGCTCACGCAGTGCAGTGAAGTCGATCGTGCCGTCGGGCATCCTCGGCAGCGCGGTGTCTATCTGTCCGGACTCCCGCTGTCCGGTTGCAGCCGGAAACCACAGATCGAACAGCGCATCGAACGTGTCGCGGTGGGCCGGTCTGCGCAGGAGCGAGCACGCCAGCCCCTCTCGGAGGGCCTCGCGATCGAGGAGGTCCAGCACGGCAAGGACACGCCCTGCGTCGACTGTTTCCGACGGACCGACGGCAATGCCGCGCCCTCGAAGCGCGTCGACGAAGTCGACGAGATGGCCGGACAATCCGTACGGGGACAGCATCTCAGTTCAGCCGGAGCTCGGCTGCGGCCTTGTCCTGGTCGGACTGATGCTTGAGCACCACTCCCAGCGTGGCACGGACTGCGTCGTCATCCAGGGTGTCCATCCCGAGCGCGAGCAGTGTCCGGCCCCAGTCGATGGTTTCTGCGACCGATGGCACCTTCTTGAGCTGCATCGCGCGCATGACGCGAACGGTGCGAACCAGCTGCTCCGCAATAGCCTCCGGCAGCTCCGGTACCCGGCTGGCCAGGATTCTGCGCTCGAGTTCGGCATCCGGAAAGTCGAGGTGCAGGAACAGGCAGCGGCGCTTGAGTGCTTCGGACAGTTCGCGAGTGGCGTTCGAGGTCAGAACCGTGAACGGCTTGCGGGTCGCGGTGATCGTGCCGAGCTCGGGAATGGTGACGGCGAAATCGCTCAGCACCTCGAGCAGTAAACCTTCGATCTCGACGTCTGCCTTGTCGGTCTCGTCGATGAGCAACACCGTGGGATCCTCGCGGCGGATCGCCTGCAGCAATGGCCTCGCGAGCAAGAATTCTTCAGAGAACACGTCGAGCTTGGTGGAGTCCCAGTCCTGGTGTCCCGCCGAACTCGATTGGATCCGCAGGATCTGCTTGGCGTGGTTCCACTCGTAGAGGGCGCGGGCCTCGTCGACGCCCTCGTAGCACTGCAGCCGGATCAGTTCCGCGCCCGCAGTCTGGGCGACTGCTCTGGCCAGTTCGGTCTTTCCGACGCCGGCCGGACCCTCGATGAGCAGTGGCTTGCCGAGCCGATCGGCAAGAAACACCGACGTCGCCGTGGCCTTGTTCGCGAGGTAACCGGTCTCGGCAAGTCGGGACACGACGTCATCGACGCTGCCGAACAGCGGCGGTGTCGTCGGCAATGCTCGGTCCACGTGTGTCTCCTGCTTTCAGTTTTCGTTCTTCGATCTCTCACACCGCGCGTGTGTGGCCCTCGCCCCAGACAGTCCACTTCGTCGAGGTCAGTTCAGGTAGGCCCATGGGCCCGCGGGCGTGCAGTTTCTGCGTGGAGATGCCGATTTCGGCGCCGAAACCGAACTGCTCTCCATCGGTGAATGCCGTCGAGGCGTTGACCATGACGGCCGCGGCATCGACGCGAGTGGTGAACTCGCGTGCGGCACGTAGATCCGCAGTCACGATCGCCTCGGTGTGCCCGGTGCCGTAGGCGTCGATGTGCGCGATTGCCGCATCGATCCCGTCGACGACTTTCAAAGCGACGTCGAGTGACAGGTACTCCTCCGCCCAATCCTTGTCGGTGGCCGGCACCAGTCCCGGTAGGTCTCCGTGGACTACGACGCTGTGCGTCTGGAACGCCTGCAACAGCTGTGGCACAACTGTCTCGGCTACAGCGGCATCGACGAGGATCGTTTCGGCGGCGTTGCAGACACTGACCCGACGAGTCTTGGAGTTGAGAATGATCTTCTCGGCCATCTCGAGGTCGGCTGCGGAGTGGACGTAGATGTGGCAATTCCCGACGCCGGTCTCGATCGTCGGGACGGTGGCATCACGAACGACCGCGGCGATGAGTCCGGCACCGCCCCGCGGGATCACGACGTCGACGAGGCCACGCGCCTGGATCAGATGTGTGACGGAGGACCGATCTGCGCTGTCGAGCAACTGGACTGCATCGAGCGGCAGACCGCTGGCCACGAGAGACTGCTGGATCGCGTCGACGAGAGCGGCATTGGAGAGCGCAGCTGACTTCGACCCGCGAAGCAACGCAGCATTGCCGGACTTGAACGCGAGCCCGAATGCGTCGACCGTCACGTTCGGGCGTGCTTCGTAGACCATCCCGACCACTCCGAGCGGGACACGAAGCTGACGGATCTCCAGACCGTTGGGCAGCGTCGACCCGCGAACAACCTCTCCGATCGGATCCGGCAATCCCGCGACCTGCCGGAGGCCCGCGGCGATGCCGTCGATCCTCGCAGCGGTCAAGCGCAACCTGTCGAGCAACCCCTCGTCCGTTCCAGCCGCGCGTGCCGCCTCGACGTCGGCTTCGTTGGCGGCGAGCACCTGGGGGCCGGCAGTGAGAACGGCATCCGCGGCAGCCTGCAAGGCAGCGTTCTTCTCCGCCGCGGTCAACAGCGCAAGTGCACGCGAGGCAACTCTGCCGCGCCTGGCAGCAGCGTGGACCTTCTCGCGCTGGTCCACCTGCTGGGCGGTCGAATCAGCGGTCACGGGTACAGCAGTCATGCAACACACACTAACCGGCGGCGCATCTCGACCTCCGTCGGGAATGACGTCCCGGCTCGAGTGGTTGTCGACAGCGAACACTCCTGGATTCGACACCCTTACTTCCGACGACGGAGGAGATCTCTTGGCCGCCCTGTTCGAACCTCTCACTCTGCGCAGCATCACGTTTCCGAACAGAGTGTGGATGTCGCCGATGTGCCAGTACTCCGCGGACACCGAGGGTGAGAGCGTGGGCGCCCCGAACGATTGGCATCGAACACATCTCGTGAGCCGTGCGATCGGCGGCGCCGGGCTCATTCTCACCGAGGCCGCCGCCGTGAATCCTGCAGGGCGGATCAGCCCAGCAGACCTCGGAATATGGAACGACACTCAGGAAAAGGCGTTCGCCGACATCGTCGCGCGTATCGAGGCATACGGATCTGTGCCGGGCATTCAGCTCGCGCATGCCGGACGTAAGGCGTCGACCTTGGCCCCGTGGGTCGGCCGAAAGTCGATTCCGGCCACCGACCCGCACGGCTGGGAAACCGTCGGCCCCTCTGCCATCGCATTCGGCGACTACTCGACGCCACGGGAAGCGACCAGAGACGACATCGAGCAGGTCGTGCGCGACTTCGTCGCTGCCGCGGAGCGCTCGTTGCGTGCCGGTTTCAAAGTCGTCGAGATCCACGCAGCACATGGCTACCTCGTTCACCAGTTCCTCTCCCCCGCAAGCAATCGACGCACCGACGAATACGGCGGGGATTTCACGGGTCGGACTCGACTGCTCCTCGAGATCGTCGACGGTGTTCGAGGAGTCTGGCCGGCCGAACTTCCACTGCTCGTCCGTGTGTCGGCGACGGATTGGCTGGACGAGGACATCGAGGGTCCGGGCGCACCGAGCTGGACCGCCGACCAGACGATCGCGCTGGCTCAGCTTCTCACCGATCACGGCGTCGATCTGATCGACGTGTCCACCGGTGGAAATGTGCAGGCGAAGATCCCAGTCGGACCGGGATACCAGGTTCCGTTCGCCCAGCGGATACAGAACGAAACGACGATTCCTGCTGCCGCGGTCGGGATGATCACCGAGCCCAAGCAGGCCGAGGAGATCGTCTCGTCGGGCGCAGCGGTGGCCGTGCTGCTCGCCCGTGAACTTCTCCGCGACCCGTACTGGCCGCGACGTGCAGCACGTGAACTCGGAGCAGAGATCACCCCGGCCGTTGCTCCCCAGTACGAGCGAGCTTTCTGAGCGAGCAGAGTCAGGTCGAAACGAAACCGAGTTTCTTGTCCACGACGTTGTGCAGGTCCTCGGAGGCCGCGTAGCGGCGGAAGTTGGCGACGAACAGCTCTGCGAGGCGGTCGCGCCAACCCGCCGCGTCGCCGCTCATGTGCGGGGTCAGGACAAGGTTGGGAGCAGTCCAGAGCGGATTGTCCGAGGGAAGCGGTTCCTCCTCGAAGACGTCGAGCGCGGCCCCACCGACGTGACCCGACCGTAGGCCGCCGAGAAGCGCTCCGGTCTCCAGCAACTCGCCCCTGCCCACGTTGATCACGCGTACTCCGGGCTTGGCTGCGGCGATGACCGACGTGTCGACGATCCCACGCGTCTGATCGGTCAACGGTGCAACGAGTATCAGATAGTCGATGTCGGCGACGACCTGTTCGAGATCCGAACTGGAGTACACGACGCCGAAATCTGCGTCTCCGGTGCGCCCGGTCCGACCGACGCCTGCAACCGACATGCCGACGGCAGACAACAGCCGCGCGATCTCACGCCCGATTGCACCGGTTCCCACGATCATCGACTTCGCGGTGTCGAGGCGTTCGGTCTCACGATGCTTCCACGTTCGCTGCCGCTGAAGCTCCGCCGATGTGGCGGTGTCCTTCGCGAACGCGAGTATCTGTGCAAGAACGAACTCGGCGATCGGTCGGTCGAAGATTCCGCGTGAATTGGTCACCACCACATCGGAATCGACGAGGTCGTCGAACATGAGCGAATCCACACCTGCGGCAGCGATATGGATCCATTTCAGCGAATCACAGCGGTCCCACACCTGCTTCACGGCGGGCGAGAAGAAGTCCCACAGCAGCAGTACGTCGGCTCCCGGAACCGCTTCCCCGAGGGTGTCCGCTGTGGCGTATCGAACTTCTGCCACAGCGGACACCGAATCCATTCCCGCGGGAAGGTTGTCGGCATGCAGGACGACAACAACCAGCCTGTCTCCCACTACTTCTTGTACCCCACGAGTTCCACTCCGGATGCGGCGACTTCGTCGTCGTTGGCACCCGGGCACTGGTTCCCGCGCAGCGATCGGCCTGCGGTCTCCGGCATCAGCAGGATGGGGACGAACGCGATGGCCGCGGCGAGCATCATGTACCAGCCCGGGATGAGGTTGGAACCGGTCCTGTCGATGAGGAACGTCAGAATCAGCGGTGCTGTGCCACCGAAGAGCGATGTGGACACGTTGTAACCGATGGCGAATGCGCCGTAGCGAACCTGCGTCGGGAAGAGCGCCGGCAGAGTCGACGATACGCACGAGCACATGATCACAAGCAGTACACCGAGGCCGAGCAGTCCGATCGTTTGGCCCACGAGCCCGGTATTGATGATCAGCAGGAACAGCGGCACGCTGAACACGAAGTACCCGACGCACGCCGCAAGGAGCAGCGGCTTTCGACCGATTCGGTCCGACAGCGCGCCGATCGGGTTGATGATCGCCATCATGATCAACATGATGACCACGAGAGTGAAGTTGGATTGAGTAGTGCTGTGTCCCAACGTGTCACTGAGATAGGACGGCAAGAACGTCAACACGGTGTAGTACGCGATGTTCAACAGCAGCACGAATCCCATCAGGATGAGGATCCGCTGCCAGTAGGTCATCGTCGCCTTGAGCGACGCGATGGCGCCACCCTCCGCACCCTCGGACACCGTCTCACCGTCGGCCTTCGCCTCGGCGAACACCGGCGAATCTTCGAGTCGAGTTCGCAACCACAGCGCGACTATGCCGAGGGGAAGCGTCAGCAGGAAGGGAATTCGCCATCCCCACGCCTCCATCGTGTCGTCGCCGAGTCCGAGGTTGAGCAGTGTGCACAGGGTTGCGCCTGCGACCGTGCCTGCAAGTGTGCCGAATTCGAGGAACGAACCGAAGAACCCGCGGCGCTTGTCCGGTGCATATTCCGCCATGAACACTGCTGCGCCACCGTATTCGCCACCGGTGGAGAATCCCTGCACCAGGCGACAGACGAGAAGCAGTATCGGCGCCAAGATTCCAATGGTGTCGAACGTCGGCAGAATGCCGATCGTTGCCGTCGCGATGGACATCATGGTGACGGTGAGGACGAGGACCTTCTGGCGACCGATGCGGTCACCGAGCGGCCCGAGCACGATGCCGCCGATCGGTCTGATGATGAACGACGCCGCGAGCACTACGAATGTCGACAGCAGACTCGCTCCCCCGTCCTCGGACGGGAAGAAGTTCGCCGCGATGTACACCGCCAGGTAGCCGTACACGGCGTAGTCGAACCATTCGACCGCATTACCCAGGGCCGAACCCCCGATCGCACGGTGCAGGACCTTGGCTTCTTCTGCGTTCAACTCTTGGGTGTTCGGCGGATAACCGCTGGTCGATCCGTCTGAACCTGTACTACTGAACCCACTGGATGATTCTGACACGGTCCAATACCTCTCGCTGTGAAACTGACATGGAGCGTCGGTTTGGTTCTTCGCAGCGCTTCACGTTACGGAAGCGGCAATGCTGCTGGGCCCACTACCCCGGCTTTCCGACATAACTGCTGGTGACGCAACGATTCTCGATGCAAGCAACGCGTACGCGCGTGCGCTGTCGCACAATTGCTGCACCGACACGGATTCGTCGGGTTGATGAGCCTGCGTCTCTATCTCTCCGGGGCCGAGCACGACAGTGGGTATACCCAAGTCACGCACGACGAAACCACCGTCACAGGACGCGGTCCATACATCGGTCCCGCGACAACCGGCGGCATCGGTCACCGAGGTCACCGCGGCGACGACGGTCCCGGAATTCTCACTGGTCAGAAAGCCAGGCATCTCCATCGAAACGTCCACGGCCACTTCGATGCCGTCACCGACGATGCCCGCATTCTCGATATCGCACTGAAGCCGCGACGCAACGACACGAGCGTCTTCACCCGGCAGGAGGCGCCTGTCGACGGTGATCACACATCGATCCGGCACCATGGACGTCCCCGTACCACCGTCGATGGTGCCGACGTTCCATGTCGCGGGCCCGAGTGCCGGGTGCGCATGCGCTTTCAAGTCCTCACCCATCGAGTCGATCAGCACGACGATTCGTGCGGCCGCCGATACTGCATTGCGCCCGTTGCTGGGTCGACCGGCATGCGCGGAGTGGCCCGAGACAGTGATCGCGAGATTCGCTGCTCCCCTGCATCCGGTGATGGTCACCAGATCGGTCGGCTCGGCGACGATACAGTGCGTGTAATTCCTGGTGTGCTGGCCGGACACGAATGCTCGAATTCCGAGTCCGGTGTCCTCCTCGTCGACGAGGCATGCCAGTGACACCGGCGAACGCGACAGTGTTCCTGATCTTTTCAATGCAGCCATCGCAACGACGACAGCAGCGAGGCCGCCCTTCATGTCACACGCGCCCCGCCCGTACAGGCGCCCCTCGCGCACAACGGCGGCGAACGGATCGGTGCTCCAACCACCCCCTGCGGGAACCACGTCGGAGTGCCCGAGGAAGAGCACGCCAGCTTCTGCTGATCCCCCCACCGACACAACGACATTCGGACGGCCAGGCGCGACCTCGTCGATCTCGATGTCGAAGCCGAGCTGCCTGCATCGATCGACGAGAACCGTGGCAACCGATTCCTCGGTGTCGCCTGGATTCTCACCGCCCGCGTCGATGAGTGCCGATGCCAGAGCGACGATGCCGTCGGAGTCGATCGCGTCGAGCAATCGTCGTTCGGCCTCGATCATCGAGTCGGATCGCTCGACAACATGGACCTCGCGCGATCCACTGCCACTGCAAGTCTCCTGACGCCCTCGTCGATCCGCTCGGGTGTCGAGGATGCAAAGCACAGCCGCAACGAATCGTGGAACTTCCCACCGACGGACAGAGCGGGCCCGGGAATATACGCAACGCCTTCGGCCAGAGCGGTTTCGAACAGATCCTGCGTCGATACCGAGGATGCGTCACCGCGCAGTGTCGCCCACAGGAAGAAGCCACCCTCCGGGTCGGTCGTCTCGATGCGGTCGCCGAAGTACTTCTCCAGACTGCGCTGCATCGCAATCTTGCGTGGCCGATAGACCGCGGCGAGCGACTGAAGGTGGGTGTCGAGGTGACCCCGACGAATGAACTCGGCGATCATGCGCTGGCTCGGCAGGTTGGTGCACGTGTCCATCGCCTGCTTGGCGTTGATCACTAGCTGTCGCGCCTCGGGAGCAGCGTCGACCCAGCCGACGCGTAGGCCAGGAGCGATCATCTTCGAAAACGTGCGGACGGAGAACACGAGCGGATCGTTCGGGCTCAGCGCATTGAAGCTCGGAATGTGCTCACCCTCGAACCGCAGCAGCCCGTACGGGTCGTCGTCGAGGATCACCGACCCCCATCTGTGCGCGAGTTCGAGAAGCAGCGAGCGCCTGGCCTGGGACATCGTCGTACCGGAAGGATTCTGGAAATTGGGAATGACGTAGATCATCTTCGGCAGGCGACCTGCCCGCTCGACCAGTTCCGGCAACGCCTCCACGATAAGGCCGTCGGAGTCCATCGGCGCTTCGAGGACGTCGCCGCCGTAACTGAGCACGGTGGCGGTTCCGTTGGTGTAGGTGGGGCTTTCGACGATGACGAGATCACCAGGATCGACGAACAACTTGCAGGCCAGATCGAGACCCTGCATGCCGCCCGAGGTGATGACGAGTCGGTCCTCCGAGGTGGGCTCGCCGACCGAGTCGAGGTAGCCGAGCAAGGCGTCGAGCAGGCCGGGGTCACCCTCGGTGGCGGCATAGTCCATCGCATCTGCGGTCATGACCTTCGATGCGATCTCGGAAAATGCTGCCGCAGGAACGGTTTCCGCCGCGGGCGAGCCCATGGCGAACCGGACGATGTCGTGCTTCTGAGCTGCAAGGAGCGAGGTCGACGAGTCGATCACGGACCCCACCAGCTTGTCGGTGCGCAGAGCCCACGGAATGGTGGTGGCGATCATGTCTCACTCCTTCGTCAGTAGTTGGCGCGGGTACTCGGTGAATGTCTCCACCCCGCTGTCGGTCACGCGCACGGCCTCGGACACCTCGTATCCGTAGTCGTCCATCCACATTCCGCCGATGATGTGGAAAGTCATGTTCTCGGCCAGCACGGTGTCGTCGTCCGTCCTGATGCTGACCGTGCGCTCTCCCCAGTCCGGAGCGTAAGCGATACCGATGGAATAGCCTATGCGAGAAGGCTTGTGCAGTCCGTGCCGCGCGAGGCTGACGTTCCACACCTGCGCGAGCTCGGTCGTGGTGACTCCGGGCCCGACGATACCGAGTACTTCGTTCAGCGCGTCGCCGGTCGACTGCGCGAGATAGTCGAGGCGCTTGCTCGGCTTTCCCAACACCACCGTCCGCGCCATCGGTACGTGGTATCTCCGGTATACGCCGGCCAGCTCGACGACTGTGGTCTCACCTGCGATGAAGACTTGATCGGACCAAGTGAGGTGAGGAGTGTCGGCACCGGCACCGGTGGGGAGCATCGGGACGATGGCGGGGTGGTCACCGCCGAAGTCGGCGGTTCCCTTGACCTGAGCGTTCAGGATTGCCGCCGCGGCATCACACTGACGGCCGCCCACCACGATCGAGTCGTACGCTGCGGTCATCGCAGATTCGCACACTCGGGCTGCCCCGCGCATCAAGTCGATCTCCGCGGGTGACTTGACCACGCGCACCCAGTTGATCAACTCGTAGGAGTCGGTGAAGTTGTATTCGGGCAGAGATTTGACGAGCGCTTCGAACGCCTTGGGACTGAAGTAGTACGAGTCCATCTCGAGCCCGACCTGACCGTGCGAGAAGTTGTTCACCACACCGAGTTCGCGGAGCCGCGCCGCGACCCATACGAATGGATGAGTGTCCTTGCGCTGCACGAAAGTTTCCGGGTATCCGAATGTCTGCTCCTGGGGCAACCACGATGTCCGAAAGGCCCCGTTGGCGTCCATCTCCCTGGCAAAGAAGTACAACTCCCCACTCAGCGGGACGTAGAGCATCTGCGGGGTGTAGAACGACAGCGCGTTGTAGCCCAGCAGGTAGTACAGGTTCGAGGGGTCGGTGACGATCAGAGCAGTCAGGTTCTGCGCCGCCATGCGGGCCCTCACCGCGGCGAGACGGGTGGAGTACTCCTCGTCTGTGAACGTGATGGGTGTGCTGTTCGGCAGATCTGCGTACTCGGCAAGACCTGGTGCGTGATCCCTGCCGACCGCGCTGGTGAGTTCGGCGGCGTAGCTCTCGTTCTCGTTCACTGGTACCCCCTCTCGAAGCGTCGCGGGAGGCGTTCAGCAGCCCGTGAGCATTTTGCAGATTGTTGACAATCAGGCTAATTGCAGGTGGAGGGTCCTGCAATAGATGGCGTGTTACTTCTTCGTTGCGGGTTCTTCGGCGTTAGCTAGGCGCGGACAGGGGCGTCGGCACCCTCCTCTGCTTGATCGTGCATCGCCTGCGTCAGATCGTGGATCGCAGTGTCCATATGCTCGTGCAGACCTGTCTCCAGCGCCGCCCAATCGTCCCCGAGAAGCAAGTCGACCAGCAATTGATGCTCCTCCACGAGCGCCTCCGGCCGGTAGTACGCGGTCTCGAGGTTGGCCATGCAGATACGGGCTTCGGCAGCGAGCGTGGCGTACATCCTCGACATTCGACTGTTCGTCGTCGCTGCCACCAACGCGGTATGGAATGCAAGATCACGCTCGGCGAGTCCCAGCCAGTCCGCCTTGTCGATGAACGGCTGCATCTGATCGACGATGGCCGAGAGCTGCGCGGCAGTTGCTTTCAACACCGCGACCTCGCCCCGTACCAGCGTCCACGCAGCACCGACCTCGATGGCGGCCCGGGCGTCGTAGATCTCCGCCACGTCGTCGCTGCTGAGCTCGACGACGAAAACGCCGCGGTTTCGGTAGCTGACCAGCAACCCCTCCTGGTTGAGACGCTGCAATGCCTCGCGAACCGGACCGCGCGAAATCTCCAGTTCGGCAGCGACGTTCGCTTCGTTGATCTGCTCGCCTGGCGCGTACGAGCCGTCGATGATCCGATCGCGAATCTGATCCGCGATGACCATCGAAGTATTTCGAGCGTTGATCGGCGTCAATCTTCGGGAACCGGACATCTGTCTTCCTCCTGCTAGGGCTGCTAGGACCGGGGAACAGCAAAATACTTGTATTCGAGGAACTCGTCGATTCCGACCTTTCCGCCCTCACGACCGAGCCCGGACTGCTTGACCCCACCGAACGGGGCAGCGGGATTCGACACGAGACCGGTGTTCAAGCCGACCATCCCGACTTCCAAACGCTCCCCCATCCTGAGCGCTCGGTCGATGTCCTGGGTGAACACGTAGCCGACCAACCCCCACTCGGTATCGTTCGCGAGCGAGATGACCTCGTCCTCCGTGTCGTACGGCACCACGGCCGCCACCGGTCCGAAGATCTCCGTCGACATCAGTTCCGACGCCGAATCCACGGAGTCGAGCACGGTCGGCGGGTAGAAGTAACCGGGGCCGGAGTTCTCCGTGCCCCCCACCACTGCGCGGGCTCCCCTGTCGAGCGCATCGTCGACGAGACGCTGAACCTTGGCGCGTCCGTCCTGATCGATCAGCGGGCCTACCTCCACTCCGTCCGCGCTACCTGCACCGACCGTCAACGCGCCCATCTTCGCCGCGAGCTTGTCCGCGAATTCCGCTGCGAGCGGGCGGTGTACAAAGAATCTGTTCGCTGCCGTACACGCCTCGCCCATGTTGCGCATCTTTGCAACCATCGCCCCGTCGACGGCGCGATCGACGTCGGCACCCTCGGCAACGATGAACGGTGCATTGCCACCGAGCTCCATCGACGTACGCATGACGGTAGGCGCAGCCTGAGCCAGCAAGATCTTGCCGACCTCGGTCGAACCCGTGAAACTGATCTTGCGGGCAGTTCCGCTCGCCATCCACGAACCGACCACTCCAGCTGCGTCCGTGGTGGGAACCACGTTGACTACACCGTCGGGAACTCCGGCGTCGACGAGGATGTCGGCCAACGCGAGAGCCGTCAGCGGTGTCTGCTCCGCCGGCTTGAATACCACGGTGCATCCTGCCGCCAGCGCAGGCCCGATCTTGCGAGTTCCCATCGCGAGCGGAAAGTTCCACGGCGTCACCAGGATGCACGGTCCGACCGGCGCGCGGGTAACGATGATCCGATTCTTGCCGTCACCGGTCAGCGTGTGATCGCCGGAGATCCGCACTGCCTCCTCGGAGAACCACCGAAAGAACTCGGCGCCGTACGCCACTTCACCCCGCGCGTCCGCGAGCGGTTTGCCCATTTCGGCAGTGATGATCGCGGCGAGTTCCTCGGTGCGCTCGATGATCAACTCGAACGCGCGCCGGAGAATCACGCTGCGTTCGCGCGGCGCTGTGGCGGCCCACGACGCCTGTGCCTGCGTAGCGGCTGCCATCGCAGCTTCGGCGTCGACGACGCCGCCGTCGGCAACCGAGGTGATGACCTCCCCCGTCGCAGGATCGAGAACGTCGAACGTCTCGCCACTTCGGGCCTCACCCCAACTTCCTCCGATGAACAGGCCTGTGGGTGAGGCGAACTCGGTGCTGGTCGATCGGGTGCTGGTCGATGTCGTGGTCATGTGTCCCTCCGTGTGGTCGTTGGGGCCTGCGGCCCAGAACTCGATGGGGCCTGCGGCCCAGTGGCATGGTTAGGTGCACCAGGGGGCGCTTTTGCGTGCCACTGGGGATTCGGATCGAGCACATGCGCCAGATGCGTCGACGCCGCAGAGCTGTGATCGCCGGTCAATTCGCGCACCTGCATATGGCAGCTGAAACCGTCGGTGAGAATCGGACGGTCACCGGCTCGTCGAACAGCTGGTGCGAGTGCCTGTTCGGCGACCTTCATGCTGATCTCGAAGTGCTCGGGTTCGAATCCGAAGTTTCCCGCTACCCCGCAGCATCCAGTCGCCTCGTCCACCGCGGAAATTCCTGCCGCTGCAAGAGCTTTGCGCTGCGTCGCTTCGCCGAATACCGCGTACTCATGGCAATGCGTCTGCACTGTGACTTCAGCCGGGACCTTCGCGGATGGCGTCCATCCACCTGCAGCCTGGTCGATGACCGCCGCCGCAAAGCTCTGTATTCGTGCCGCAACCCGACGAGCCGCATCGGTGTTCACCAACTCGGGCAAATCCTTCTTCAACGCCGCGGCACAACTCGGCTCGGTGACGACGATCGGTCGGTCGGTACCGTCGTCGAGCATCTCTGCGGTGCGTGCCAATTGCTTCTTCGCCGTCGCCAGTTGGCCCGTGGAGATCCAGGTCAGACCACAGCACATGTCGCTGCGGCACTCCGCAGTACGCCCTCCGTCCGCCAATACCCGCACCGCGGCACCGATGACCTCGGGTCGGAAGCCTTTGGTGAACGAATCCACGAACAGCACGACGTCCCCGCCCAGCGTCGAACCGGCACTCTGCTGACGCAATTCCTTTCGCGAGGCGAAACGAGGAAGCGAACGCTCAGTGGTCAAGCCGCCCAACCTGGCCGCAAGCCTGCCGGTCCGCGGCGTGAGCGCCCTGTTCAACAGAGGCGCGATCCGCGACGTCAGCTTCAACCACCGGGGCAGCCAACCGAGCGAATAGTGCGCCATCGGGCGGATCCTGCCCGCATAGTGATGATCGAGGAACTCGGCCTTGTACGTGGCCATGTCGACTCCGACCGGGCAGTCGGACGAGCACGCTTTGCACGACAGACATAGGTCGAGCGAGGCTTTGACGTCCTCCGAGGCCCAACCGTCGGCGACGGTTGTAGAGGTTCGCACCATGTCCTGCAGAACCCGCGCTCGCCCTCGCGTCGAGTCCTTCTCGTCGCCGGTCGCCCGGTAACTCGGGCACATCACCCCACCGCTGCTGGATCGGCAGCGGCCGACACCGACGCACGCCTGGGTGGCATGCACGAAGGGATCGAGATCCGTAGTGGTCCCCACTTGGTGGAGCTCGAAGGTCGTCTTCCACTCTCGGCTTGGAACACCCTCCAGTGCCAGATCTTTCATCATGGGGGCCGGATCGGTGATGCTTCCCGGGTTGAGCAGTGCAGCGGGATCCCAGATCCGCTTGAACCGCGCAAACGCACTCAACATCGAGGGGGAATACATGATGGGCAGCAGCTCGGATCTGGCCCGACCATCACCGTGTTCGCCGGACAACGACCCACCGTGCCGGACGACGAGCTCGGCTGCGTCACGAAGAAACGCCTGCATGATCCCGCGTCCACGTTCGGTGCGCTGATCGAAGGTGATCCGCACATGCATACATCCGGCACCGAAGTGGCCGTACATCACGCCGGTCAGCGAGTGCGCTGCGAGAAGGTCGCGAAAGTCGGCCAGGTAGGCAGCCAGATTCTGCGGTGCGACGGCGGAATCCTCCCAACCGGGCCAGGATTCGCCACCTCCCACCAACCGCGTGGAGAGTCCGGCACCATCTTCACGCACACGCCACAGGGACTTGCGTTCGGCGGGATCGGCGACGACGCGACCGTCCTTCAGCCTTCCCGACTCCTTCAGACGAGCCAGCAACCGCTCGGCCTTCTCTTCCACCTCTGCGGGATCGTCGCCGTCGAGATCGACGTACAGCCATGCGTTGCCGGCTGGAAGTCCACGGACCGAGTCGATTCCGCGACGAGCCTGCATTGTCTCGACGATTTTCTCGTCGATGCCCTCGATTGCGGCCGGTGAGAACTCGAGGATCGTCATGACATCCTGCGCAGCTTCGACGACATCCGAGTAGCCGAGACTGAGCAGCAGGGCCGCCTTCGGCACCGGCACGAGCGCGACGGTCGCCGCGACGACGATCGCACAGGTACCCTCGCTTCCCACCAGGGCCCGGGCAACGTCGAACCCGTTCTCCGGGAGAAGATTCGACAGATGAAAGCCCGACACCTGACGCGGGATGAGGCCGAGTTCGAGGCGAAAGTCCGCCATGTTGTCTGCCACGAGTGCTGCCAGTTCGGCACCGATGCGGGCCGCGGCGTCCACGGAGCCGGAATCGCTCGGATCGACTGCGTGGATACCGGAACGTGTCGCCCGCAGCAGATGACCATCGGCAGTGACGATATCCAATGCGATCGTGTGATCTGCCGTCCGGCCGTATCGCACCGAGTGATTGCCGCAGGCGTCGTTGCCGATCGCGCCGCCGACCGTTGCGCGCGTCTTGCTCGACGGATCCGGCGCATACGTCAACTGACCGTCCGTGGCGGCCGACACGGCCGCAGCGAGCTCGGAGATCACAATTCCTGGCTGCACGACCGCGGACTTCTCGGACGCATCGACCGAGATGACCTTGTTCATGTAGCGCGAGAAGTCGAGCACGACGCCGGTACCGATCGCGTTGCCTGCCATCGAGGTTCCGCCCCCGCGGCTCACGATCGTCACTCCGGTCCGGGCGCATGCCTTCACTGTGGTTCGGACGTCGTCCGCAGTGCGCGGAAACACCACAGCCGACGGCGGAACCCGATAGTTCGATGCGTCGTAGGAATACTCGGCGAGCCGTCGTGGCGAGTCGTCGACCTCGATGTCTGCCCCACGCAGCAGGTCGAGGACTGTCACAGTGCTCGCTTCAGTGTTCGCCCGATGGCGTCCAAACCCTCCGCCATCTCGTCATCCGTGACCACCAGAGCCGGGATCACCCGAACGACGTTGCCGAGCGCACCGCAGGTCAGCAGCAACAGGCCCTCCGAAATGGCTGTCTGCTGTACGCGCGCTGCGGCGGCAGCGTCGGGCTTACCATTCTCGTCGACGAATTCGAGGGCCTGCATGAGGCCCAGGCCGCGGGCGTCGCCGATCGCCGAATACTGCTCCTTCAACGCCTTCAGCCCGTCGAGCAGAACAGCACCCTGCTTGGCAGCGTTCTCCACCAACCCTTCGTCTCGCACTACGTCGAGGGTGGCGACGGCTGCGGCCGCCGCTACGGCGTTGCCTCCGTAGGTTCCGCCTTGAGAGCCTGGCCACGCCTTGGACATCAATTCCGTCGACGCGGCGATCGCCGAGATCGGGAACCCGGACGCGAGTCCCTTGGCGGTGATGACGATGTCGGGCTTCGCGGCCGAATGCTCGTGGCCCCAGAACTTTCCGGTGCGGCCGACGCCTGCTTGGACTTCGTCGACGATGAGCACGATGCCATGCTCGTCCGCGCGGCGCCGAATACCCTCGAGGAATTCCGGCGGAGTCGGGAGGTAGCCACCGTCGCCGAGAACGGGTTCGATGATGAACGCGGCGGTGTCGGCGGGGCTGGACATCGTGGCCAACAAGTAGTCCAGCTCCTGCAGCGCGAACGCGACTGCGGTGTCCATGTCCCAGCCGTACCGGAATGCGTAGGGGAACGGTGCGATATGTACGCCGCCCATGATCGGCGAGAACCCGGATCGAAACTTGGTCCCCGCAGTCGTCAGCGAGGCTGCGGCGACAGTGCGTCCGTGGAAGCCGCCGTGAAATGCGACGATGTTCGGGCGACCGGTGGCCATGCGTGCAAGTCGGATCGACGCCTCGACGGCCTCGGATCCGGAGTTGGCGTAGAAGACGCTGTCGAAACCGTCAGGGAGAAAGTCACCGAGCTTCTCGGTGAGCGCGAGAAGGGGCTTGTGCATGACGGTCGTGTACTGCGCATGGATGATCTTGCCGACCTGCTCGCGAGCCGCTTCCACGACTCGGGGGTGACAGTGGCCCGTGCTGGTGACGCCGATGCCCGTCGTGAAGTCGAGGTATCGATTTCCGTCCGTGCCGTAAATCCAGCTACCGGCCGCGTAGTCGACGACAACCGGGGTGGCTTGCTTGAGTGCAGGGCTGAGGTGTGTGCGAGTCGACGCTGTCATGCAAGTCATCGTTGTCGAGGACTTGCAGATTGTCAACAATCTGCAACAAACGATTCACCTCCCCTAAGGTTGGGGCATGGCAGCAACACGGGTAGCCGTTCTCGGCAGCATCAACATGGATCTGACCACCCACACGGAACGGTTGCCTCGACCGGGCGAGACGGTGCTCGGCGACAGTTTCGAGAACTCGCAGGGAGGTAAGGGTGCAAACCAGGCGCTCGCTGCTGTCCGGTCCGGCGCCACTACGACGTTCCTCGGAGCGGTGGGCGACGACGCTTTCGCCGGGGAATTGCTACGCACTCTCACCGATTCGGGAGTCGACGTGCAGTTCACACGACGCACGACGGGCCCCAGCGGAATAGCCGCAATCGCCGTGGACGCGGCAGGCGAGAACACCATCGTGGTGGTCGCCGGGGCCAACGGTGCGATGCGTGACCTGACAGACGCCGAACGCGCAGTCATCGCGGACGCCGACATCATGCTGTGCCAATTGGAAATCCCTGTCGAGACCGTGCTCGCGGGCGCCACCCACGCACGCGCGAACGGCACTCTCGTCGTACTCAATCCGTCACCCGTACAGAAGCTGCCCGACGCCCTCGTCGATGCCGTCGATCTCCTCGTCGTCAACGAAGCCGAAGCAGCAGCGATCGGCAGCGACGTCACCGATCGCATTCCGCATGTCGTGACGACTCTCGGTGCAGCGGGTGCTCGGTACCGCGGACCGCAGTCTTCGGCCGACGTCGCTTCTCCCACAGTCGACGCCGTCGATACGACCGGAGCAGGTGACGCGTTCGCCGGCGCGTTGGCGGCGGAATGGTCCACCGGCGCCGAAGCGGCGGTTCGGTGGGCTTGTGCCGCAGGAGCATTCGCAGCCACCCGGCGCGGCGCTGGATCTTCCTCAGGACGCCGCGGCGACATCGAGCCTCTGCTCGCTTGATCGTGTCCACGCCCCAACCCCGTCCTTCGATACGGTGTGTCGATGACGCTCTCGCCTCGGGTACCCGACCTCGCCGCACTCGACGTCATGGTGTCGGTTGCGAGGCTCGGCAGCATGAGCGCCGCTGGACGTGAGCACGGGCTGAGTCAGCAGGCGGTCAGCGCGCGAGTACGCGCAGCCGAGCGCGACATCGGACTCCGGGTTTTCTCGCGAACCAACACCGGCGTAGGACTCACGCCCGAGGGTGTCGCCGTACTCGAATGGGCCGAGAATGTTCTGAACGCTGCGCAGAAATTCGCCACCGGCGTCGATTCGCTCCTCCGGGAAGACATCGCACACCTGACGGTCGCCGCGAGCATGACCGTCGCCGAGCACCTCGTCCCGGGCTGGATCGTGTTGATGCGAACCCGCCACCCAGCAGTCCGAACCCAGATGAGATTGATGAACTCTGCTGAAGCAGCTCAGCACGTGCTCGACGGGCGCGCGGACATCGGTTTCGTCGAGGGCCCGGACATCCCGAGCGGACTCGGCGTTCGCGTCGTCGCCACGGACGAGCTCGTCGTCGTGACCGGTCCTGAACACCGCTGGGCGACAACCGCATCCGTCACCGTGGAGGAATTGGCGTCTACGGCGCTCGTGCAACGCGAACCCGGGTCGGGAACCAGGACGACATTCGAGAACATCATCCACCCGACCGAACCGCCCTTGTTGGAGCTGGAATCGGTGACTGCGATCAAATCGGCGGTCGTAACTGCCGATGCGCCGAGCGTCCTGTCGTCGATGGCCGTGGAGGGAGATATCCGAGACGGACGATTGGTCCGTATCGACGTCGAAGGAGTGACGATGCCTCGTCAGCTCCGCGCGATCTGGAATCAGCAGGAGCAGCTGCGGGGCCCGAGCCGGGATTTCCTCGACATCGCACTCTCCCAACGCACGTAAGCGACGTCAGACAACGCTTGCAAGCGCGAATCCCGCAGCGCACGCCCCGCCCGCCACCACAAGCGTGCCGACGAGGTTGATCAATGCAAGCGAATGCCTACCGGACTGTACGAGGCGAACAGTCTCGACGCTCGCCGTACTGAATGTCGTGTACCCACCGCAGAACCCCGTTCCGATCACCATTTGCAGATCGGTCGAACCATCCTGCAGCACAACCAGTCCCGCGAGGAATCCGAGCAGCAACGATCCGGTGATATTGATGCCTACCGTCCCCCACGGAAACACCGCATTCTTCAGCTTCGATTTGACGAACGAATCGATCACGAACCGGCTTACCGCTCCGAGTGCGCCTGCGACCGCCAGGAGGACGACGATCATCGAGCGGTCCGGTTCCTGCGGGCACCGACGACGATTCCTGCCCACGCTGACAGCGCACCGAACACGACGGTCGACATCGTGTACGCGAAAGCCGTCGTCCAGTGACCATCCCTGGAGAGCACTACTGCCTCCAACGCGAATGTGCTGTATGTGGTGAATGCACCGCAGAAACCGGTGCCTGTAAGCAAGCGAACCCGTCGACGCGCGCCGACGTCGGGTCCGCGTCGCATCAGATGCTCGAGTACCAGACCCAGCAGAAACGCGCCGACCAGGTTGACCATGAACGTGGCGACAGGCCAGCCCGAACTGCGAAAAGGAATTGCAACTTCGAGGCCGTACCGCGCCAGGGTTCCGCCGACTCCCCCGACGAACACCAAAGCCAGCGCCGACGGTTGCAGATGTAGCGGCCTGGTCGGGTCGCCGACCATCGCTAGGTCGTCGACGTCCGGGTCCATCGGCAACTCGGCGAACGGATCACCGGCGTTGGGACTATCGGCCATGTCGCCTCTCCACTGAAGGTGTGCTCCTCGGACAGGCTAGCGGTCTCCGCGGAGCCGACGGTGTCGGAGGTATGCGGCACCATGGACCCATGACCACCGCATCGGAAGCTCCGACAGACCTGCGTACCGACGCCGAGCGCCTGCTCCGCGAACTCGCAGGCCCGGTTGCCCGCCTGCGGGAAGACCAGTGGATCGCCATCGAGGCCCTCGTTGTGCACCGGCGGCGCGCTCTGGTGGTCCAACGCACCGGTTGGGGAAAGTCCGCTGTCTACTTCATTGCGGCAAAGTTGCTCCGGCAGCAGGGCCTGGGCCCCACCGTCATCGTGTCGCCTCTGCTTGCACTGATGCGGAACCAGGTTGCCTCCGCCGAACGAGCAGGCGTCAAGGCGGCGACCATCAACTCCGGCAACATGACGGAGTGGGAAGACGTGCACGCCGATGTGGCGGCAGGACGGCTCGATGTTCTTCTCGTCAGCCCAGAGCGATTGAACAATCCCGACTTCCGCGACCAGGTACTCCCGTCGCTGGCAGGCGACGCCGGTCTGGTCGTGGTCGACGAGGCGCACTGTGTGTCGGACTGGGGTCACGACTTTCGTCCGGACTACCGGCGAATACGAACTCTCATTTCCGAGTTGCGTGAAGGGATCCCCGTCCTGGCGACCACTGCTACAGCCAACGATCGTGTGGTGTCGGACGTCGCAGCCCAACTCGGCGTCGGAGGCGGCGACACTCTCGTACTCCGCGGCGGCCTCGAACGTGAGTCGCTGCACCTGTCGGTGGTGAAGATCGAGAACTCGACCGAACGCGCAGCGTGGCTGGCTTCCCACCTCGCGCAACTACCCGGATCGGGAATCATCTACACGTTGACCGTCTCCGCGGCACGTGACCTCGCGAGTTTGCTGTCCGACCAGGGGCTCGCGGTGTCGGCGTACACCGGCCAGACCGACACGACCGAGCGAGAGACCCTCGAAGCCGAACTGCTCAACAACGACGTGAAAGCCCTGGTCGCGACGTCTGCGCTCGGCATGGGGTTCGACAAGCCGGATCTGGGTTTCGTCGTGCACATGGGGGCGCCGTCCTCCCCCATCTCGTACTACCAGCAGGTCGGCCGTGCAGGTCGTGCGACCGAGCGCGCAGAAGTGATTCTTCTCCCCGGCCACGAGGACAGGCAGATCTGGAGCTACTTCGCCTCCGTGGCGTTCCCGCGTGAGCATGTCGTCCGGCAGGTCATCGACAACCTGGACCCGGTCAAGCCGCAATCGACGCCAGCTCTGGAACCCTTGGTCGATCTCAATCGAAGCCGCCTCGAGATGGTTCTGAAAGTTCTCGACGTGGACGGAGCCGTTCAGCGCGTGCGTGGCGGCTGGATCTCGACTGGTCAGCCTTGGACCTACGACGCAGACCGCTACGAGCGCCTCGAGCAAGCCAGAGACGCGGAACAGCAGGCGATGCTGGACTACCAGCGAACCGATGGCTGCAGGATGGAATTCCTCCGTCGCCAGCTCGACGATCCGAACCTCGGCGACGGTAAGGCCGAGTGTGGCCGATGCGACAATTGCACAGGGCAGTCTTACTCTTCCCAGGTCGACGCCACTGCGGTCGAATCCGCGAAAGCCAGGCTCGACCGGCCCGGACTGGACCTTCCGCCGCGTAAACAGTGGCCCAGCGGGATGAAGAAGCTCGGAGTCTCACTCTCGGGGAAGATTGCCGACGGGCCCGAACCAGGACGGATCCTCGGGCGGCTCACCGACCTCGGATGGGGTGGCCGGCTGCGTGCTGTCCTCGACGGCCCCGACGGTCCAGCGCCGTCGGCCCTAATCGACGGGTGTATCGCGGTGCTGGCATCCTGGGACTGGAAGTCACGGCCGACGGCTGTGCTCGCCCTGGAGTCGGATACGCACCCCAAATTGGTCCAGTCGGTGGCGGGTGAACTTGCGCGCATCGGCAAGCTGACCGACCTGGGCGTGCTTCGACGGAGGCCGGACCACCCGCGCGTCACGGCCGCCAACTCCGCGTTCAGGGTCGCCGGTCTCGTCGACTCGTGGGACGTACCGGATCTGAGCGGCACAGATGGCCCGTTGTTGCTTGTGGATCTGACGACCGACACCGGCTGGACGTTCACCTGCGCCGCGGCGGCGCTCCGGGGCGCAGGGGCGGACGCGGTGCTCCCGTTTGCCCTGGCCACCCCCAAGTAGTCCGTAACCCCGAAGTCCACGCCCTTCAGAGGGGTGACGCTCGACGTTAAGTCCAGACTGTCCATCGGGAACGGAAGTGTCGCGAAGAATCACCGAATCGGTCCCGCTTTTACCACACGGCAGCAATTTGTGACCAGCGTCACAATCACCCTGTCACCTGCGCAAGCACGGGGGTTTCGGCAACCAATCTCGGAAGCTACGTGAAAAGCCATGCCCACCTTGTTACGTTTGTATTTCCTATGAAGCCTGCACAGCTGAGAGCGACCCCAGTCACTGCGCCGGACGCAGTGAACTTTCGTAGTCCCAAGATTTCCGACGGAGTCCGGCTCTGGGAAATTGCAAGAGATTCGAGAGTGCTCGATCTCAACTCGAGTTACTCGTACATATTGTGGTGCAGAGATTTTGCGGCCACATCCGTCGTCTCCGACGTCGATGGACGAGCAGTTGGTTTCGTCACCGGTTACCTCCGGCAAGACTCCCCCACAACGTTTTTCGTGTGGCAGGTTGCGGTCGATGCCGATCAACGAGGCAAGGGCCTCGCCGGACGGATGTTGAACGAACTGCTCGACCGCCTTACCCCGCAGGGCATCACGCACCTAGAAACGACGATCAGCCCGGACAACGAAGCATCCATCGCGTTGTTCACGGCCCTCGCCCGAACACGAGGGACCGAAATAAGAAGATCAGATCTGTTCGCGCCCAACGATTTCCCTGATAGCCACGAGGCAGAAGAGCTCTACACAGTAGGCCCAGCCGCCGTGCGCACAGACGAAAGGAACACGCAGAACATGACCGAGAAGACGAAAACCACAGAGAAGCCCGACATCTTCGAGACCGTCGAGTCCGCCGTCCGTAGCTACAGCCGCCAGTGGCCGGCCGTTTTCACGACCGCGAAGAACTCCACCATCGTCGACGAAACCGGCCGCGAGTACCTCGACTTCTTCGGCGGCGCAGGTGCGCTGAACTACGGACACAACAACCAGATCCTCAAGGACGCACTGGTCGACTACATCCAGAGCGACGGCATCACCCATGGACTGGACATGTCCACTGTTGCCAAACGCGAATTCCTGGAGTCGTTCAAAAAGAACATCCTCGATCCGCGTGGCCTGAACTACAAGGTTCAGTTCCCCGGACCCACCGGCACCAACACCGTCGAAGCCGCACTGAAGCTCGCTCGCAAGGTGACCGGTCGCGAAGCGATCATCAACTTCACCAACGCATTCCATGGCATGACACTCGGTGCGTTGTCGGTTACCGGCAACTCGATGAAGCGAGCTGGCGCCGGAATCCCGCTGGTACACACCACGCCGATGCCGTACGACAACTACTTCGGTGGAGTCACCGAGGACTTCCAGTGGTTCGAACGTGTCCTCGACGATTCGGGCAGTGGATTCAACCGTCCGGCCGCCGTGATCGTGGAGACCATCCAGGGCGAGGGCGGAATCAACGTTGCACGCCCGGAATGGTTGCGCGCCTTGGCCGAGCTGTGCTCGCGTCGCGACATCCTCCTGATCGTCGACGACGTCCAGATGGGCTGCGGCCGCACCGGTCAGTTCTTCTCCTTCGAGGAAGCCGGGATCGTTCCCGATATCGTCACGCTGTCGAAGTCGATCGGTGGATACGGCATGCCGATGGCGCTCACACTGTTCAAGCCCGAACTCGACGCCTGGTCCCCGGGTGAGCACAACGGAACCTTCCGCGGATTCAACCCGTCGTTCGTCACCGCGAAGACCGCGATCGACACCTACTGGTCCGACGACAAGTTCGAGAAGGAGGTTCTCGCCAAGGGCGAGCACATCCGGGACCGATTCATCAAGCTCTGCGCCAAGTTCGACGGAGTCTCGACGCGTGGACGCGGCATGGTTCAAGCCCTGGTCTTCGACGAGCCCGAGATGGCAAGCAAGGTCGCGGCGCTCTGCTACGACGAAGCACTGCTCGTCGAAACCGCAGGACCGTCCGACGAGGTCGTCAAGCTGCTTCCGCCGCTGACCACGACCATCGAAGAACTCGATCGCGGACTGGACATCATCGAAAACGCGACAGTTAAAGTGTGCTCCTGAGCCACTTCTCGTACGTTTGAGACAACGCCAGCCGAAGGGAGCAGCACATGATCGTACGCACCACCGAAGAAATCACCGGAACAGACCGCGACATCAGCAGCGAGGACGGAAACTGGCGCAGCAAGCGCATCATCCTCGGCGGCGACAAAGTCGGTTTCTCATTCCACGAAACCACGATCAAAGCCGGCACGGTGAACAACTTTCACTACGCCAACCACATCGAAGCCGTGTGGCTCATCGAGGGCGAAGGCACGCTCACCGATCGTGAGACCGGTGAGACCTACGAACTCGGAGCTGGGTCCATGTACCTGCTCAACGGCAACGAACGCCACACCGTCGAACCTCGGACCCAGATGCGCATGCTGTGCGTATTCAATCCACCCGTGGTGGGCAACGAGACCCACGACGAAAACGGTGTCTACCCCCTCGTCGAGGTGCCTGCCTAAACCTCGCAGGCTCCCGCAACGCGTATCCTCGAGAGCGTGACTTCGCCCCGTTCGAAAGCCATAGCCATCGGTCCCGAAGAAGACCGAAAGTTGGTGAAAGCGATCGAGCGGGGTGGAGCCGTCTCTACGCCCTTGTCCGATGCCTCCGCGTTGATCTGGTCGGCTGGTCCGTCCGATTTCCCCGCGTCACTGCCGGACGGTGTTCGCTGGGTGCAGCTCCCCTCGGCCGGTGTCGAGTCCTGGTTCGACGCGCGAGCCTTCGAGGCCCATCCCTCTGTGGAATTCACCTCTGCTGCAGGCGCTTTCGCGGCGACCGTTGCCGAACACGCGCTGGCCTTGCTGCTTGCCGGAGTGCGCGCGCTCCCTGAGCATCTCCAAGCGCGCAGCTGGGAGCAAGAGCACCTCATTGGCCGAGTGGGAACTCTGCGCGGCGCAACGGTCACCATCGTGGGCGCCGGCGGAATAGGTCGCGCGTTGATTCCGATGCTCGCTGCACTCGGCGCCGAGGTCGTTGCTGTGAATCGCTCCGGCCGCCCCGTTCCGGGAGCGATACGAACCCTGCCGGTGTCGGCGCTCGACGAAGTGTGGTCGAATACCGATCACGTCGTCGTCGCGGCACCCGCCACCCCCGCCACGCGGCACCTCGTCGGCTCTGCCGAGCTTGCAAGACTGCCGAGGCACTCCTGGGTCGTCAACGTCGCACGCGGATCGCTCGTCGATACCGACGCTCTGGTCGAGGCGCTGAGAACCGAATCGATCGCCGGGGCAGGACTCGACGTCACCGACCCCGAACCGCTTCCTGACGGCCACCCGCTGTGGAGACTGACCAACGCGATCATCACCCCGCACGACTCGAACCCCACCGTGCTGCGCGAGAACGCGTACGCCGAGCATGTGGCCGCGAACGTGGCACGCTTCGTCGCTGGTGAGGCCCTCATCGCTCGTGTGGATCCGACTCAGGGATATTGAGCGCTAATCTGGAGTGCGTGGCTTCACCCGTCCGCCCTGACGTTGCCTCAGCGCATGTCCAACCCTCGGCGCATGTCCAACCCTCGGCGCATGTCCAACCCTCGGCGCAACTGACTGCCATTGCGCGGTTGTTGGAGGGCAAGCGAGTTGCGGTCGTGTCCGGCGCCGGGATGTCCACCGATTCCGGAATTCCCGACTACCGCGGACCGGACTCTCCCCCGCGCAACCCGATGACCTATCAGCAGTTCGTCGGCGACGACGAGTTCCGCCGCCACTACTGGGCTCGCAACCACGTCGGCTGGCGTCACATGGATGCAGCGCGGCCGAACGACGGCCATCGTGCTCTCGCCGCTCTCGAACGCCGGGGCATCGTCACCGGGATCATCACCCAGAACGTCGACATGCTGCATACCAAGGCTGGGAGCAGACAGGTGATCGACCTGCACGGAGTCTATGCCCGCGTCCGATGCCTCGACTGCCAGCAGTTGATGTCACGCTTCACGCTGGCTCGGCGGCTCGATGCGAAGAACCCGGGATTCCTGGACAGTGTCGCCCCTGCCGAGGGGGTGGAGATAGCGCCGGACGCCGACGCGATCATCACCGATACGGCGCACTTTCACATGGTCGATTGCGAGCACTGCGGAGGGATACTGAAACCGGACATCGTCTATTTCGGCGAGAGCGTACCCAAGCCCCGTGTGGCGCAAGCCTTCGATCTGGTGGACAGCTCGGATGCGCTTCTGGTGGTGGGATCGTCGTTGACGGTGATGTCCGGGCTACGGTTCGTCCGTCGAGCAGCAAAGGCGGCGCTTCCGATCGTCGTCATTAATCGCGGCCCCACCAGGGGCGACGAGTTCGCGACGATCACGACCCAGGCAGGCTGCTCGGAGACCCTGGCCGCGCTGGTGGACGCGCTGCCGCCCCTCGACTAGACCTCGTTCACACTGAAACTTCCGCCTCGTCCTCCACCCGCAGCCTGCCTGGGAGCAGTGTGAATGCAGCGATGGCGCCGAGGAAGGCGCTCCCCGCAGCTGCGACCGAGGACACATGCATGCCGTGCACGAAGGCCGCTTTGGACTCGGCGACGAACGTCGTCAGCGTCTCCTCGGCGTTCTGCTTCTGCTCCGCCATGACATCGGCGGGAATCCCACCCGCCTGCGGCAGTGCGGCACGCGCTGTCAGCGCCTCCGCGGACCGGCCCGCAAAGTCGAGTGCACCGCCGATGGACTCACTCGCGTCGGCGGTCGCCAGCGGAGTGACCTGGACTTCGGTCGGCAGCTGAGAGACGATCTGCGACGGCTGATCCAGTGCGGACGCCACGTCGCTGGGGGTCGTGGCCCCCAGGTCCGCGCGGAATGCCACTGCGAGCAGTGACCCGAGCACCGCCACACCGAGCGCGCCTGCGACCTGCCGGACGGTGTTGTTGACGGCCGATCCCGCTCCAGCCTTGTCGCGTGGAACGGCCCCCATGATCGCGTTCGTCGCCGGAGTCATCGTCAACCCCATGCCGGAGCCGAGCACGAACATCTGAACCTCGACGATCCACTGTGGCGTGGTCTCTCCTACCAGTCCGTAGGACAGCATCGCCAGCGCGAAGAGGGTGAGCCCGCTGCCTGCTACGTACCGCGCGCCGAACCGGTCGGACAGCTTGGCAGCTTGACTGGCCGAAATCATGACACCCGCGGCGACTGCGATCAGTGCAACACCGGCAGCGAGCGGGGTGTACCCACGAATGGCCTGCAGATAGTAGGCCAGGTAGAAGGTGGCACCCATCAACGAAAAGAACACGAGCGCAATCGAAATGGTGCCCGCGGAGAACTGTCGGTTCTTGAACAACGTCACGTCGATCGTCGGGTGCACACTTCGACGCTCCAGCACTACGAACAGGGTCAGCAGGATCGCCCCGAGGACGATTGCACCCAGCGACCGCCACTGCAACCAGTCGTTGGTGTTGCCGCCCTCGATGATTCCGAAGACGAGCACCACCAGGGCCACGATGGACAGGATCACTCCGAACGGGTCGATCTTGCCTGGGTTCGGATCCTTCGACTCTGGAACCAGCACGAAGATCAATGCGACACCGATGATGACGATCGGCACGTTGACGAGGAAAACCGATCCCCACCAGAAGAATTCGAGCAAAGCACCACCGGTGATCGGACCGAGTGCAATGGCGATTCCCGACGCCGCAGCCCAGATGCCGATTGCCTTCGGCCGCTCGTCCGGTTCGAACACGTTCTGAATAATCGACAGCGTCTGCGGCTGAACGGCCGCCGCGCCGATACCCATGAGCGCCCGGTAGACGATGAGCTCGGTCGCACTGTCCGCCGTCGAGCACAGCGCTGACGTGATGCCGAACAGCACCATTCCGATGACAAGGGTCCGTTTACGCCCGATCCGGTCACCGGTGACACCCCACACGATCAGCAGTCCCGCGAAGACGACCGCGTAGCTGTCCACGGCCCATTGCATCGCGCTCTGCGACGCATCGAGGTCGGACTGAATAGTCTTCAGTGCGACGTTGAGGATGGTGTTGTCGAGGATGACGACCAGCAGGCACACGACCATGACCGCGAGAATGAGCCAGCGCCGCCGGAACACTGCATCCGCGTCGGTCGAGAAGTCGGTCCGGTCCATAGCGCTCCTAGATCACCTTCGGTGCACACCATCGAACTGCCGATTCATGTGCAGCGCAACACCTACGACCGAAAACGAACCGCTTTGTCCGGTATGGGCGGAAATCTAGGTTGCGACCGATACCAGGTCGTCGGCGTGAACGACGGGACGCTGCAATTCCGGCGAAAGATCGGAGCTGGACTTTCCGAGCATTCCGGTCAGCTCGGAGGCATCGTATGCGGCGACCCCACGAGCAACGACGAGTCCGTCGGGATCGCGCAGTGCAACGACATCGCCTCCGTAGAAGCGTCCGGAAATTCCGGTGATTCCCGCGGACAACAACGACCGCCGACCGCCGACCACCGCAGTGACCGCACCCGCGTCCAGATGGAGATCGCCCTGCACGTCGGCGGCGTGACGAACCCAGAATCGCCGCGAGGACAGCCGTACCGGTCGACCGGCGAAAGCCGTCCCGACGTGCGCTGTCGTCAATGCGACGTCGGCGTCCGCTGCCGCTGCGAGTAGGACGGGAACACCGGCGTCCGCGGCCAGGCGCGCAGCGGACAATTTGGATGCCATTCCGCCGGTACCGAGGGCTCCCCCGGACCCGGCCACGACTCCGTCGAGGTCTTCCGGGCTGTTCACCTCGGGAATCAGCACGGCGTGGCCCTTGCGGGGATCACCGTCGTAGAGACCGTCGACGTCGGACAGAAGTATCAGGGCCTCGGCGCCCGCGAGGTGCGCGACGAGTGCAGCCAGTCGATCGTTGTCGCCGAAGCGGATCTCGGCCGTGGCCACCGTGTCGTTCTCATTGACCACGGCGACCGCGCCGAGGGACCGCAAACGATCGAGGGTGCGTTGCGCATTGCGATGGTTGGTACGACGAGCGATGTCCTCGGCTGTGAGCAGCACCTGCCCGACGGTCCGTCCGTACCGCGCGAACGACGTCCCCCACGCATGTGCCAGTGCGAGCTGCCCGACGCTTGCGGCAGCCTGCTTCGTCGCCAGATCCCGTGGCCTCTTGGTCAGTCCCAGGGGCGCGATCCCAGCGCCGATAGCTCCGGAGGACACCACGATCACGTCGGTACCTGCCCGCATCCTGGCCTCGACGGCATCGGCAAGGAGGTCGAGGCGTCCGACGTCGAGACCACCGACGAGCGAGGTCAACGCGGAGGAGCCGATCTTGACCACGATCCGTTTGGCATCGGCAATGGTTGCCCTGGTCGCCGATACCCCGACAGCAGAATCGGATTCAGCAGTCACGTCCACTCACTCTTCGGTGTCGAGTCCGCGGCGGACTCGACGAGCATGCTTGCGTTCCTCCGCACCGATGCGCTCGACCTGATCGAGTCGAATATCGGTACCGCGACCCGTACGGGTGATCTCCACGCCGGCGGTCGTCTGTGGCTCCCAGTCGAACGACACGTCGCCGATGGTCACAGAGGCGCCCGGCTGAGCTCCCAGCTTGATGAGAGCGTCCTCGACGCCGAGGCGCGCCAGACGGTCCGCGAGGTACCCGACCGCTTCGTCGTTGCTGAACTGCGTCTGACGTACCCAGCGTTCCGGCCTGGTGCCCAGTACGACGAATCCACCCGGCACATCGGGATCCTTGATGACCTGGAAACCCTCTTCGTTGCGGGCAACGGGCCGAAGGACCGGTCGACGAGGTTCTGCCGGCGGGTGCGCGATGCGGTAGTCCTCGACCATCTTGCCGAGGGCGTAGATCAGCGGCTTCAGGCCTTCGTGACTCACAGCGGAGATCGTGAAGACAGGCCAGCCGCGAGCTTCGAACTCGGGGGTGACCATCTCTGCCAACTCGGCGGCTTCGGGGATGTCCGCCTTGTTGAGAACGACGATCCGCGGACGGTCGGCGAGGTCACCCAAGCTTGCGTCACCGAGCATCGCAGGCTTGTAGGCCGCGAGCTCGGCTTCGAGAGCGTCGACGTCGGAGACCGGGTCGCGGCCCGGATCCAGTGTGGCGCAGTCGACTACGTGAGCCAGGACCGCGGTTCGTTCGAGGTGCCGCAGAAAGTCGAGACCAAGCCCCTTGCCTTGGCTCGCACCGGGGATCAGGCCGGGGACATCGGCCACCGTGTAGGTCGTATCGCCGCTGGAGACGACACCCAGGTTCGGCACGAGCGTGGTGAACGGGTAGTCGGCGATCTTCGGCTTGGCGGCGGACAACACCGACACCAGCGAGGACTTGCCTGCGGAAGGGAACCCGACGAGGCCGATATCGGCAACCGACTTGAGTTCGAGTACCAAGTCGCGCTCGATGCCCTCCTCGCCGAGGAGGGCGAATCCGGGCGCACGACGAGCCTTCGACGCCAGCGCTGCATTGCCCAGTCCGCCGCGACCTCCCGGTGCAGCGTCGAATCGGGTGCCTTCGCCGATCATGTCGGCGAGAATGCGGCCGTTCTTGTCCAGGACGACCGTTCCGTCGGGGACCTTGAGGATCAGATCCTCACCGTTGGCCCCCTCTCGGTTCCCGCCCATTCCCTGCGTTCCGTTGCTCGCCTTGGCGTGCGAGTGGAAGTGGAAATCGAGAAGCGTATGGACGCTGCTGTCGACGACGAACACGACGCCGCCACCCTGACCGCCGTTGCCGCCGTCGGGGCCACCGAGCGGTTTGAACTTCTCGCGATGAACCGAAGAGCAGCCGTTGCCGCCTTTACCGGCACTGACATGCAGTACCACGCGGTCGATGAATCGTGACATAGCTGCCTTCGATCCTTCCTCGGTCGTTCTTACCGACCGAAATGTTCGATGCCCTAGGAAAGACGATAAGGGCGGACCCGGGTTGAATGACCCTGGTCCGCCCTTATCGACTGGCTTGGGCGCGTCGCTTGGTAGGTCGGACTTCTCCAACCTACGTATCGACGCAGATGATGCAGTGTAGGACTAGACCTCGACTGCGACCGGAACGATGTTCACGGTCTTGCGTCCACGCTTGGCGCCGAACTCGACTGCGCCTGCGGACAGAGCGAACAGAGTGTCGTCGCCGCCACGGCCGACGTTGACGCCGGGGTGGAAGTGAGTGCCACGCTGACGAACCAGGATCTCGCCTGCGCTGACCGTCTGGCCGCCGAAACGCTTCACGCCGAGGCGCTGAGCATTTGAGTCGCGACCGTTACGGGAGCTTGATGCACCCTTCTTATGTGCCATGTGCGTACCCTCCTCGGGTAAGAAGAACGCCAGCTCCGCGAGCAAAACCGGCTGTGAGAGAACTGGTTACTTGATACCGGTGACCTTGAGGACAGTCAGCTTCTGCCTGTGTCCCTGACGCTTGTGGTAGCCGGTCTTGTTCTTGAACTTGTGGATGCGGATCTTCGGGCCCTTGGTGTGCTCGACGATCTCACCGGCGACGGAGATCTTCGCCAGCTTGTCTGCATCTGTGGTCAGGTCGGATCCATCAACGACGAGGACCGGAGCAAGCGAGACAGCAGTGCCGGGCGCTCCCTCGATCTTCTCGACCTTGACGAGGTCACCAACAGCGACCTTGTACTGCTTTCCGCCGGTCTTGACGATCGCGTACGTTGCCATCGGAGGGCTACCCCTTGCTTCTTCGAACTTGCTCGCGCTGCCCACGGCAACACGACTGGTCTGATCTTGCATTGTTTCTTGCTACCGGGTGTGAACGTTTGCGTGGCACTCGAACTGGACCGCGAACGGAGTCAAGGCATAGCAGAACACTGTCACCGGGAGCGACTTATCAAGGTTACGGCAGACGGGCGGCCATGGTCAAACCGCCCGTCTCCGGCCCCCTACGCGTCGACCGGAGGCCCGGCCGGTCGCGCTGCGGCACGACGTCGACGAGGCTTGGTCACCGGCACCTCTTGGACAGTTTCAACGCTGTCCACCTGCGTGAAAGCCGGAGCAGTCACCGGTGCCGGCGCCGGCTCGTCGGCGTCCGTGCCAGCGTCCGAGGTAGCCGGAATCACGAACACGGTTCCTGCGTCGGGCGCTTCTGCAGCGGGTGCAGCCGCTTTCCTGGCTACACGCCTACCGCGTCTCGCCTTCACGACAGGCTCGGCTGCCGGCGAACCGGAGGGATCCCCCGCACTCGATTCCGACGCTGCAGAATCCGGCTCAGCAGAACCTGCCACCGCATCGGACACCGTAGGTTCGGGCGTCGTGGAGTCCTGAGCGACATCCGAGGGGACCTCGCCAGCGACTTCCGAAGAAACCTCGCCAGCGACATCCGAGGGGACCTCTACAGCGACATCCGAGGGAACCTCTACAGCGGGTTCCAGCGGCGCACCTGCGGGGGCCGCTGCGGCAGGCCTGGACGCCTTACGACGTCCGCTCCTACCGCCGCGGCGGGCAGGAACTTCGCTCGGCTCCGGTGCAGACGCCGTGCCGGCGGGTGCAGAGGACGAATCGGTCGCGTTCTCCTCGGGAGTGTCCGGTGAACTGTTGCCCTGGGCAGCAGCAACCTCCGAGGCGCCGATGATCTGCGGAGTCGACTCCGAGGCGGAGTCGGCCCCGTTGTCGATGGTCCCGTTGTCGATCACATCGGCAGGCGTGACATCGGCGACGACGTCGTCGTGATGGGCGGCCATGGCGAGTGCAACCGGATGCGCACGCTTGATCGAGGGGTCTGCCGTAGTTTCGGAATGCTCGGAGGAGCCCGCACTTCCGCCGGAACCGGCGTTGTCGGACTTGTCGCGACCACGCCGCTTGCGTGGAGTACTCGAGTCGCCCCGCGAAGAGTTGGACCGCGAACCGTCGTCCGGCTTGCTCTCGACCGGGAACGGATGAACGATGATTCCTCGGCCCTGGCAGTGCTCACAGTTGGTCGAGAACGCTTCGACCAGACCAGTTCCCAACTTCTTTCGTGTCATCTGGACCAGTCCGAGCGACGTCACCTCGGACACCTGATGACGCGTCCGATCGCGTCCGAGTGCTTCGGTCAGCCTGCGGAGCACAAGATCACGATTCTGCTCGAGAACCATGTCGATGAAGTCGACGACGATCATCCCGCCGATGTCGCGCAAGCGCATCTGTCGAACGACCTCTTCGGCAGCTTCGAGGTTGTTTCGGGTGACCGTCTCTTCGAGATTTCCACCTGCGCCGGTGAACTTGCCGGTGTTGACGTCGACGACGGTCATAGCCTCTGTGCGATCGATGACGAGGGTTCCGCCCGAGGGCAACCAGACCTTTCGATCCAGTGCCTTCGCTAGTTGCTCGTCGATCCGATGCGCCTCGAAGACATCCGGCTGGCCGGGCTCCACGACGTGCCGCTGAAGCTTCGGCAGCATGTCTGCGGCAACGGTTTCGATGTAGTTCGACGTCGTCGTCCAGGCCTTCTCACCCTCGATGACAAGCTTGACGAAGTCCTCGTTGAACAGGTCACGGATGACCTTGACGAGAAGATCGGGCTCTTCGTACAGGGTCTGTGGCTGGCTGCCCTTGCTCGACTCGGCCTTGGCCGATGCCTCTTCGATCGTCGCCCACTGCGCCTGCAACCGCGTGACGTCGCGTGCGAGTTCCTCCTCGCTGACCCCCTCGGCGGCGGTCCGAATGATGACCCCGGCCTCCGCAGGCACGATCTCGCGCAGGATTTCCTTCAGGCGCTTGCGTTCGGTGTCCGGAAGCTTGCGGCTGATGCCCGTCGAACTGCCACCGGGGACGTAGACGAGGTAGCGACCTGCCAGCGAGAGCTGGGTCGTCAAGCGGGCGCCCTTGTGCCCGACAGGATCCTTGCTCACCTGAACCAGTACCTGGTCACCCGGCTTGAGCGCCTGCTCGATCTTGCGCGAGTTGCCGCCCAGACCTGCGGCGTCCCAGTTGACTTCACCGGCATACAGCACGCCGTTACGACCACGGCCGATGTCGATGAACGCCGCTTCCATGCTCGGCAGCACATTCTGCACCCGGCCGAGGTACACGTTTCCGACCATGGAGGCCGACGCGCTGCTCGTGACGAAGTGCTCGACGAGCACGCCGTCTTCCAGGACAGCCACCTGAGTGGTATCACCGTGATCAGGGAACGACTTCTCGCGGACGACCATTACACGGTCGACGGATTCACGACGAGCCAGGAACTCCGACTCGGTCAGGATCGGCGGACGACGGCGACCGGCGTCTCGCCCGTCGCGGCGCCGCTGACGCTTCGCTTCCAGGCGGGTGGACCCGCTGATTCCCTGAACCTCGTCTTTGGTACGCGGCTTGTTGCGGGGCTCCCGCTCGTGGACCACCGTGTTCGGCGGATCATCCTCGGACGACGCAGCATCGGAGGACGCCTCTCCAGAACTGCGACGACGACGGCGCCGACGCCTGCGACGGCTCGAACCATCCGACTCGTCCTGGTCGTCGTCGGTGTCGTCGGCAGACGCGTCTGCCGCGGAATCCTCGGCGTCCGTCTCGGCGGGCGGAGTCGACTCATCCTCGGAGGACGAGTCGGCCGCTCTGGACCCCCCGCGCGATCGACTACGCCGACGCGAGCGGCGTTCACCACTGGGCTTGTCCTCGCTACCGGACTCCGAATCGGTCGACGAATCCCCGTCGGCCGATGATTCTTCGTCCGACTCCGAATCTGCATTCTCGACGGACGACTCCTGGCCGTCGGAACTTGCCTGACTCTCGTCGTCGCTGTCGCCGTCCTCGGAGGTTCCATCGCTCGACTGGTCGCCGCGACCGCGACCGCGGCCACGTCGTCCTCGCCTGCGACGTCGAGGCTGTGACTGATCGTCGCCGTCGTCACCCTCGTCGCCCTGACCCGAGGAATCCGACTCGGCACGGGCGTCGTCGGTATCGACGAGCTCATTGCCGGAACCCGTCTTCGAGTTCTCGTCGCTGGACTTCTTCGCGTCACTGCCTACCGTTTCGGGCGTAGCGGTGACCGCTGCGTCCGCAGTAGCGCCTGCGGACTCGGACGTGACACTTCCGGTCGACTCGGACATACCGTCGGTCGCATTGGCGTCGACTGCAGGGCCTGCAGCCTTCTTACTGCGCCGACGTGCACGTGGCGCCTCGGCGACAGCCTCGGGCTGCAAGAACAACGGTCCGGTGAATGCGGGACGGTCGCCTGGAGCACGCTCGGTGGCTACGGCGACGTCTTCGGTGGAGAACAACCCGGTCGGCTCGGCAACTGCCTGCGTGGGCTCTGCTGGCTTCGACTCTGCTGGCTTGTCGACAGCAGGTTCCTGAGCAGCAGGTTCCTCCCCAGCCTTCTCCTCTCCAGCCTTCTCCTCCACAGCCGGTGCATCGACCGCTACCGGCGCAGCCGCAGTGTCTTCAGGCGTCGTGAAGGCCGCATGCACGGTCTCGGCGACGTCGCGGCCGAGGCTGGATTGCGCGCTGCGTGCTTCGATGCCAAGGTCACCGAGCTTGGCGAGCACCTGCTTGCTGGTGACACCGATGATCTTGGCCAAAGCGTGCACACGCAGGCGGTCGGGGAACGACGGAGTTGCCACAGCGGACGCATCTGCGCCACCTGCAGAACTTCCCGTGTTCGAATTCTGTACATCTTCGGGCGGGGCTTGATCGGCCACGTATGTCTCCTCGGGCCCCCGGGCGCGTCCACCTGAAGTGTGACGCGGCCACGCGAGGGCAATCCTTGTGTCCTGACGAAAGGTTTGACGTCAGTGTCGTCTGGTCTTGCTCCGCACCTGGTGCACTGTCCACGGCAAGTGGCCGGTGCGCCGAGCGCGGTGCCTGGCTGGATGGCTTTTTGTGTCCTTCGAGTACGAGCGCCTGATCATCAAGCATGCCTGAGGCGGCAAGGGTGTCCCCTCGCCGTCGGCAGCGATGACGGGCATCGCACACTCCGGAGTCATCCGGTTGCTGTCACGAGAACGCCACTGTCGTGGCGTTCGATCGTCCTGCTGGTGTAGCAATCCTGCGGGTCTAGAAGTCCTGATTGTCTAGCGGTACTGGGCTGAAATTACTGCTGAAGCGTGTCCTTCGGTGGAACTCGAACTGTGAAGCAACCTTCACGAGTATCCCACACCGGAGTAGTGGTCCCGCCATACCGCCGAAGAAAGCACCATCGGCGGCGTGGCGGGCTGTGCCGTCCGCGGGATCAGGACAGGCCGGGGAACCAGAGAGATATCTCGCGTTCCGCGGACTCGACCGAATCGGACCCGTGCACGAGGTTCTGCTGACCGTCGAGGGCGAGGTCGGCGCGGATTGTGCCCGGCACCGCTTTGCCCACCGGGTCGGTACCACCCGCAATCTGACGGAACGCTGCGATGGCACGTGGGCCTTCCAGCACTGCGGCTACGACCGGGCCCGAGGTAATGAACTCGAGCAGGTCCGGAAAGAACGGCTTGCTCTCGTGTTCGGCGTAGTGGGCACTGGCCAGCTCGCGCGGAACGGACTTGAGCTCGAGTGCTGCGATGCTCAGTCCCTTCTTCTCGATGCGGCCGAGGATTTCTCCCACGTAGCGGCGGGCAACTCCGTCGGGCTTGATAAGTACAAGGGTGCGCTCAGTCACGACAACAGACAGTAGTAGACGGTCGGTCAGCGTCGCTCGTCAGTATCACTCTTGATCACTCTTGCTATCACTCTCGCTGGCCGTACAGCTGGCCACGCTCGATCCGACGGGTGATGTCCCGGCGCAAGTACAGAAGGTACAACCACACCGCCCCGAAGATCAGCCCGACGATTCCTATCGACAGATGGATGAACACCCCGAGCAACACAAGCACCTGAATTACGAGATTGATCTGCATGCCTTGTGGGCGACGCTGCATTCCGCTGGCCAGGACCATCAACACGGCAAGCCCGACGATGTAGAGAGTGGAGAACCAGCTCAGACCGCCTCCGACCGTCGACACGACGGGCAATGCCAGCAGCACGACGATCATCTCGAGTATGAGGGTGCCCGCGCAGACACCTCGGAATCCCTTCCACGGGTCGTTGATCGGCGGTTTGAACCTGGGGGCGTCGGTCTCCGAGCCGTCCTCACTCATACGGGTTCCTTTCCGAACAAACTCCTCGCAGCGCCGGCCGTCACGACCGAACCGGTCACGATCACTCCAGCACCCGATACAGCTTCGCCTGGGTCGCCCACTTCTTCGGCCAGCCCGATCGCCGTCTCCACGGCATCGGCGAGCGTCGGAGACACGACGACGCGTTCGTCACCGAATTTGGCCACCGCAATGTTGGCCAGCTCCTCGACGTCCATGGCCCGCGGTGATCCGTTGTGCGTGACCACTATCTCGTCGAACACCGGCTCGAGGACGGTAAGCATGGCATCGACGTCCTTGTCGCCCATGACGCTGACGACCCCGACAAGCTTGCGAAAGTCGAATTCCGCAGCCAAGGTTGCCGCGAGTGCCCGCGCCCCGTGCGGATTGTGGGCCGCATCGACGAATACCGTGGGCGCGTTGCGAACCCGTTCCAGCCGACCGGGATTGACGATCGATGCGAATGCTGCCTGCACGGTCTCCACGTCGAGTTGTCTGTCTGCGCCTGCCCCGAAGAACGCTTCGACGGCAGCGAGCGCCAGAGACGCATTGTGCGCCTGGTGCTCGCCGTGCAGCGGCAGAAAGATATCGGTGTAGACACCGCCGAGACCCTGCAATTCCAGCTGCTGACCGCCGACTGCGATTCTGCGGGCGAGCACCCGGAACTCCGAACCCTGGCGCGCAACAGCAGCATCGGCCTCGACGGCAGCGCGAAGGAGAACCTCGGCCACCTCAGGCTTCTGCTCGGCGATGATCGCGACAATATCGCGGGGCACAAGTCGTTCGGGAGCCTTCTTGATGATCCCGGCTTTCTCCCCTGCGATGCCAGCGAGATCCGAGCCGAGGAATTCGACGTGGTCGACGTCGATCGGCGTGATCACCGCAACTTCACCGTCGACGACGTTGGTGGCGTCCCAGCGCCCGCCCAAACCCACCTCGACGACGGCCACCTCGACCGGAGCCTCGGCGAACGCTGCGAAGGCCATCGCAGTGGTCACCTCGAACTTGCTCATCCTCGGGCCGCCTGCGGCCTCGGACTGCGCATCGATCATGTCCACGAACGGCGCGATCTCGTTGTAGGTATCGACATAGAGCCGAGGCGAAATCGGCTTGCCGTCGATACTGATGCGCTCGGTCGCCAGCTGCAGGTGCGGGCTAGTCGTGCGTCCTGTCCGACGGTGGAAGTGCGTCAGCAAGGCATCGATCATGCGTGTCACCGAGGTCTTGCCGTTCGTACCCGCGACGTGAATCGACGGATACGCCTTCTGCGGCGAACCGAGCAGATCCATCAACGCTGCGATCCGCGAGATGCTCGGCTCGATCTTCGTCTCGGGCCAACGCTTGTCGAGTTCCGCTTCGACGAGCGCCATCTCGGCGAGATCGACCGGGCCCGGATCGACGCTCGGTGTCTCGAATTCGCTCACTACTGGCCCATCGCTTCGAGGCGGGCCTGAATGCGCGCGATCTCCTCGGTGGCGATCTGCTGACGCGAACGGATCTTGTCGACGACGGCATCCGGCGCCTTGGCGAGGAACGCATCGTTTCCGAGCTTGCCGGTCGTCTGGCCGAGCTCCTTCTCCGCAGCCGCGAGGTCTTTGACCAGCCTCGCCCGTTCGGCGACGAGATCGACCGTTCCCGAGGTGTCGAGTTCCACCGTCACGGTTGCCTGAGACAGACGGACCTCGACCGAGGCCGTGGCATTGAAGCCGTCAGCGGGTTCGGTGAGTTTCGCGAGCGCACGGGTCGCGGGAACCTGCGCGACGAGGTCAGCCGCCTCGATCCCGATGAGCGTGGCAGCGACCTTCTGCGACGGCTTGAGGCCCTGGTCGCTACGGAATCGACGGACCTCGGTGATGAGCTTCTGCATGTCGGAAACACGTTGCGCAGCAAGTGCATCGGCATCGACCTCAGAGGCTGTCGGCCAGGATGCGACCACGATGGACTCTCCCCCGGTCAACACCTTCCACAGCGTTTCGGTGACGAATGGAATGACGGGGTGCAACAGCCGGAGCAGTGCGTCGAGCACGTTACCGAGCACTGCCCGGGTCGGTGCCGCCTGCGCCTCGTCGGAGAACTGCACCTTCGCGATTTCGAGGTACCAGTCGCACACCTCGTCCCAAGCGAAATGATAGAGAGCCTCGCATGCCTTGCTGAACTCGTATCGCTCGAACGCCGTATCGACCTCTGCCCGAACGTGATCGAGACGATCGAGTATCCACCGGTCGGCGTCGGTGAGCTCCACGCGCGCCGGAAGCTGCTCCGGCGCAGCGCCGTTCATGAGCGCAAACTTCGTCGCATTGAACAGCTTGTTGGCGAAGTTGCGGGAGGACTGCGCATGATCCTCGCCGACCGACAGATCCGCTCCCGGATTGGCTCCGCGCGCGAGGGTGAATCGCAGTGCGTCCGCACCGAAACGGTCGACCCAGTCGAGCGGATCGATGCCGTTGCCTCGCGACTTGGACATCTTCTTGCCGTGCTGGTCTCGGACGAGGCCATGCAGGAAGATGTCCGTGAATGGAACCTGACCGCCGCCCTCTCCGGCGGTGACCGACGCGTCGGAGGACACGTAGGTACCGAACATCATCATCCGCGCCACCCAGAAGAACAGAATGTCGTAACCGGTGACGAGAACAGACGTCGGATAG
Source organism: Rhodococcus sovatensis (assembly GCF_037327425.1). NCBI lineage: Bacteria > Bacillati > Actinomycetota > Actinomycetes > Mycobacteriales > Nocardiaceae > Rhodococcus > Rhodococcus sovatensis. The sequence continues at coordinate 1,240,421 of NZ_CP147846.1, read as the reverse complement.
AACTTCGCGAGATCGTCGGTAGCTTGCGGCCATCCCATCGTCGAGAACGGCCACAGTCCGGACGAGAACCAGGTGTCGAGGACGTCCGGGTCCTGTTCCCACCCTTCCGGAGCAGTTTCGTCCGGACCGAGACAGACGGTTTCGCCGTCGGGTCCGTACCAGATCGGGATGCGGTGTCCCCACCACAGCTGGCGTGAGATACACCAGTCGTGCATGTTGTCGACCCAGGCGAACCAACGTGGTTCCTGACTTGCCGGGTGAATGACCGTGTCGCCATTGCGAACTGCATCGCCCGCAGCTTTGGCCAGACCGTCGACCTTGACCCACCACTGCAACGACAGTCTGGGTTCGATCGACTCACCGCTTCGCTCGGAGTGACCGACACTGTGCAGGTACGGTCGCTTCTCCGCCACGACCCGGCCTTGCTCGGCGAGAGCTTCGCGGACCTTCACCCTTGCCTCGAAGCGATCGAGACCGTCGAATTCGGTTCCGGTATCGGCGATTCGGCCGGCCTTGTCCATGATGGTCGGCATCGGCAGGTTGTGCCGCACGCCCATCTCGAAGTCGTTCGGATCGTGGGCAGGGGTGATCTTGACTGCGCCGGTACCGAACTCGGGGTCGACGTAGTCGTCGGCGATGATCGGGATCTGTCTGCCGGTGAAGGGGTGCTCGAGAGTTGTGCCGACGAGATGGCGGTATCGCTCGTCCTCGGGGTGCACAGCCACCGCGGTATCGCCGAGCATGGTCTCCACGCGAGTGGTTGCGACGATGACGTGCGGCTCGTCATCCTTCAGCGATCCGTAGCGAAGCGAGACGAGCTCGCCTTCGACGTCCTCGAACTTGACTTCGATGTCGGAGATCGCCGTCTGCAACACCGGGGACCAGTTGACGAGCCGCTCGGCACGGTAGATGAGACCGTCGTCGTACATCCGTTTGAACATGGTCTGCACGGCCTGGGACAATCCGTCGTCCATGGTGAAGCGCTCGCGGTTCCAGTCGACACCGTCACCGATGCGTCGCATCTGGCCCAGAATCGTCCCACCCGACTCGTGCTTCCAGTCCCAGACCTTGTCGACGAACAGTTCGCGGCCGAAGTCCTCTTTGGTCTTGCCGTCCACCGCGAGCTGCTTCTCGACGATGGTTTGCGTCGCAATGCCCGCGTGATCCATCCCGGGAAGCCACAGCACCTCGAAGCCGAGCATCCGCTTGCGGCGGCTCAGCGCATCCATCAACGTGTGGTCGAGTGCGTGGCCCATGTGCAGACTGCCCGTGACGTTCGGGGGCGGCAGGACGATCGAGTACGCAGGCTTGGTGCTGGACGGATCGGCCTCGAAGTAACCGGCGTCGACCCAGCCCTGATACAGCTTCGCCTCTACCTCGCTGGGGTCCCAGCTCTTGGGTAGGCGGTCTGCTGGGTTGTCTGGGGTCTCTGGCGCTGAACTGGTCACCGGTCGATTCTAGTGGTCCCCTCCGACCGCCCCGACACGCCCTTTTCTCGGCCGACTCAGCCCAGCGCCTCCGGCAACGTCGTTGGCTCGCCCAGAACGTGTTCGGACAGGAACGAAAAAACGACTTGGTACCAGATCTTCGCGTGCTGCGGCGTCAGCACCCAGTGGTTCTCGGATGGGAAGCAAAGCAGACGGTGATCGGTCTTTCCCTCGTCGTCGGCGGGCAGACCCGACTCGCTGAGCAGCTCGTACCAGAGCCGAAGACCTTCACCGATCGGTACTCGGTAGTCCTTGTCACCATGGATGACGAGCATCGGGGTGGTGATGTCGGCGACGTAGAGGTGCGGAGAATTCTCGACGGCCATCTCCGGCGACATCTCTCGGCCCCAGTAGTACGCGACGTCCGTGGTCGGCCCGAACTGATCGAGGGCCCACAGACCGGCATGGGTGACGATCGCATCGAATCTATCGGTATGCCCGGCGATCCAATTGGCCATGTACCCGCCGAACGATCCGCCCATGGCCGCGGTCTTCGTCGAATCGATCTCCGGCAGTTCGACGGCGGCGTCGGTGATCGCCATCAGGTCGGTGAACGGCTCCTTGCCCCATCTCCCCCAGCCTCGCTGCACGAAATCCTGGCCGTATCCGGTGGACAATGCGGGGTCAGGGAGCAACACCGCATACCCTCTCGCGACGAGCAGCCAGGGGTTCCATCGCCACGACCAGGTGTTCCACGAGCCCAACGGCCCGCCGTGCACCCAGAGCAGCAGTGGGGCCTTCGCTGCATCACCTGCGCCGGCCGGGAGCGCGAGCCATGCCCGGATCCGTCTGCCGTCAGCGGCGACAGCCTCGATCTCGGTGAGGTTTCCCGGCAGTTCCGGAAGCTCGTCGGCAAGGCGAAGCTGCCGAATACGCCCTGAGGACAGATCGATGCGCACTGGATGCGGCGGCTGCAGATACGACGCTTCGAGCGCGAAGATCGAACCGTCGGTGCAGGCATGGACGTGGGTGTACGCGGCATCGGTGTCGGTGATGCGTGTGGGCACACCGTCGCGTACCAGAAAAATCGGGGCGCGGCCGTTCTCGTCGGCTACGACGAGTATTCCGCTTCCGTCGGCCAACCACACCGGGTTCGTCGGCCACCGGTCCCATCCTGGCGCGGCGTCGACGACCGAACCGGTGGCGATATCGAGTTGCTGCAGGGTCATCCTGGGCGCCTCGTCGGGAGTGGACAGCGACTCCCTGACGAACGCGACCCGACGGCCGTCGGGTGAGATCGCGGGCGATCCGAGGTCGGCACCGTCGTCGTCGACCAGCACGGTCCGCTCATCGGTCGCGACATCGATCCTGACCAGCACCGCCCTGGATGTAGCGAGCGCACCGGGCACCGTCCAGGTGGACACGACGAACGAGCCGTCGGAACTGATGTCGTACGACGCCTCCCGCAGCGCACTCCCGGCGCCAGCCGTGATCCGACGGACCGCCTCTGTTTCGGGCGAATCGGATTCGCCAGCGAACAGTTGTGGAACGGCTGGACCGAGGTCATGGTCCCAGTACCGGATCGGGTACCCCGTGTGCAGAATCGCCGAGACCTTACCGTCCTTGCGCAGCAAACGGATTCGGTCGTCGTCGCCCTCTGTGTCGGCCGATGGGTGGACGTCGGATACGGCCACGAACACGCGAGCACCCGTTGCGGCTCGGATTCCGGCGAAGCCGGCCCCCCGGGAGGCGAGGACTCGTGCCTCGCCGCCGTTGCTGGGCAACGACCAGACTGCACTGGACTCGTCATCTTTGGTTGCACGCCGCAGAAAGAGCAGATCACCCATCGAGTCGAATGCGGGCCCACTCACCCCACCCTCGTCGAAGGTGAGCCGGCGGGCCGAATCGACCCCGGCCACATCGATGTCCCACAGCGCGGCGACATACTTCGTTCCGTCGGCGTTCGGCTCGGCAATCGCGACGACCGCCCTCGAACCGTCCCCCGAGACAGCGAAGTCGTTGACCCGCGGCGAGGACATGTACCTGTCGAGGTCGTCGAAGATTGCTGTTGACTTCTCTGACACTGGCGTTGCTCCTGGGATGAGAAGAGTCCGACGTTCGCTGTCGCGAATGCTACGGCGGGCCGACTCTCCTCGGTCAGCTCGGCCCGAGGTCCTCTCGCAACTGAGACAGCGTGCGCGCCAGAATTCGGGACACGTGCATCTGCGAGATGCCCATCCGATCGGCGATCTGCGTCTGAGTCATCGATCCGAAGAACCGCAGAATCACGATCTGCCGTTCACGCTCCGGCAGCTTCTCGAGAGCAGGGCGAACCGTCAGGTAGCTCTCCATCTTCTCGAGCTCCGGATCGTCCGCACCGAGCGTGTCCATCAGCGGAAGTCGATCGTCACTGACAACCGAGTCGACCGACACGGTCTGGTAAGCGCTCCGAGCGAGCAACGCCTGCGAGGCTTCCTTGACGTCGATGTCGAGCTCGGCTGCGATTTCGCTGGCCGTCGGTGCCCGACCGAGCTTCTGCGACAGCGTCCCCACAGCGCCGGAGATCATCGAGTTCAGTTCCTTCATCCGTCGAGGCACCCGCACCGACCACCCGGCGTCGCGGAAGTAGCGTCGCGCCTCACCCATGATCGTGGGTACGGCGAAGGACACGAAGTCCGATCCGCGCTCGATGTCGAAGCGATCGACGGCATTGACAAGGCCCAGTCTCGCTACCTGCAGTAGATCCTCGTGCGCTTCACCACGGCCTCCGAATCGCCGGGCAATGTGCTCGGCGAGCGGCAGACACCGAGTGATGATGCGATCCCTCAGCACCTGTCGCTGTGGTGAACCCACTTCCAAGGCCTGCATCTGCTGGATGAGAGGTACAACTTCGCTGTAGTCGTCCGATTGACGCCGCGTTGGTTTTTCGTACGGCACGGGCACTAGAGGTTGCTCCTCCGCTTGACCGCGTCGACGACCACGGCCGATCCGTCGTCGACCGACGATGCACTCAGAGAGATCGAGTCGGTCAACGTGTGCAGCACGTGCCATCCGAAGCTGTCCGACCTCGGAACGCGACCGGTATGCACCACCGACGTCGTCGTGATCCGCATACCCGCGTCACCGACCACGAACGAACAGCTCAGCTCGGCACCCTCGACGGCACCCGCGATCAACTCCGAGCACACCTCGTCCACCACGAGCTTGATGTCTGCAATGTCGTCGAGCGTGAAGTCCCCCAGCACTGCAAGCGTCTCTGCTACTGCGCGCACTACCGGCAACTGATCGGCGTCCGCGACCACTCGCAGCTCGACCGGTGCGCCGGAATTTCTTTCCAGCTCTTCGATCTTGCCAACGCCAGTCATTCGCGCTCCCTATCCGTTGTCTCGACTCTCCTCGTGGCTCACGCGTTCGTGCACCACCCTGCATTTCAAAACTTCGGGTCCGGCAGCGACTTCGCCACCGTGACCGCGATCAGACTACCCGGGCCCGTCCAAGTTCAATCCCAGCTGTCACCAGCGGCAAGTCGCTCGCGGCACTTGTCGTCCGGGCCTGCTGTCACCGCCCGAAACTCCTGCGAGTGACGTGAGCGAGTACGCCTGGCACGATCATTGGAGTGACCTACACTTCGCTACTGCGCGAGCTTGCTGGAAAATGTGGCGTGTCCACGTCGTACCGCGGATGGGACCACACCGAACACGAAGTGTCCGATTCGACGCTTCACCGCATTCTCGCCGCACGCGGGATCGACGCGGACACCGAAGACGACGTCGCCGCCTCGTTACGCGACCTCGACCAGGCGCCGTGGCGACGTACGCTCCCGCCAGTCGTCGTGATCGTGCAGGGCGAGTCCGATCGAGTGGAAGTCCATGTCCCGCATGGCGATCCGGTATCGGTTCATGTCACGACCGAGGACGGGGACCACGTCCCGCTCACACAGGTCCAGGTGTGGGTCGATCCTCGCGAGATCGACGGAGCCCTGGTGGGGCGCGCGACGTTCGGTCTGCCCGCCGATCTGCCGACTGGTTGGCACACCTTGACCGCGGACAGCGAGCTCGACTCCGCACATCGGACTCGTGCCCAGTGCCCCCTTGTCGTCACGCCGAGGCGCCTGTCCGCCAACGATGGACTGCTCGGCAAGCAGCGGAGCGGTCTCGCAACGCAGCTGTACTCGATTCGGTCGGACAGATCGTGGGGAGTCGGTGATTACGCCGACCTTGCCGACCTGTCCGCGATCGCAGGCGGAACCCACGGGTTCGACTACGTCCTCGTCAATCCCCTTCACGCTCAGCGTCCCGAACCCCCGGTCGAGGCGTCGCCGTACCTGCCGACGACGAGACGGTTTTTCGACCCGATGTACATCAGGGTCGAGGACATCCCGGAAACCTCCTACCTACCTCGTGACCAGTACGCGAAAGTGCGAGAGTCGGCGCGCCGCTTTTCGAAGGCGAACAAGCGCACGAGGAAGATCGATCGAGACCCATCGTTTCGCGCCAAACTTCGGGCACTGTCGAGGATTCACCGCGTGGCGTTGCCTGCGGCCCGGCAGGCCGAATTCGACGCCTTCTGCCAGCGCGAGGGGCACGGGCTCGACGATTTTGCCCTGTGGTGCGCTCTCGCCGAGAAGTTCGGCCCGGAAGACAAGATATGGAACGCAGAAGCAGCGCATCCCGGCACCGACTTCGCCACTGAATTTCGCGCGACCGCTGCCGATCGAATCGCGTTCCACAAGTGGCTGCAGTGGATCTGCGACCAGCAACTCGAGCGCGCCCAGCTGGCAGCGCGGCGCTCGGGCATGGACATCGGAATCATGCACGATCTCGCCGTCGGTGTGCATCGGCACGGCGCCGATGCGTGGACCCTCGGGGATGCGCTCACAACCGGGGTGACTGTCGGCGCTCCGCCCGACAATTTCAACCAGCAGGGCCAGAACTGGAACCAGCCGCCGTGGAATCCGGATCGCTTGCGGGAGTTGGGATATGGCCCCTATCGCGACATGCTGCGCACCATCCTTCGGCACGCAGGCGGCATACGTGTCGACCACATTCTCGGATTGTTCCGGCTGTGGTGGATTCCGCAGGAGGCGTCGACACCGGGCGAAGGCGCCTACGTCGAGTACGACCACGAAGCACTCATCGGCATCCTCGTGCTCGAGGCCGAGCGGGCGGGAGCTGTCGTGGTGGGAGAAGACCTCGGTGTGTTCGAACCGAGAGTTCAGGAGTACCTCGGTCAACGCGGCGTGTTCGGTACCTCGATTCTGTGGTTCGAGAACGATGGAGACGCGCCCATCCCACCCGAGAACTACCGGGAGCTGTGCCTGACATCGGTGACCACTCACGATCTACCACCGACCGTGGGGTACCTGCGCGGTGAGCACATCGCGCTGCGCTCGCGCCTCGGATTGCTCGAACGGGACGTGGACGCCGAAACTGCGCAGGACGCGGCAGGGCGCGAAGCAGTGCTCGACCTCGCGCGGACCCGAGGACTACTGCCGGCTGACGCCTCTGAGAAGGCGACCGTCGAGGCGCTGTACCGGTTGATTGCGCGGAGCCCGTCGAACCTCCTCGGCGTTGCGCTCGTGGATGCCGTGGGCGAGAACCGTATTCAGAATCAACCGGGAACGGACGAGACCCAATACCAGAACTGGCGGATACCGTTGGCCGACCACAAGGGTCGAGCGGTGTGGGTCGACGATCTCGTCGATCATCCGCGGATGGTGTCGTTGGTCGCGGCCCTGAACGCGGCCGCCCTGAACGCAGCGGCCCTGGACGCGAGATCGTCGCCGGCGTCGCCCATGGCGTAAGAGGCGCATAATCGATCCATGGGACGAATCACCGCTCGGCGTCCGGTCGTCAGAATCCGTGGACCACACGAGACGACTCGACCGGACACTCTCGTCGTCGAGGAACCACTCGAGATCCGAGTGAACGGATCGGCGCTTGCCGTGACGATGCGAACTCCAGGCCACGACATCGAACTCGCGCACGGATTTCTCCTCACCGAGGGTGTCATCGTCAGGCGCGAGGACATCTCGGTGGCCAGGTATTGCGACGGCGTCGACGACGACGGCCAGAACACCTACAACGTCCTCGACATCACGCTTGCACCTGGAGTGGCGCCGCCGGAGCCAGGGGTCGAACGCAACTTCTATACGACATCGTCGTGCGGAGTATGCGGCAAAGGCTCACTCGATGCTGTTCGACTGAAGACTCGTCACTCCCCCGCCGCCGACAAGACCGAGGTCAAAGCGTCGGTGCTGACTACCATGCCAGGCACACTGCGCGAGTCACAGAAGGCGTTCGACTCGACCGGCGGTCTGCATGCCGCTGCATTGTTCGATGTCGACGGCACGATGCTCGTCTCCCGTGAAGATGTCGGTCGGCACAACGCGGTGGACAAGGTAGTCGGGTGGGCGACGGGTGAAAGTCGGATTCCGCTCGCCGGCACGGTTCTGATGGTCAGTGGCCGCGCCTCGTTCGAGCTTGCTCAGAAGGCCGTGATGGCAGGCATTCCGATACTTGCGGCCGTTTCTGCACCGTCCTCGCTCGCCGTCGATCTCGCCGGGGATTCGGGATTGACCGTCGTCGGATTCCTACGCGGCGAGGACATGAACCTGTACTCGCATACGCACAGGATCACACGCTGAGTGCGGCGCCCGTCGCCGCCACGACCTGCTCTACGGTGATGCCGGGTGCGGTCTCGACCAATCTCAGGCCGTGTTCGGTCACGTCCAATACCGCCATATCGGTGATGATGCGCTGAACGCATCCGACGCCGGTGAGCGGAAGGGTGCACGACTGAAGAATCTTGGGCTCCCCCTTCTTCGACACGTGTTCCATCATCACGATGACTCGACGCGCACCGTGGACCAAATCCATTGCGCCACCCATGCCTTTGACCATGTGGCCGGGAATCATCCAGTTGGCGAGGTCACCCGTCGCGCTCACCTGCATGGCACCGAGTACCGCCACGTCGACCTGCCCACCACGGATCATGCCGAACGACTGCGAGGAATCGAAGTACGAGGCGCCGGGCAGAACAGTGATCGTCTCCTTGCCCGCGTTGATGACCTCGGGATCGAGCTCGTCCTCGGTCGGGTAAGGCCCTACTCCCAACACTCCGTTCTCCGAGTGAAGAATCACGGTGATATCGGTCGGCAGGTAGTTGGGTACGAGAGTGGGCATACCGATACCGAGGTTGACGTATTCGCCGTCCCCCAGTTCCAGTGCGACCCGCGCCGCCATCTGCTCCCGCGTCAGTTTGGGAATGTTCTCGCTCATGCTCGCACCGTCCGCTGCTCGATTCCTACGGTCACCTTGCCGACGTGCACAAGTCGCTGCACGTGAATCCCCGGCGTGTGTACGTCGTCGGGTCCGATCTCTCCGGGTTCGACCAAGTGCTCGACCTGAGCAATGGTGATTCGCCCCGACGCAGCGGCCGGAGGGTTGAAATTCCGTGCACTGGCGTGGAATACGAGGTTTCCATGCCGGTCGCCCTTCCACGCATGTACGAGCGCGTAGTCCGCGACGATCCCACGCTCCATCACGTAGGTGGTGCCGTCGAATTCACGCGTCTCCTTCGGTGGGCTCGCCAGCGCGATGCCGCCGTTGCCGTCGTAGCGCAGCGGTAAGCCGCCGTCAGCCACTTGAGTTCCAACGCCCGCAGGCGCGAAGAAGGCCGGAATACCCGCGCCGCCGGCACGCAGGCGTTCGGCGAGAGTGCCTTGCGGGGTCAGCTCGACCTCTAGTTCGCCGGCGAGATACTGCCGCGCAAACTCCTTGTTCGACCCGACGTAGGAGCTGATAGTTCGGCGGATTCGACGCTTCTCCAGGAGCACGCCGAGGCCGAAGCCGTCGGTTCCGCAGTTGTTGCTGACGATCTCGAGATCGGTCGCCCCCTGCGCCAGCACCGCGTCGATCAGAACTTCCGGAACTCCGACAAGACCGAAGCCACCGACCGCGACGGAAGCCCCGTCCGGCATGTCGGCCACTGCTTCGGCAGCACTCGTCATCACTTTGTCCATCATGCCGACGACCATACCGAACTTTGTGCGCATTGTGAACACATCGCCACTATACGAACATTCTGGCCGATTTCGTTGCTTGAAGCCCGTCGTGAACGTAATGTGGTTCGTATAGCGGCTAATTGTCCACATGACGAACACTCATACGCCGAAAACACGTAGCTCGAACGTGAGGAACAACCGATGCTCCAACTACCGCCAGACTTCACCGTCATCGGCGACAAGAACCGGCCGTACCGCGACCAGTCCGGGGTCAACGCACCCCGCGACTTCGACGAGTACCGCACCACCACACTGCGGCACCCGAAGCAGCCGCTCACCCTCCTGCCCCAGCGCCTGACCGAGATCACCGGGCCGGTCCTCGGCGAAGGCCGGGTCACTGCTGCGGACGCAGACCTCACGCTCGCACACGGCGGCGAAGCCCAGGGGCAGCGCATCATCGTCCATGGGCGCGTCCTCGACAGTGACGGACGAGCAGTACCGAACACGCTCATCGAGGTGTGGCAGGCGAACGCGGGCGGACGGTACCGTCACGCAGGCGACACCTGGCCCGCGCCACTGGATCCGCACTTCGACGGCGTCGGCCGAGTGCTCACCGATGCCACGGGCAACTACCGATTCACGACGATCAAGCCCGGCGCATACCCATGGGGCAATCACACCAACGCGTGGCGGCCGGCGCACATTCACTTCTCGCTCTTCGGTCAGGCGTTCACGCAGCGCCTTGTCACTCAGATGTACTTCCCGGACGACCCGATGTTCTTCCAAGATCCCATATTCAACTCGGTTCCCAAAGAGGCCAGGGGTCGCATGGTCAGCGCGTTCGACTACGAGGCCACACAGGACAACTGGGCCCTGGGCTTCCGCTTCGACATCGTCCTGCGCGGCCGCAACGCAACTCCCTTCGAAGGCGACGACCACGATGACTGACTTCGCTCCGAGATACCCTGTCACCCCGGGGATCGACTTCACGAAGGTTCCGTTCGGGCAGACACCGTCGCAGACCGTCGGCCCTTACCTCCACATCGGGCTGCCCTGGCCCGACGGCCCCGATGTAGTACCCACCGGCACAGAAGGTTCGATCGACATCACTGTCACCGTCTACGACGGACATCGAACCCCTATCGCCGACGCCATGATCGAGACCTGGCAGGCCGACGCTGCCGGGCGTTTCGACCACCCGGACGACCCGCGGGGCCGTGCCGAGCCGACGCCGGCTCGATTCCGTGGATTCGGCCGCGCCGTAGCGGATTCCACTGGAACTTCGACCGTGCGCACCGTCAAGCCCGGCCCTCTCTCTGCCGAGGACGGCTCGATCGAGGCACCCCATATCGATGTCGGCATCTTCGCCCGCGGCATGCTGGAGCGCCTGGTCACCCGGATCTACTTTCCGGACGAGACCGAACGGAACTTCTCCGACCCAGTGCTGTCGGGAATGGACCCACGGCAGCGCGAGAAGTTGATCGCAAAAGCAACACCCACCGGCTACCACCTCGATGTGGTAGTCCAGGACAGTGACCCGAACGGCGACGAAACTCCGTTCTTCGATCTGTGACGAACGAAAGCGATCGATGACGAACACCCGCGGATCCCTGTTCGACCCCACGTTCGGTAGCGGCGATGCTGCAGCACTCGTATCCGATCAGGCCTGGGTCGCGGCAATGCTCGACGTGGAGGCCGCGTTGTCACGGGCTGCAGCCCAGCACGGTCTGGTCGACGCAGCCCACGCCGAGATCGTGTCCGCAGTGTCGACCGAGCTCGGTGCACCTGGCGGCGTCGACATTGCCGAGCTGGGCGAACTCTCGGCTGCGGGCGGGAACCCTGTCATCCCACTGGTCGAGATCATTCGACGGGCGGTTGCGCCTCAGGGCGTCCCCCGAACCGCCGTACACCCGGGGGCGACGAGTCAGGACATCGTCGACACCGCTCTGATGCTGCTGACTCAGAGATCGCTGACGGCGATTCGATCCTCAATAGGCGACGCGATCACTGCAGGCGCGCATCTCGCTCAGGTGCACCGAGACACCCCGACTGCAGGTCGCACCCTCGGCCAGCAAGCCCTGCCGACGACGTTCGGTGCCGTCGTCGCCGGCTGGGTGGCGGGCTTGACCCGAGCCGATGATGCACTCGCACGGGCAGAAGACTCACTCGCAGTTCAATTCGGCGGCGCCGCAGGGACTTCAGCAGCATTGTTCCCCCACGGCCCGAACGTTGCCGACGCACTGGCCGACGAACTGGGGCTTGCACGTCAGGGGGTTCCCTGGCACACCGAGCGCACTCGGATGGGCGAGATTGCAGGCGCCCTCGGCGTAGTGGCCGGAGCAATCGCAAAGCCGGCCCTCGACGTCACACTCCTGGCCTCGACCGAAGTCGGCGAAGTCGAAGAAGCCGCCCCCGGCGGATCGTCTGCGATGCCACACAAGCGCAACCCGGTCGCTGCCATCACGGCACGTGCGGCAGTCAAGCGCGTCCCCGGTCTCGTCGCCACCCTCCTGAGTTCGATGGAGCACGAGCACCAACGAGCGGCAGGTGCGTGGCATGCGGAGTGGGAAACTCTCACCGATCTGCTCCGACTCGTCGGCGGTGGCGCCCACCAGGTGGCTGTCAGCATCACCGGGTTGACAGTGCATGTCGACGCCATGGCCCGAAACCTCGATATCACCCATGGACTCCTGCTGGCCGAACGCGTCACCACCGCGCTGTCCAGCCAGACCGACTCGGCCCGCGAGATCGTCACGGTCGCCTGTGCCTCGGGTCGCCCACTCGACGAGGACCCTTCGATCACCGAATTTCTCGATCCCAGCGTGGTTCGTGAACTACTCGATCCCGCACAGTATCTGGGCCACGCAGGCGACATCGTCGACCGCGTAGTTGCCGACGTCCACGCTCGAAGCAAAGGAAGATCATGACCGTCGAACTGTCCTACGACCTGGTAACCGGCTCATCGGGTGATTCGACCGTCGTGCTGATCGGATCGCTCGGATCGGACCGTTCGATGTGGGACCCTCAGATCCCGGGACTCTCCGGCGTCGCGGATGTCATTGCGGTCGATCTTCGCGGGCACGGAACGTCACCGGTTCCCCAAGGCCCGTACTCCGTAGCGGACATGGCCGAAGACGTTCTTGCCGTGCTCGACTCACTTGGTCGCGATCGCGTGCACCTCGTCGGGCTCTCGCTCGGCGGCGCGATCGCGCAGTGGATCGCCGTACATCGACCTGCCCGCGCACTCACACTCACGCTGCTGTGCACGTCCGCACGTTTCGGCGAACCGCAAGCATGGCTCGACCGCGCCGCAGCAGTGCGCGCGGACGGCACCGAGTCGCTGGCCGATGTCGTGCTCTCCCGCTGGTTCACGCCCGAACTGATATCGCGCGACAGCGAACTCTCGGCGCGACACCGGGCGATGGTCAGCGCGACTTCCGACGAGGGCTACGCCGCGTCGTGTGAAGCGTTGTCCCAGTGGGACAACAGAGCCGACCTGGGCCGAGTCAGCGTTCCGACGCTGGTCGTCGCCGGCGAGCAGGATCCGGCAACGACGCCCGCCGACATGAAAATCATCGCCGACGGTATTGCGAGGTCACGCTTTCACGTTCTGCCCAAGGCCGCACATCTCGCCAACGTCGAACAAGCAGGTCGCATCACCGCGCTTATCGTCGAAATGATCTCGGGCAGTCTGTACGACGCCGGCCGACAGGCCGCGCACGATGCGGGAATGGCTACACGTCGGTCGGTACTCGGCGACGCCCACGTCGAGCGCAGCATCGCGCGCACCACGGAGTTCACCGCACCTTTCCAGGACTTCATCACGCGGACGGCCTGGGGCGACGTGTGGACCAGAGAAGGACTCGATCATCACACCCGACGACTGCTCACCCTGGCGATTCTGACCGCAGTAGGCAACCAGCACGAACTGGACATGCACATACGTGCAGCGCTGCGAGCGGGACTGGACCCCAACGAGATGGCCGAGGTGTTCCTCCACACCGCGATCTACGCGGGTGTTCCCAACAGCAACTCCGCGTTCGCGATGGCCGACGTCGCTCTGAAAGAGACCCTGCCGACCGAGACCGTGCGATCGGAGACGTCATGAGCGAACGGCACGCACCTGAACCGCAGGCCCCGTCGCCTGACTACGTCCAGTCGCTCGCCCGCGGCCTCGCGGTCATCAGAGCCTTCGACGCCGAGCACCCCCGCCGAACGCTCTCCGACGTTGCCAAGACCACCGACCTGACCCGCGCGACTGCACGACGCTTCCTGCTGACGTTGGTCGAACTCGGGTACGTCCGAAGCGACGGGTCCATGTTCTGGTTGACTCCACGTGTCCTCGAACTCGGCTACAGCTACCTGTCGTCCCTCACCCTGCCGGACGTTGCAGGTCCGCACCTGGAATCCCTGGCGGAACAGGTCCGCGAGTCCTCCTCGGTGTCGATCCTCGACGGCGACGACGTCGTCTACGTCGCTCGTGTTCCCGTCAGCAGAATCATGACCGTGGCGATCACCATCGGAACTAGATTCCCGGCGTACGCGACATCGATGGGCCGCGTTCTGCTTGCTGGGTTGACCCCGGAGAAACTCGAGGACTACCTCGGCCGCGTCGAGCTCGCAGCGCTCACCGGGAATACGATCACCGACCCGGAATCGCTTCGCGCGGAACTGGATGAGGTACGAACACAGGGATACTGCCTCGTCGACCAGGAACTCGAGGAGGGGCTGCGGTCGATCGCAGTCCCGATTCGCGATCACACGGGCGAAGTCGTGGCCGCTGCCAACGTGTCGACGCAAGCCGCGAGACACAGTGCCGCCGCCGTACGCGAACACCTGCTGCCCGCGCTTCTGCAGGCGAGCAGCGCCATCGAAGCAGACCTCGATCGCGTGCACTCGCAATCGACCGACCACAAAGGAAGTCTTCATGCCTGACGCCGTCATCTGTGAGCCGCTACGCACGCCGATCGGGCGTTTCGGCGGGGTGTTCCGCGACATCACACCCGAGGCGCTCGCCGCCGCCGTCATCACCGAACTCGTTGACCGCACCGGCATTTCCGGTTCCGACATCGACGACGTCATCCTCGGTCAGGCGTCTCCGAACGGCGACGCTCCCGCCATCGGCCGAGTCGCCGCCCTCGATGCCGGCCTCGGCGTCGAAGTGCCGGGCCAACAGATCGATCGTCGCTGCGGGTCCGGGTTGCAGGCGGTGCTGCAAGCATGCATGCAGGTGCAGTCCGGCGGCAGCGACCTGGTTCTGGCCGGTGGTGTCGAAAGCATGAGTCAGGCCGAGTTCTACGCAACCGGAATGCGGTGGGGCGTCAAGGCCGAGGCCGTGGCGCTGTCCGACCGCCTCGCACGCGCCCGAGTCACCGCCGGCGGTAAGAACTATCCGGTGCCCGGCGGCATGATCGAGACCGCGGAGAACCTGCGTGCCGAGTTCGCCATCACTCGGGCCGATCAAGACGCACTCGCCGTTCAGTCCCACCAGAAAGCCGTCACTGCCCAGAAGAACGGTGTTTTCGCCGAGGAGATCGTCGGCGTCTCGGTTCCCCAGCGCAGATCCGACCCTCTGATTGTGGACACCGACGAACACCCCCGCGCCGATACCAGCGTCGAAACCTTGTCGAAGCTACGGGCTATCCGCGCGAAGATCGACCCCGAGTCCACGGTCACCGCAGGCAATGCCAGCGGACAGAACGACGGCGCCGCTCTGGCGATCGTGACCACGCCGGAGAAGGCCGCCGAACTCGGATTGCGTCCGATCGCCAAGCTCGTCAGCTGGGCAGTTGCCGGGGTTCCGCCGCGCACCATGGGTATCGGACCGGTCCCCGCGAGTGAGAAAGCGCTCGGTCGAGTCGGCCTCACACTCGCCGACATGGACGTCATCGAACTCAACGAGGCATTCGCTGCTCAGACTCTGGCGGTGCTGCGCACGTGGGGCATCGATCCCGACGATTCTCGTCTGAACCCCAACGGCTCCGGAATCTCGCTCGGACACCCGGTCGGAGCAACCGGCGGCCGGATCCTTGCGACGCTGCTGCGCGAAATGAGACGTCGCGACGCTCGCTACGGATTGGAAACGATGTGCATCGGCGGTGGCCAGGGACTCGCTGCAGTCTTCGAAAACCTAGGCAGTGGAACGTCCTAGCGAGACCCCGCTAGGACGTACGGTCGACGTGGCCGAGATCGCGCTCAGGCGCTACTCGGTCACGAACCAGCTGCTTCAACACGGTTATCTCGGGAAAACCACCGCGCTGCTTACGGTCCCAGATCACCTCGCCGTCGGCCTCGATACGGAAGACGCCTCCCGTACCCGGGATCAACGCGACTTCGGATAATTCCTGACCGAACGTGTTGAGCAGTTCCTGAGCCATCCATCCTGCTCGCAGCAGCCACTGGCATTGCGTGCAGTACTCGATCGTGATGCGGTTCGGCGAGGTCATACTCCAAGATTGTGCCCGGTGTACGCGACACTCGCGCTACGGCTGCAGCTGCCGTTGCTATGTGTCGTCGCTTCGCACGCCGATCTGCGCCAAGGCCGCGGACTACGTGTGGCTGGCGGTACCGAAGACCCACACGGTGCTGATCGATGCCGGACTCACCCCCGATACCGCAGCGAACATGAACGGTCTCGAGTACAACGGGTCTCCCATGGATCTCGTTGCGGCTCTTGGCATCTCCTCAGCAGATCGCCTGACTTTCGCCATCAACTGCAAAAAGACCCGGTCATCGACTTCGATGACCGGGTCTTTCGTGAGCTGTCTTGCTACGCCGACTTGTCTCGACGCTCCGGGCGCTCAGGCTTCCGCGGAACGATCGTGGGCAACACATTGTCGTTGACGGTCTCGGATGTCACGACGACCTTGGCCACATCGTCACGGCTCGGGATGTCGAACATCACCGGGTTGAGAACCTCTTCGAGGATCGCGCGGAGACCGCGAGCACCGGTGCCACGAAGAATCGCCTGATCGGCGATAGCCTCCAGCGCGTCCTTGGTGAACTCAAGCTCGACGTTGTCCATCTCGAACAACCGGCTGTACTGCTTGACCAGTGCGTTCTTCGGTTCGGACAATATGGTGACGAGCGATTCCTTGTCCAGATTGGTCACCGACGCGACAACCGGCAGACGACCGATGAACTCCGGGATCAGGCCGAATTTGATCAGATCCTCCGGCATGACCTCGGCGAAGTGGTCCTGCGTGTCGATTTCCGCCTTGGACCTGACCTCGGCACCGAATCCGAGCCCACGCTTGCCGACGCGATCGGACACGATCTTTTCGAGTCCGGCGAAGGCGCCTGCAACGATGAAGAGCACGTTCGTCGTGTCGATCTGGATGAACTCCTGATGCGGATGCTTGCGGCCACCCTGCGGCGGGACGCTTGCCTGGGTGCCTTCGAGAATCTTCAGCAGAGCCTGCTGCACTCCCTCACCGGAGACGTCGCGGGTGATGGACGGGTTCTCGCTCTTACGAGCGATCTTGTCGACCTCGTCGATGTAGATGATGCCGGTTTCGGCGCGCTTCACGTCGTAGTCCGCAGCCTGGATGAGCTTCAGGAGAATGTTCTCGACGTCCTCACCGACATACCCGGCCTCGGTCAACGCTGTGGCGTCGGCGATCGCGAACGGGACATTGAGCATCTTGGCCAACGTCTGTGCGAGGTAGGTCTTGCCGCAGCCGGTCGGTCCGAGCATCAAGATGTTCGACTTCGCGAGCTCGACGGTTTCCCCACGGGCGTCCCGTGCCTTGTCCCCGGCTTGAATACGCTTGTAGTGGTTGTAGACGGCCACGGCCAGCGTCCGCTTAGCGGTGTCCTGCCCGATCACGTAGTTCTCGAGGAAGTCCCTGATCTCGGATGGCTTCGGCAGATCGTCGAGCTTGACCTCGCTCGACTCCGCGAGCTCCTCCTCGATGATCTCGTTGCACAGGTCGATGCACTCGTCGCAGATGTACACACCTGGACCTGCAATGAGCTTCTTCACCTGCTTTTGGCTCTTGCCGCAGAACGAGCATTTCAGCAGATCGCCACCGTCACCGATGCGTGCCATGTTCGAGGTTCCTACTTCCTTGTCCGCGTCTGGTCGACGGACACCCAGCAGATGTCAATACGACCGTGAGCAACTTCTCGATCGACAGCGTTCGAGTCCTGATGCGACCGTACCCGTGTTCCGAAGAACCGGGCGAGTTGTTTCCGGTGATTCGTCGCCCGAATTCTTGACAATTCGAGCCCCGATCACCGAACTACGCCGCCTCCGTAGTCGCTCCGATGGCATCGAAGCGGTGCGGCTGTCCGTCTCCGAAGGTGTCGAGCGCTGGCGTGCGCCGCAACCCGACACCTTCGAGCGGTCCTGCGAAGATACCCGCTTGGGCTACTTCTGTGCCGACAACTTGCGGTACTCGAAGACAGTATCGATGATTCCGTAGTCTTTTGCCTGCTCGGCAGTCAGGATCTTGTCGCGATCGGTGTCCTTGCGGATCACCGCGGGGTCCTTGCCGGTGTGGCGTCCCAGCGTCGTCTCCATGAGTCGACGCATGCGCTCGATCTCTGCCGCCTGGATCTCGAGGTCGGACACCTGGCCCTGGATTCCACCGCTGGACGGCTGGTGAATCAGCACCCGGGCGTTCGGCAGAGCGGCGCGCTTGCCGGGGGTACCGGCCGCGAGCAGAACAGCCGCTGCCGATGCAGCCTGTCCGAGGCAGACGGTTGCGACATCGGCGCGGACGTACTGCATCGTGTCGTAGATCGCCATCAGCGAAGTGAACGATCCGCCGGGCGAGTTGATGTACATCGTGATGTCGCGATCGGGGTCGAGCCCCTCCAGCACGAGCAGCTGAGCCATCACGTCGTTGGCGGACGCGTCGTCGACCTGCACGCCGAGGAAGATGATGCGCTCCTCGAACAGCTTGTTGTACGGGTTCGACTCCTTGACGCCGTAGCTGGAGTGCTCCACGAAGGACGGCAAAATGTACCGCGAGGACGGCATCTGATTCGGTTCGAACAAGTTTGTCATCGTTTCTCCAAGAAGTGGGTTTTCGAGGTTCGGATACCGGGCGATCTACTCGCCGATGCCGCCTGCCTGCCGTGCCCGCGACACCACGTGGTCGACGAAGCCGTATTCCTTGGCCGCTGCTGCCGTGAACCACCGGTCACGATCGGAATCCTCGGTGATCTGCTCCACCGTCTGGCCGGTGTGCAGGGCGATGAGCTCGGCCATCTCGCGCTTGGTGTGCGCGAACTGCTCCGCCATGATCGCGATGTCGCTGGCGCTACCACCGATACCAGCGGACGGCTGGTGCATCATGATCCGCGCGTGCGGCAGCGCATAGCGCTTGCCCTTGGCGCCTGCCGAGAGCAGAAACTGCCCCATCGACGCTGCGAGGCCCATTGCGTAGGTCGCGATGTCGCACTCCGCGAACTCCATGGTGTCGAATATGGCCATGCCCGCAGTGACCGAGCCACCGGGTGAGTTGATGTACAGCGCGATGTCACGGTTCGGATCTTCGGCGGAGAGCAGAAGAATCTGCGCGCACAACTTGTTTGCGATGTCATCGTCGACTTGAGTACCGAGGAAGATGATGCGGTTTTGAAGCAGACGCTCGTACACGGAGTCGCTGAGATTCAAGCCGGAAGCGGCCGAAGTCATGACGGGACTCTGCTGTTGCGAAGCCGCCGGATTCTGAACAGTCACGGTACCTGCCTTTTCCATACGATCGTTGGTTCCTGATACAGACACTAACGAAAGACGGCGGCCCCGGAGTCCCGGAACCGCCGTCGTTCGCTGTCAGCGTTACTTCTCTTGTTCACCCTCGGCAGAATCGCCTGCTGCAGGCTCTTCCGTGTCTGAGGGACTACCGAAAAGCTCGGACGTGTCGACGGCTGCACCGGTGGAGTCGGTGACGTTCACGCGGTCCACGACCGAGGCAAGAGCCTTGCCGCGACGCACGTCCGCGAACACGGCACCGAGCTGGTTGGCCTGCTGCACCTGCTGGATGAACTCTTCCGGCGAGATGCCGTAGCGCTGTGCCTGGAAGATGATCCGCTCGGTGAGCTCGTCCTGGCCGACCTGGGTGCCCTCGGCCTCGGCAATAGCGTCGAGGAGCAGCTGCGTACGTACCGACTTCTCTGCCGTGTCCTTGATGTCCTTGTCGAACTCTTCGCGGCTGGAGCCCTGCGACTCGAGCAACTCGGCAAGCTTGGCTTCGTCGTGGTCCAGACCATGAATCGCCTCATGAATCTGCGAGTCGACCTCGGCCTTGACGACGGCCTCGGGAGCCGGAATCTCGAGCGTCTCGAGCAAGGTCTCGAGCACCTTGTCGCGGATCTGACCGGCCTGCTCGACCTTCTTCACACGCTCGACGCGGGTCTTCAGATCGGCGAGAAGCTCGTCGATCGTGTCGAACTCGCTTGCAAGTTGCGCGAACTCGTCGTCGGCCTCGGGCAGCTCGCGCTCTTTCACGGAGACGACCTTGACGGTGACGACCGCTTCCTTGCCGGCGAACTCGCCTGCAACGAGGGTGGAGGTGAAGTCCTTCGACTCGTCGACGGACACACCGACGATGGCGTCGTCGAGGCCCTCGATGAGCTGACCCGATCCGACCTCGTGCGAGAGCCCGTTTGCGGACGCTTCCTCGACGGTCTCACCGTCGACGGTGGCGGACAGATCGATCGATACGAAGTCCCCATCCTGAACCGGACGGTCGACACCGGTGAGGGTCCCGAACCGCTGACGCAGGGACTGAAGCTGCTCGTCCACTGCTTCGTCGGTGATCTCGAGCGGATCGACGGTGACGTCGATGGTCGAGTAGTCGGGAAGCGCGATCTCGGGGCGAATGTCGACCTCGGCGGTGAACGTGAGTTCTTCGCCGTCCTCGATCTTGGTGATCTCGATGTCGGGCTGGCCGATTACCTTGATCTTCTCGTTGGAGACAGCCTCGGAGTAGCGCGTGGGAAGGGCATCGTTGACGACCTGCTCGAGCACGGCGCCGCGTCCGACGCGGGCCTCCAGTAGCTTGGCCGGTGCCTTGCCCGGACGGAAGCCAGGCAGACGGATCTGCTGCGCGAGTGCCTTGTAGGCGCGGTCGAAATCAGGCTTGAGCTCCTCGAAGGGCACCTCAACGTTGATACGGACTCGCGTCGGGCTGAGCTGCTCGACGGTGCTCTTCACGGGACATGCTCCTTCTGGTGGTCGTGCCTTGCTGTCGGTCCGATTCACTCGTCACTCGCGGTAAGCCGCACGGTGACCGTCGGCGAATCCGTGGCGAAGTGAATCCTTCGCACGAAACCGGACCCGATGGATCCGGCTTCGTTCTTTTGTCGGGGTGACAGGAATTGAACCTGCGACCCTCCGCTCCCAAAGCGGATGCGCTACCAAGCTGCGCCACACCCCGTCTTACCGACGCCATTCAACGTACATGCACCATTGAACAGCAGACACTAGCGGTACCCGTAGCCGGGCCACCGCTGCCGTCTTCGAAGACTGTACATGCAGGCAATTTGTAATCCCGAACCGAGGTTATGTAGAGTTTCGAACTGCACGCGGCGCTGATGGCGATCCCATCGTTGTCGTGGGCACGCCGATGTAGCTCAATGGTAGAGCCCCTGTCTTCCAAACAGGCTACGCGAGTTCGATTCTCGTCATCGGCTCACAACAAAGCCCGCCCCGCATCACGCGGAGGCGGGCTTTGTGCTGTGTTGGGTGTGCGGCCAGCCCTCGTGGTGACCGAATGTCCGGTTCGGTCCCAACACAGGCTGACTGCGCACCTTCCAGCCCACGCGCAAGTTGCAACGTGCGCCCTCGCTGCAACCTGCGCGCCGGGCCGGTTCGCTCACCCAAAGGTGACCGAAAGGCTCATTCGGTCCCAATCAGGGCTCTCAGATCCGAACCCCGTCGTACAACGCCTCGGCTACCGACACGTCGCCGATGATGTCGAGGACGGCAAGCGGACGTCTGCGCCACACCGCGAGCAGCATGTTCTGGGCCGACCCACGCAAGGCCACGTCACCCTTGCGGTGTTCGCGCGTCACCGAGATCTCGGAACCGCCGAAGTCCACGAACAGCTCCAATCCGGTTCCGTCGTCGGTGTGCACGTGGACTGTTCTTCCGGCCAGTTGCGGAAGTTGTTCGAGCGGCACCCTCGTCAGGAACGATTCCGCCCATTCGGCGACGCCGTCTGCTGCACCGGCCGGGTCAGCGGGGTCCGGCTCGGCACCTCCCCGTGCATGCACCGCATCCTGCGCGTCGAAGCGGTGCACTGTGAGTTCGTGGAGCTGCCGACGAATCCAGTAGTCAGCCGTTCCCACTCCTGCCCACGTCGCGACTTCCTGCGCGGGGTCGACCGCAGAGTAGGCACCGAACATGACGTCAGCAGATTCGCGGTAGTCGTCGAACACGCGCGGTCCACGCTCCGGCCTCTCCACTCGTGCAATCACTTTCGCCATCCCATCAGCCGCGGGCGTATCGAGTGCAGCCAGCGCCATCCGGTGCACGAACGTGACGTGGCGGACCAACTTCTCCACCGTCCAGTCCGGCATCGACGGGATTGGGCTACTCGCATCGTCGAGAGTGAGCGAGCTCATCAAATTGCATTCGGCGGACAGAAGCTGCAACTGCTCGTCGGGAGTCATACCCGCGATCTTGCACCTGCCGAGCGTGGTTCACCGACTGATCGGACGCGTATCGTGAATCTATGTCCGATTTGTCCGCAGATCGGACATATCGGAAGTCCAGAATCTCGAAACGCGTCCAAAGGAAGCGGTAACCAGTGGAAGCACTCTTACTCGTTGTCATCATTGTTGCTGCGGTTGTATTTCTGGTCGTTCGTAGCCAGAAGAACAACGCGGCCAGATCCGCAAGTTCTTTGGAGGACGCAAAGGCGGATGCTCGCCAGTCAATCGAGCGACTAGCCGGTCAGATCTACAACCTCTCAGGAACCGACACCGCATCGAAGCAAGCACTCGCCGACGCGTCGGAACGCAACATCGCCGCCGGGTCGCAGATCGACCAGGCAAAGACCGTCGAACAGGCGCGGTTGGCCAAGCAGACTGCGCTGGAGGGCCTGTACTACATTCGGGCCGCACGACTGGCGATGGGGATGGACCCAGGACCGGAGATCCAGGGCATCACAGGCCAGAAGTCGGCCGGCCACGTCACGGAGGACCGCAAGGTCGATTTCGAAGGCCGACAGGTCGAGGCATCACCGAATCCGTCCGACCGCACCCCCAACTATTACCCCGGCGGACGGGTCGCCGGCCGGCCGGTCCCCGCCGGCTGGTACTCCGAGCCATGGTGGCGCCCAGCGCTTGTCGCAGGCGCGTGGGGTGTCGGTTCGATGTTCCTGTTCTCGGCGATGTTCTCCGGCATGGCAGGAGTCGGGTACGGCGAACAGGAGTTCGCCAGTGGGTCCGGTGACGGTTCCGAAGGCGGCGACATGAGTGGCGACGCAGGCAGCGACATGGGCGGCGGCGACGCAGGCAACGACATGGGCGGCGGTGAGGAATACGGCGCCATGGGTGACAGCGGCGGCGATTGGGGCGGCGGTGGAGACTTCGGTGGCGGAGGGGACTTCGGCGGCGGAGGGGACTTCGGCGGCTTCTAGGTCGCCTGACAGACCGGACACCAGAACAGGTTCCGCGCCTGCATTACCGAATGCAGGATCTCGGTTCCACAGATGCGACACGGACGCCCCGCCCTGCGGTACACGTAGGTGCGGGGTCGTCCGGCGCCGTAGCTCCCGTCACCGTGATCGTCCTCTGGGCGGATGGTGATGATCTTTCCCTTACGGACGCCGATTTTCATCAGGTCGACCAGATCGATCCACAGTGCATCCCACTCTGCGTGGTCGAGGTCTTTGCCTGGACGCATCGGGTTGATCCCGTGCCGGAACAAGATCTCGGCGCGGTACACATTCCCCACACCCACGAGCACCTTCTGATCCATCAGTAGTGTGCCGATAGCGGTGCGCGACTTACTGATTCGCTTCCAGGCCTGTTCCGGGTCTGCGTCCTTGCGAATCGGATCGGGGCCGAGCCGCGCAAGGAGAGAGTCGACCTGCTGATCGGTGTAGATCTCACATGCGGTGGGACCACGGAGATCGGTTCCGTACTTCTCCCCGACCATCCGCAGACGCACCGCCCCGACTGGCTCGTCCATCGGAACGGTCTGATCCGAGAACTTCCCGTACAGCCCCAGATGGATGTGCACGATCAGATCCGACTCGTATCGGTGCAGCAGATGCTTGCCCCACGCCTCGGCTCGTTCGAGCACCAGCCCATCGATCAGCGCGGCGCCGGAGGTGAAGCGTCCCTGTGGACTGCTCACTTCTACCGGTGCCCCGCCGAATCGTCGTTGATGAAGACGAGCCAGTCGATGCAGGGTGTGACCTTCGGGCACCTACGCGGGCTTTCCCGGCACCTCGGGAGCCTCACCGCTGCGCTCGTACTCGGACAGGATGTCGATGCGGCGCTGATGGCGTTCTTCCCCGGAAAAGGGAGTGCCGAGGAACGCATCGACGATGGCGAGGGCCTCGGGAAGCGTGTGCATGCGCCCGCCGATTCCGATCAGCTGCGCGTCATTGTGCTCTCGGGCGAGCTTGGCCGTTTCCACACTCCAGGCAAGAGCGCATCGGGCGCCCGGCACCTTGTTCGCGGCGATCTGCTCACCGTTGCCGGAGCCCCCGAGGACGAGGCCTCGGCTGCCTGGATCGGCGACGACGCGGCGGGCGGCGTCGATGCAGAACGCGGGGTAGTCGTCGACGGGGTCGTAGTCGAAGGCACCACAGTCGACGGGCTCATGCCCGGTGGCTGTGAGGTGTTCGATGATTTGATTCTTGAACTCGAGACCAGCATGGTCTGCACCCAGGTATACGCGCATGCATAGAGTCTGACAGGTGAGTTCGCGCACGGAAAATACGGTGGCCGGAGTCGACGGAGCGAAGGGCGAGTGGGTGATCGCTCGGTTCGACGGAGTTCGGGTGGACTGGACGGTCGAGCACGATCCCGAGCTGGTTCTCGCCGCGACTGCGTCGTGCAGAACGGTCGGCGTCGACATGCCCCTTTCGATGCCGACCAGCGGATACCGTGCCAGCGAAGTGGAGGCCAAGAGATTCCTCGGACCCGCCCGGTCGTCGATCTTCCATACCCCGGTTCACGCCGCGCTCGAGGCGACGTCCTACGCGGACGCTTGTGCGATCTCACGAGAGATCACAGGCAAGGCGATCAGCAAGCAGACGTGGTATCTGATGCCCGCGATTCGTTCCTGGCGGGCGAGTTCGTTCGACGCGGATCGAGTGGTGGAGGTTCATCCTGAGTGTTCGTTCCGGCTGATGACCCCGGATGTCACGTTCGCGTCGAAGAAGTCAGGACGCGGGGCAGGACAGCGAATGGCGGCACTGAGCCGATGGATCGACCCGCGCAACCTCGCTGACGGGCTGGCGGATCTGCCCTCCGGCCCAGCTCTCGACGATGCCCTGGATGCGGCGGCAGCGGCGTGGTCGGCGTGGCGATTCAGCCGCAGCGAACATCGGTCGTTCGGGACCGCGGACAGCTCGGATCGCATCGTCGCCTAAGAAGTCGGCTCCGCCTCCAGTGGCACGGATAAGCGCATTCCAATGCACTTTTCCGTGCCACTGGCGAGGAGCACTAGTCGAACTGCGGATCCTCGTTGCGGCTGCGCTTGAGCTCGAAGAAGTGCGGGTACGACGCGAAAATGACCGACGCATCCCACAGCTTGCCGGCCTCTTCGCCGCGCGGGATACGTGAGAGGACCGGGCCGAAGAATGCGACGCCGTTGACGTGGATGGTCGGCGTTCCGACGTCGGGGCCGACTTTGTCCATGCCGGCATGGTGGCTCGTCCGGAGGGCTTCGTCGTATTCCGAACTGTCCGCGGCCTTGGCAAGCTCGGCGGGCAGCGAAAGCTCGGCGAGCGCCTGCTCGATGACCTCAGGGAAATTCTTGTTGTCCTCGTTATGAATACGTGTACCGAGCGCGGTGTACAGCGGCGGCAGAATCTCGTCACCCTCGGACTGAGCGGCTGCGATTGCGACGCGCACCGGACCCCACGCCGTCTTCATCATTTCCGCGTAGTTCTCGGGCAGGTCGCGGCCCTCGTTCAGAACCGCAAGAGACATCACGTGGAAGTTGACGTCGATGTCGCGGACTTTCTCCACCTCGAGGATCCACCGTGAGGTGATCCAGCACCAGGGGCAAAGGGGGTCGAACCAGAAATCCGCAGTGTCCTTCTGCGCGCTGCCACTCACGTGAGGCTCCTTCGTGTTCGAGCGAATAGGTGTCCTGTCCGCACAATCAACCGCAGACACCGACGAAGCATTCCACGGTCTCCCTTGACCGGCATGCCGAACCCCAGACGTGATGGGATGGTGGCATCAAACGTTTCCTACTGGAGAAGGTGCTTGACTGACGTGGTTGCTCCCAACCTGACTCGCGATGACGCTGCAGCACGATCCGCCGTGCTCGGCAACCCCACCTACTCGATCGTTCTGGACCTGACCGACGGTTCCGGCAAACCGAGCGAAAAGACCTTCCTGTCGACGACGACCATCTCGTTCACGGCGACTCCCGGATCCTCGACATTCGTGGACATCGTCGCCGACGGCATCAAGTCGGCCGTTCTCAACGGAGCCGAACTCGACGTGTCCGGGTACGACGAGGAGACCGGTATCACCCTCGAGAACTTGGCCGAGAACAACGAGCTGACTGTCGTCGCCGATTGCCTCTACTCGCACACCGGCGAGGGACTGCACCGTTTCGTCGATCCCTCGGACGGTTCGGTCTACCTGTACTCGCAGTTCGAAACAGCCGACGCCAAGCGCATGTTCGCCTGCTTCGACCAGCCGGATCTGAAGGCGACGTTCGACCTGAAGGTGACTGCGCCCGACAGCTGGAAAGTCATTTCCAACTCGGCACATGCAACGGAACCCGCTGCAGGGGAACACGTCTTCGACACAACCCCGCTGATGAGCACCTACCTCGTCGCGTTGATCGCGGGGCCGTATGCCGAGTGGACCGACTCGTATTCCGACGATCACGGCACGATCCCCCTCGGCATCTACTGCCGCGCATCTCTCGCCGAGTACATGGACGCCGAGCGTCTCTTCACCGAAACCAAGCAGGGTTTCGGCTTCTACCATGCTAATTTCGGCACTCCGTACGCATTCGGGAAGTACGACCAGCTCTTTGTGCCCGAGTTCAACGCAGGCGCAATGGAAAACGCTGGTGCGGTCACCTACCTGGAGGACTACGTCTTCCGTTCCAAGGTCACCCGCTACTCGTACGAACGCCGCGCCGAGACCGTTCTCCACGAGATGGCACACATGTGGTTCGGCGACCTGGTGACCATGACGTGGTGGGACGACCTGTGGCTCAACGAGTCGTTTGCGACGTTTGCCTCGGTGTTGTGCCAGTCGGAGGCAACGGAATACACCAACGCATGGACGACGTTCGCCAACGTCGAGAAGGCATGGGCGTACCGACAGGACCAGCTTCCCTCCACACACCCGATCGCAGCAGACATCCCCGATCTCGCAGCAGTCGAGGTCAACTTCGACGGCATCACCTACGCGAAGGGCGCGAGCGTTCTCAAGCAGCTCGTGGCGTACGTCGGTAAAGAGGACTTCCTCGCCGGCCTCCGCAGCTACTTCGTCGACCATGCCTTCGGAAACGCCACCTTCTCGGATCTACTTGCAGCACTGGAGAAGTCGTCGGGCCGTGATCTTTCGGACTGGGGAAACCAGTGGTTGCGCACCACCGGCTTGAACACGCTGAGCCCGGACTTCGACGTCGACGCCGACGGCAAGTTCACCCGGTTCGCGGTGAAGCAGAGCGGCGCGGCACCGGGTGCAGGCGAGCATCGAGTGCATCGCATCGCCGTCGGCATCTACGACGACGAGTGCGGCAAACTGGTGCGCACCGAACGCGTCGAGCTCGATCTGGACGCAGCCGACAGCACCGACGTACCGGCTTTGGTCGGCGTGTCGCGCGGCAAGCTGGTTCTCGTCAACGACGACGATTTGACCTACTGCGCCGTTCGGCTCGATCCCGACTCTCTGTCGGTGCTTGTCGCGCGGATCGGCGATATCGCCGAGTCCCTCCCCCGCACCCTTGCCTGGTCGGCGGCGTGGGAAATGACCCGACAAGCCGAGATGAAGGCCCGTGATTTCGTCGCTCTCGTCCAGCGCGGAATCGGAGCGGAGACCGAGGTCGGGGTCGTTCAGCGACTCCTGCTGCAGGCTCAGACGGCGATCACCAGCTACGCCGAGCCCGGCTGGGCCGCTGAGCACGGTCAGCCCGAGTTCGCCGACACACTGCTCGAATGCGCGCGGGCCGCGGAGCCCGGTTCCGATCACCAACTGGCGTTCGTCAATGCACTGGCAGGTTCGGCATTGTCCGACCGCCATGTGGCCGTCCTGCAGGCGCTGCTCGAAGGTGACGTTGCTCAGCAGGGACTCGACGGTCTCGACGTCGACACCGATCTGCGCTGGCGGCTGGTGTCCGCACTCGCAGCAGCAGGCGCCATCGACAGCGACGGTCTGAGCTCCCCCGTCATCGACGCCGAGGCCGCCCGTGACAACACCGCCGCGGGCGCCCGTTCGGCCGCAGCGGCGCGGGCTATACGCCCAAACAGCGAGGTCAAGGAACAAGCGTGGACGACGGTGATCGACGACGACTCCGTTCCCAACATCACGGCCCGTTCGATCGTCGGCGGTTTCACGGGCCCCGGTCAAGCGGAGCTGCTGGCACCGTACGTGGACCGCTATTTCGCCGCGATCGAAGAGGTCTGGGCTCGGCGATCCAGTGAAGTCGCGCAAACCGTGGTGATCGGCCTATACCCCTCGTGGTCGATCGACGCCGATTCCGTAGCCGTTGCGGACAGGTTCCTGGAGAAGGATCTGGCACCTGCGCTACGTCGTTTGGTGATCGAGGGCCGCGCGGGAATCGTCCGTGCACTCGCGGCGCGAGAGTTCGACGCGAGCTGACCTACCGCAGAAACAAGAAATGCGCCGTTCGATTCGAACGGCGCATTTCTTGTGGGTCGGTGTGAGTATCTAGGGACTGACGATCGCCGCAGCCATGACGCGTACCGAGCTGACGAGCCCGTCGATCAGGTTTCCGTCGCGGAAGGGCCCGACGGCGGCAGTGATGCCCAGCTGCGCGACGCGATCGGTCGCGCGGTCGGACACTCGACGACCGGTGCGGATCTCGATCGCCTTGTTGTTGGGATCCACTGCGATCAAAATCGATCGGATCGCGTCCGGGGTACCTGGGAACACCTCGTTGGCACCGGCCGCGACATCGTCACCGAGATCGCCGACGTACACGTTGAAGCGAATCTGCGTCGCACGCGTCGCCTCAGCGAGAGCGTCGTCGAGGGCAACGAGATCTTGCGTCGCGAACGGAAGATGCGTCGGACTCGCGGTTCCGAACTCGTGCGCTGCCGATACTCGTCCGCTCGAGGTCAACGCAGACCCGTAGGGCAGGTTGTCGACATCGACGTGACTCTTGACCAGTTCACCACTTGCCACTTGCCGACCCTCCGATCGAATCCGCGGTGGATGCATGCGAACCGCCGTGCCCACCGTGCGGTGTCACCTCGTCGGTCGCGCTCCACAGCATTGGTTCACGTGTCCATTTCTCCGACAGCGTGTACGGCGTGACGTTCATGCCGGGCTGCCTGTCGGCGACGTAGGACAGTGCGCCGATGATTCCGACCAACGCGGCCGGTATCACGCCGAATAACACCAGTGTCTCGAGAATGCTCACAGGGTGTGACGTTAGCCGACTTTTCGCCGCAGGGCGACGCCGGGTCAAGTTCTGCGGCGAAGTCCACCGCACGCGGCGTGCATCGGACAAAACGGGCGCCGATGAATCGGGGACATACAGGCCCCGATCAGGCCGCACCTTCACCCAGGTAGGCCAACCACGACGGATCGAGTTCCTTGTTGCTCGCCAGCAGTCGCCAGTGTGGCCCTTTCGGCGGAACGAGTTGCGCGCGGAGCGCCCAACCCAGCTCACTGAGCATCTTGTCGGCTTTGCGGTGGTTGCACGGGGCACAACACGCAACACAGTTTTCCCATGAATGCTCGCCCCCTCGACTACGTGGAATCACGTGGTCGACGGTCTCCGCCTTCGCGCCGCAGTACGCGCATCGGAATCGATCGCGGTGCATGAGCGCGGCCCGGGTCATCGGGACTCTCGCCCGGTACGGCACACGGACGAAGGTTCTCAGTCGGATCACCGACGGCACCTGGACCGAGAAGTCGGCCGAGCGGATGTATGGCCCCGACGGGTCGTCGTGGACGACATCGGCCTTGTTGCAAACGAGCAGAACCACTGCGCGACGCATCGGCAGGGCGGTCAGCGGCTCGAAGGTGGCATTCAGAAGCAGCACCCGGCGCTTGACCCAGGCAGGAACGGAGTCCTCGCCAGGAGATACAACGTGCAGTGGAGAAGCCCCCGATATCCGTTCCCGCTGGTCTGCGGTGTCGTGAACATCGGTGGGCAGGAGTTGTCGATGACGGTGTTGCTTGTTCTTCATGGGTGTTCTCCCAAAAGATGTCGGCGTCCGCGCATGGCTTGCGTGGAACACGTGAGACAGTGGAACACGAAAACGCCGCGTCTGCACACCCCTTTCCGGCGCAATTGCGTTTGCCGAACCGTGAACTTCGGGCCAACGGAGCATCCGTCGGTCACGAAGGTGGCGAGATCGCGCGTCGTCCGTAGAATTTGGAAGTGTCTGTTTTTGCTTCGAGCTCATCCGTCCACCTGTCATCACTCGCCCTCGACACACGGGCGTTCGAACTGACCGAAACAGGCCGGGACTGGTTGGTGGACAGACCTTTACAGATCGCCGGCTATCTCGTACTCGCGATCGTGCTCCGGGTACTGCTGCACCGACTGATCACCCGCTTCACTCGGCGGACCGTCGTCGAATCCGGCAAACCGCCTCTGCTGCGCCCCTTGCGCGAACGCGCACCAGCGTCCATGCGAGGGGCGATTCTGTCGGAACGACGCAAGCAACGCGCCGAAACAATCGGTTCGGTCCTCAAGTCCGGCGTGTCCGTCATCGTGCTGACGTGGTTCGTACTGTCCGTGCTTGCCGTGGTCGGGGTCAATGTGACCCCCTTCATCGCCTCGGCAGGAATCGTCGGCGTTGCCCTCGGTTTCGGCGCGCAGAATCTCGTCCGCGACTTCCTGTCGGGGATATTCATGCTCTTGGAGGACCAATACGGAGTCGGCGATGTCGTGGACCTGGGTGAAGCAATCGGAACCGTAGAAAGCGTCGGACTGCGCGTGACGACCATT
The DNA here is from genome assembly GCF_037327425.1 of Rhodococcus sovatensis. NCBI lineage: Bacteria > Bacillati > Actinomycetota > Actinomycetes > Mycobacteriales > Nocardiaceae > Rhodococcus > Rhodococcus sovatensis. The sequence goes on along the minus strand of NZ_CP147846.1, from coordinate 1,209,670 downwards.
CGCGACGTCAACGGCACGGTCTGGTACTGCCGCAACGGCGAAGTTCTTCGGGTGGGAAACATGAGTCAGGGGTTCGCCGTCGCCGTTCTGGACCTACCGGTAGCCCACACTGCCAATCTCGACGAGGCATGCAAGGTAGCCGAGAAGACCGCACTCGACGTTGTCACGTCCGGTGCTTTCGAGGGTGACTTGTTGGGCGACCCGGAGATGCTGGGCGTCAACGCCGTGAGTTCGGATACCGTCACCATTCGAATTACTGTCAAGACGAGGCCTGGTGTGCAGTGGGCGGTACAGCGACGTTTGCATCGCGAAATTCTCCAGGCGTTCGACGACGCCGGAATCAAAGCACCGTATCCACAAGGCCGACAGGGTGGCGTCGTTGCCGACCTGGCAAAGTAGGACTGCTCGTACCGGCCGTGTAGTTCCCTGTTCGACAATTGCGACTGGAGAGAAAAGACGATGACCGAACCGCAGCAGACCTTCTATGACGCGGTCGGCGGCGCGGACACGTTCCACAAGCTCACGGCCAAGTTCTACGAGGAAGTGGCCAAGGACGAGATTGTTCGACCGCTGTATCCGGAGGAAGACCTGGCACCCGCCGAAAGGCGAATGCGGATGTTCCTCGAACAGTACTGGGGCGGTCCCCGCACGTACTCCGACGAGCGCGGACACCCCCGTCTCCGCATGCGACATGCGGGCTTTCAGATTGGTCCGATCGAACGCGACGCGTGGTTACGATGCATGCACATCGCCATCGCGTCGATCGACGACACGGTTCTCGATGAGACTCACCGCGCGCAGCTGGTCGACTACATGGAGATGGCAGCGAATTCGATGGTGAACTCGGCCTTCTGAGCGTCAGAGGCCTGACGGCACCGGCTCTTTCCGCCCGAGCCCCTTGGCCCGACGAAGAGCACCACGCACGTTGCCGGAGAACTTCAGAGCGAGCAGCAGCGAGGGCGGGAGGTGCTGGCGCAGTATTGCGTGCTTGCGCACGTAGTTTTCGACGTGCCATTCCGACCATGTACTGGCACGAAACAGGGCCGCGTCGCCCGCGACAAGCGTCCGCGCAGGATGATCGTCCGAGGACACAGTCACCGAGCCGTCCATGATGTGCACAATTTCGTCGACGGCGAAGAACCACCGGAACCGGCCCGCTGTGCAATCCCAGACGTTCGTGGTGGTGGTTCCATCCACACTGCGTGACCACTCGGCCATGCGGGCCTCCGGTTCACCGTCGAGGATCCAGTCCGGGTTGATGGGACTGGGCTGCAGCATCACTTCACTCAGGCGTACTGCCTCGATCGACTGTTCGGTCATTGTCTGTCGTACCCCTCGCTCCGGTTTCGTCCGAAACGGTACCTCATCTTTCGGACAAAGCGACTGTTTTTCCGTGCAAAACCGGCAGCGCGGTGTGTAATTGCGCACTTTTCAGCGCAGGCGTGCGTTGCAACCTGCGCACCCGCTGCAACCTGCGCTTTCGTCGCTCGAAGTGACCGAATGAGTCATTCGGTCTCAACCCCAGCCCAGCGCGCACTTTTCAGCGCAGGCACGCGTTGCAACCTGCGCACCCGCTGCAACCTGCGCTTTCGTCGCTCGAAGTGACCGAATGAGTCATTCGGTACGGCACGAGCCCTACGAGCACCATCCAGCCCGCTCGAACACCGAGGTCGCTCCGCCCATCCGAAGGCGTGACGAACATCAAGACGGTCCCTCATCGAGGCAATGGGTGATCGTTTGGCAGACTTGGCCACTGTGGCCGACCGACTCGAAACCGAACCATGGTGGAAAGATGCTGTCTTCTACCAGATCTACCCGCGTTCGTTTGCAGATTCCAACGGTGACGGCGTCGGTGACCTGGGCGGAGTACGCGACAAGCTCGGCTACCTCGAGTTGCTCGGTATCGATGCGATCTGGTTGAGCCCCGTGATGCGCTCGCCCATGGCCGATCACGGATACGACGTGTCGGATCCGCGCGCGATCGATCCACTGTTCGGCGACCTCGACGTCATGGACGCACTGATCGAGGAAGCGCATGCGCGCGACATCAAGGTCACGATGGACCTGGTTCCGAACCACACCAGCGATCAGCACCCGTGGTTCGTGGCCGCGCTCGCAGCGGCGCCGGGTAGCCCCGAGCGCGCGCGGTACATCTTTCGCGACGGCACCGGGCCCGACGGCGGCGAGCCGCCGAACAACTGGCCGAGCATCTTCGGCGGTCCGGCGTGGACACGAGTACGCGAGTCCGACGGGTCCCTGGGTCAGTGGTACCTACACATCTTCACCGCCGAGCAGCCCGATCTGAACTGGGACAATCCGGAAGTATTCGAGGATCTGACGAAGACACTTCGGTTCTGGCTCGATCGGGGCGTCGACGGTTTTCGTATCGACGTCGCTCACGGGATGGCCAAACCTGCGGGCCTGCCTGACATGAATCTCGAGCTCAACGCTCTGATGAGGAACGACGACGACGATCCGCGATTCAACAACGACGCGGTACACACTATTCACCGCGGAATTCGGAAGGTGATGGACGAGTACGAGCACTCGACCACCGTCGGGGAAATCTGGGTACAGGACAACGAGAAATTCAGCGAGTACATCCGACCCGACGAGTTGCATCTCGGCTTCAACTTCCGCTTGGCCGAGGCCGCATTCGACGCCGTGGCGATACGCGACGCGGTGTCCAACTCACTCGACGCAGTGTCGCGGGTGGATGGGACACCGACGTGGACGCTCTCCAACCACGACGTCGTGCGTGAAGTCACCCGCTACGGCGGTGGCAAGCGCGGAACAGCCAGGGCGCGGGCGATGATTCTGCTCGAATTGGCGCTTCCGGGTGCAGTATTCGTCTACAACGGCGCAGAGCTCGGTCTGCCGAACGCCGATCTACCCGACTCCGCTCTGCAGGATCCGGTCTGGGAGCGCTCGGATCACACCGAACGCGGCCGTGACGGTTGCCGAGTGCCGCTGCCGTGGGAAGGCTCGACACCTCCGTTCGGCTTCAGTACATCTGCCGACACTTGGCTGCCGATGCCCGCGGAGTGGGCGTCGCTGACGGTCGAGGAGCAACTGGAAGACGTCGATTCGATGCTCAGCCTGTACCGTTCGGCGTTCGAACTTCGAGCGTTGCGACCGGAGTTCGCCGGTCCGGGCCTCGATTGGTACGGGAGCCCTCCCGGTTGTCTTGCGTTCCGTCGACGCGGCGGACTGATCTGCGCACTCAACGCGACCGACGTACCCATACCGCTGCCTCCTGGCGAGCTGCTGATGTCGAGCGCCCCCGTGGTGGACGGCCAGTTGCCTGCCGACGCCGCAGCGTGGCTGGTCTGAGCCCTCAGCGCTCGACAGTCAACGAAAGCGGATTCCCACGTCGGCTGAACACCGAGCCGTAGCGGGCGTCGAGCCGCAACCACACCTTCGTTGCACGTACCCGCACGATTTCGTCCGCATCGATACGAGTGAGATCGACGGTTGCCGTCAACGGGTCTTGACCCGTGTGCGGAACGAAACCCATTGCGGTGAGGGCGAATACCGTCCTCATCGTGATCGACACTCCGTTGGCACCACCGTCGACGTGCAGGACCTCCTGATCGAGCAACGACACCGGTGGTCCGTGACTGCTTCCGTGCTCCTTGGCCAGCACTGCTCCGCGCTGCGCCAGATCGATCAGAACCCGAGCGGGCACGTCGTCGACGTGCTCGAAACCGTGCTCAGGCGGAAGCGCGCCGCGCCACGCAGAATCCATCGAGAAACCCGGATCCACTGCACCGTCGACGACGGAGGCGAGCGCCGCGAGCAACTGATCGGCGGCAGCGGACGTGTCGTCGGGTGAAATCGACCCTGACACGACCCGAACGGCAAGGGCGTCGAACCCCGTCGATGCCCACACCGCGAGTCTGCCGTCCGATCTCGTACGCATCCGCACGACCGCAGCATCGTCGAGCCTCACCGCCTTGCTCAGGAAGGCAGTGAGGTTTTCGCGTTCCACCGCGTCCGGAACGGTGAGGACTCGTTCAAACACGCTGCCAGCTCTGAAGGTATTCGCGTTCCTCGGCGGTGAGCCGCCGTAGCCGCTGCGCGTCGATATCGAACGCGGCGATCTGCGTCGACGCGACGATCGCCGCGGGCGTATCCAAGGACTGTCCTTTCGCACGAACCTCGTACCCGGCGACGAAGTCGACTGCCCGCACCTTGTCGACCCACATGAACACGTCCAGCGGCCCGTCCTCATGACGAAGCTGTCCGCGATATTTCACGTGTAGGTCGGCGATCACCGCCCCGTGGCGCAGATTCGCAGTCGGCTTGCCGTCGATCAGGAGCCACGGTATCCGCGCCTCCTCGAGCAGTGTCACCATGCGGGCATGGTTGATGTGCTGGTAGACGTCCATGTCCGACCAGCGCACTTCGACGCTGGTATGAAAACCGATGCGGCTCTCCGGATCTCGCCTATCGGACAGGTGGTCGGTAGGGACACTCACTACAGATGTCTCCTTTCGTTCGCGGTCGGAGTTTTTCGAGAACTCTAGGGAACCATGCTGCGAACCTGGCGTGCAGCGACGGACAGTGTCGCCAGATCCAGGGTGCCGGAATCGGCGATCTCGCCGAGCGCCGCACGGGCCCGGGCCAGCCGCGACGCATTGGTCGTTTCCCACTCCGCGATCTTCTCGGCCGCGCTCTCGTGCGGTTCACCTCCGAGTAGAACTTCCTTGGTGATCGCGCGTAGCGATGAATACAGGTCGTCGCGCAACGCCAGACGCGCCAGCGAATGCCAGCGATCCCCTCGTGCCAGTCCGGACACCGAGGTCAGCAGCCAGTCGACACCGATGTGTGCATCGAGTGCGAAATACAGTTCCGCAACTTCGTCCGGTTCGTGGTCGGTGATGTCCGCGACATCGATGACGTCGAGAAGGCAGAACACGTCGAGCAGCCGATACACCTTCGAAGCAAGCGCTCTCGGAGCGCCCCTGCTGACCGAGGACTCGACACGGCCGTCGAGATCTCGCGCTTGGTGACCGTCGATCCATCCTCCGACCAGGCCACTGAGTGCCGCGACTTTGCCTGCGTATCTGCTGATTTCGGCGCCCACTGCAAGCGGCTGCGGCCGATTTGTCAGCAGCCAACGGGCCACCCGATCGAGAACCCTCCTGGACTCGAGGAGCAATTCGTCCGACGACGCAGTGGGAATACCCGCCGATCGTATGTCCTCCCAGAGGTTTTCGAGGTCGAAGATCGCCGTCGCAGCAGCGAAAGCACGCACGGCATCGGTACCGGTGGCGCCGGCGTCCTCGGCCAATCGGTAGACGTAGGTGATCCCGCCTCGGTCGACGGTTTCGTTCGTCAGCGTCGTCGCCACCAGTTGCCGACGAAGCGCGTGCGAGGTGATCGCGTCGCGAAACGGCTCGCGTAGTGGCGCTGGGAAATACTTCGGCAATCTCGGAGCGAACGCGTCACTGTCGGGAAGCTCGCTGGCCAGAAGATCGCTCTCCAAACTCAGCTTCACATGCGCCATCAGTGTTGCGAGTTCGGGGGACGTCAGTCCGCGGCCCTCGCCTTTCCTCTTGCGGATCTCGGCTTTGCTCGGCAGAGCCTCGAGTTCGCGGTCCAAACCACGCCGAGCTTCCAGGTCGTCGATGACCCGGCCGTGGACAGTGAGCAACGCAGACGCATCGGACCGCGACGTGCCGAGCAGTTCGTTCTGCATGAAGTTGTCCCGCAGCACCAAGCGTCCGACCTCGTCGGTCATCGATGCGAGCAGCTGGTCGCGATCGCCGCGATCGAGCGTACCGTCGGCGATTGCTGCTTCCAGCAGAATCTTGATGTTGACCTCGTGGTCCGAGCAATCGACACCGGCCGAGTTGTCGACGGCGTCGGTGTTGATTCGCCCGCCGGACATGTCGTACTCGATTCGGCCGAGTGCCGTGGCACCCAAGTTGCCGCCCTCGCCCACCACCGTTGCTCTGATCTCGTTGCCGTTCACCCGAACAGCATCGTTCGACTTGTCCCCCACCTCGGCGTTCGATTCGCTCGACGCCTTGATGTAGGTCCCGATCCCGCCGTTCCACAACAGGTCAGCAGGTGCCATCAGAATGGCTCGGACGAGCGCGGGCGGCGACAACGACGTGACGCTCTCGCCCAGCCCGAGGGACGCACGGGCCTGGGGACTGATCGGAATCGATTTGACGGTCTTGTCCCACACCCCGCCGCCGGCGGAGATCAGTGAGGTGTCGTAGTCCGCCCACGACGACCGAGGCAGCGCGAACAACCGCTCACGTTCGGCGTATGCGCGCGGCCGGTTCGGGTTCGGGTCCAGAAAGATGTGTCGGTGATCGAACGCCGCGACGAGCCCGATGTGCCTGCTCAGCAGCATTCCGTTGCCGAAGACATCGCCACTCATGTCGCCGACACCGACGACCGTGAAATCCTGGGTCTGCGTGTCGACCCCAATCTCACGGAAGTGGCGTTTGACGCTCTCCCACGCACCCTTGGCGGTGATCCCCATTGCTTTGTGGTCGTAGCCTGCTGATCCGCCCGAGGCGAAGGCGTCTCCCAGCCAGAAACCGTATTCTGCGGCAACCGAAT